>DATNDC010000192.1:0-39882 GCA_035607055.1 Polyangia bacterium
CTTGTCGATCTGGTCGTACGCCAGGAACTTCGCGAAGCCCTTCTTCGTCAGCACCTTGGTGATCGCGGCCGTCAGCGTCGTCTTCCCGTGGTCGACGTGCCCGATCGTCCCGATGTTCAGGTGCGGCTTGTTCCGGATGAATTTTTCTTTCGCCATCGGATTGTCCTCTTTGTTCCCTGACTTACTTAGACCAACCTCGAGCCCACGACCCGGATTGAACGGGTGACCTCGTCCTTACCAAGGACGTGCTCTGCCAACTGAGCTACGTGGGCGATGGAGCGGGAGACGGGTCTCGAACCCGCGACAACCAGCTTGGAAGGCTGGAGCTCTACCAACTGAGCTACTCCCGCGGGTGTTCGATCGACCAGTGGACGGGGAAGGATTCGAACCTTCGAAGTCAGAGACGACAGATTTACAGTCTGTTCCCTTTGGCCACTCGGGAACCCGTCCGATTCAGATGGGAGGGGGAGGGTGGGGGCCCCCACCCATGCCCCTCCCAAACCCTCCCGCGACGGACTCCGCCGAGCGAAGCTCGGCTTCGTCCACGCGATTATTTCTTTATCATCGTCCGCACAGGAGCTGGCGATGGGACTCGAACCCGCAACCTGCTGATTACAAATCAGCTGCTCTACCATTGAGCTACGCCAGCGCCGGAATCTGTCCCTGTCCATTGTCGTGTGATTCTGATGAGTTTGACTTTGTTCGCGCCTCGACATAGCTATCCCAGGCCGGCGCGCAGAGCGCGAACGTATAGTTCGATCGCGCCACGCTGTCAAGCGACAATGAGCCGGCTGGCGAGCTTCTTGCCAGGCGACCGCCAGCGCGGCGCGTCGACCCGCGATTTCCCTAAAGAATCTGGCGCTCTGGCCCCGTAGCCGGAGGCGACTGATCCTTGGGGTCTCGCACCGAGGGACCTTGCTCGGGCGTACCGCCGCGGCCCGCCGGCGGGGTGGGCGCCGGTGGTGGCGGCGGGGCGGGCGTCTCGCTCCCGGCCGACGCCGGGTCGGCGAACTCGAACTTGTAGCTCGGGTCGAGCAGCTTCTGCAGCTTGGCGAAGGCGACCTTCGACTTGTCCCGCCACTCGTTCTGCACGCCGAGCCGCTCCAGCATGGCGAGGTTCTGCTCGTGGGTGCGGATCGACTTCTCGAGCAGGATGCGGATCTCCTTGCGGAGCTCGTCGTAATAGACGTCCCGCTTCTCCCGGTTCGCCTCGCCCATCAGATCTTCGGGGATGGGCGCGTGGATGAAGGCGTCGTAGAGCTCTTCGTAGAGCGACCCGATCTGGTAGCCGGCCGCGGAGGCCCACTGGGGGTTACCGAGCTTGATCGTCTCGATGTACTGGCGCTGCGCCGCCAGCAGCAGCTTGGCCTTGTCGTTCAGGATCCCCATCGCCTTCTTGTCCACGGTGTCGAGCGAGGCTTTCTCCGGGAGCACGAGCTGCACGGCGCGGAAGCGCTCGTGGGTGATCGCCGCCAGCTCGTAGCGAACGAGCCCGACGTAGAAGTCGGTCTCCAGCCGCTCGTCGTTCGAGATGCTGTTGAAATAGTAGACGGCCGACTGGAACGTCCGCTCGGCGGTGTCGAGATCCTTGAGCTGGAACTGGGCGTACCCGCGCCGGGCCATCGCCTCGATCTTGTCGTCGGCGGTCAGATCCTTGCGCTCGAGGAGCTGGGCGAACGTCGTCGCCGAGGCCGGCCAGTTGGCGAGCTCCGCGTAGCAGGCGCCCATCTGAAACAGGGCGTCCTTGGCGTCGGAGCTGTCGGCGTGCTCGTTGGCCAGCTTCTGAAACCGGGCGACCGCGGTCTGCCAGTCCTTGAGCCCCTCGTACGCCAGGCCCGCGTTGTAGAGGGAGGCCTTGGTGTAACGCGTGTCGGGGAACTCCTTGAGCAGCTGGTCGTAGTCACGGGTCGCGTCGGCGAACCGCTTGTCCGACAGCGCCGCGCCGGCGCGCTCGAACAGCTCCGTCACGTCGTAGGTCTCGAGGTGCGTCCCGGTCGAATCCTTGACCGCCGCGATCTTGATGGGATCCATCTCGATCTGCTCGACCGGCGGCCCCGGGGGGACGACCGTCACGTCGTTCTTCGCCTTGCCCGCGCAGGCGCAGAGAAGCATCAGTGGCAGCACCCAGAGTCGCTTGGTCATGAGGACGTCCCCTCTCTCGTCAGTTTTAGGGACAACCGCAGGAGGTGCCAGGTTCCATCGGGTCTCCCATCGGATGGGCTCGACCGGAGGTTTACAAGGGGTGCCCGCTCGGGGCACCGTGGAGGTGTGCCGACCTCGCCGCCCCGGGAGCTCATCTCCGCCGCCCAGATCGCCCGGCGGGTCGCCGAGTTGGGGGCCGAGATCGACGCCCGCCTGCCGCCCGGGCCGCTGACCGTGGTGGGCGTCCTGCGGGGCGCCTTCGTCTTCATGGCCGACCTGGTCCGGGCCATCCCCCGCGAGCTGACCTGCGACTTCCTGGGCGTCCGCAGCTACGGCGACGCCACCGTCTCGTCCGGGGTCGTGGAGATCACCAGCGACCTGCAGGCCCCCATCGCCGGCCGCCGGGTCCTCCTGGTCGAGGACATCGTCGACACCGGCCTGACCTTGCGCTACCTGCTCGACCTGCTGCGGGCGCGCGGGCCGGCCGGCGTCCACGTCTGTGCCCTGCTGGCCAAGCCGTCATATAGTGATGAGAGCGCCCCCCTCGATTTCGTGGGCTTCCCGGCTCCTGACGCCTTCGTCGTCGGCTACGGCCTGGACGGCCGGCAGCTCTATCGCAACCTCCCCGGGATCTGCGCGCTCGACTAAGTCCGGATCTTCTTGCGGCGGTCGAGCTCTTCTTTGAGCCGACCCTTGATGCCGTTGTAGCGCTGGAGGAACTCGAAGTGCTTCTGCCGGAAGGCCTGGAGGTAGCGGCGCTCGTGCGACTTCTGCTTGAGGGCCTCGCGGATCTCGCCGAGGGGCGCCACCAGCTGCCCGGTCTCGCTGTAGCTGCCGACCAGGGTCATGACCCGGCCGGCGTCGACCATCTTCACCTCGCCGGTGCGCCCGCTCTTGCCGGGCGGGCTGTAGAGCAGCGTCAGCACCTCGGGCGCGCTCGCCTTGACAGTGTTGACCACCATGCTCCCGGGCAGGTCGGGGAGGTCCTCCTTGACGATGACGATCTGGGGGCGCGTCTGGGTGACCACGTCCAGGGCCTCGCCGCCGCTGAGCGCGGCGCGGAACTGCCACCCCTGCGCGGGGCCGAGGACCTTCTGGAGCTTCTCGATGGCGCCCGGGTCGTCGTCGACGACCACCACGCTGATGACGGCCACGGCCGCCGCATCGTCGACCGTCCGCCCCGACGCGCGGTCCTCGAGGTCGAGCAGCTCGTGCGAGACGTCGCGCATCCGGCGCAGGAACTCCTCGTGCGTCTCCGCCACCTCCTCCAGCAGGCTGTTGCGGTCGGCGGTGGCCTTGATCTCGCCAGCCGCCTCGATGACGCGTTCGCGCAGGTAAGGGACCACGTCGGGCTCCTTGAGCACCACGTCGGCCGCGCCTGCCCGGAAGGCCTTCACCGCCGTCTCGTACGACTTGCGGGCGGTCATCACGACCACCGAGGTCAGCGGTGACTTGTCGCGCGCGAACTGCAGGAGCTCGATGCCGCCCCCCGGCGTCGGCGTGTCGGCGTCGACCAGCGCCACGGCGTAAAACTTGTTCAGGAGCTGGTCGCGCGCCCGGACCGGATCGTGCGTGCCCGTGACGATGAGGCCGACCTTGGTGAGCAGCCGGTCGAGCCCCTTGACCACCTGCTCGTCGGCGTCGACGACCAGGATCTCCTGCCCGGCGGCGGCGGGTTGGTTAGCCACGGTTGCCCTCCAACTTAACCCGCCCAAAGGTGGTGCAGCAAGCGAAGGGCGCGCGCCAGCTGGTACTCTTGTCGGGGCTTGGGATTCGCGAGGGCATCCGACATGGACTCATTCTTCGACCGAACGCTGTTGTCGGCGCGCCGGCTGGGCGCCTCCGACGTTCACTTCAAGCCGGGCCTCTCGCCCATCCTGCGGATCGCGGGCGAGCTGCGCACGCTCAGCGACGTGCCGCCGCTGTCGCGCGAGTTCCTGCACAGCCTGGGGCTGTCGCTGCTCAACGATCGCCGGCGCGAGGCGCTCGAGCGAACCGGCGACGTCGTGGTGGCGCTGGCCACCAGCAACGGCGGCCGGCAGCGCGCCCACCTGTTTCACCACCGCGGCGGGCTCAGTCTGGCGCTGCGCCTCATCCCACCCGAGGTCCCGGCGCTCGACACGCTGGGGCTCCCGCCCGAGACGCGCACGCTGACCGACCCCGGCGCGGGCCTGGTGGTCGTGGCGGCCGGTCCGGGGGACGGCAAGACCACCACGCTGGCCGCGCTGGTCGAGGACGTGACCGCCCGGCGCCCCTGCCGCGTGGTCACCATCGAGGACCCGGTCGAGCACCTGCTCCGAGATCGGCGCGGCGTGGTGGTCCAGCGCGAGGTCGGCTCCGACGTCCCCTCGGCGGCGGCCGCCCTGCGCTCGGCCACCCGGCAGGACGTCGACCTCCTGTTGGTCGGCGATCTGAGCGATCCGGAGATCGTCCGGCTGGCGGTCGAGGCGGCGGAGGCGGGTCGCCTGGTGCTCGGCGGCCTGGTGGCGACCAGCGTGGCCCAGCTCGTCGAGCGCCTGACGCGCCCGTCGGCCGACGGCGAGGAGCACGTTCCGCGCGCGCGGCTCGCCGCGGTCCTGCGGGGCGCGGTCATCCAGCGGCTGGTCGCCTCGACGGCGGTGAGGCGCCGGGCGCCCGCCGGGACGTTGCTGCGCAGCGGTCCCGAGACGCGCGAGCGCCTCGAGGGAGCGGGGCCGCTCGGCGCGCCCGAGCTCCCGGGGAGCCAGCCGTTCGAGCCGGCGGCCGAGCCGCCCAAGCGGCGCCGGGGGAGCGAAGCGCGCGCCGCTGTTGAGGACGACGCCGCGGAAGATTAGTCTTCGCTGCGCCCATGCCCGACCCGTCGCAAGTTCCCTCGCTTTCGCCTTCAGTTCCCACGCTGTCGCGCGACGTCCGTCGCGCCTTCCTCGACTACTTCGTCGAGCAGGGCCACCGGGAGACGCCCAGCGCGTCGCTGGTCCCCCACAACGACCCGACGCTCCTCTTCACCAACGCCGGGATGAACCAGTTCAAGGACTTCTTCACCGGCAAGGCCAAGGCGACGTTTTCGCGCGCCACCAGCTCGCAGAAGTGCGTGCGCGCCGGCGGCAAGCACAACGACCTGGAGAACGTGGGGCGCACCGCGCGCCACCACACGTTCTTCGAGATGCTGGGGAACTTCTCGTTCGGCGACTACTTCAAGCCGGACGCCATCGCCTTCGCCCACCAGCTTCTGACCAAGACCTTCGCCATCAAGCCCGACCGGCTGGTCTACACCATCCACGAGTCCGACGCGGAGGCGCGCGTCCTCTGGCGCAAAGTAGCGGGCGTTCCCGACGACCGGATCATCGCGCTCGGCGACAAGGACAACTTCTGGGCCATGGGCGAGACCGGGCCCTGCGGGCCCTGCAGCGAGATCCACTACCTGCAGGGACGCGACATCCCCTGCGCCGTCGAGGCGGCGGGGGGCGCCTGCCAGGGTCCGGCCTGCGACTGCGACCGCTGGATCGAGATCTGGAACCTGGTCTTCATGCAGTTCGAGCAGGTGGCGCCGGGCGATCGCCGCCCGCTGCCGAAGCCGTCCGTCGACACCGGGATGGGGCTCGAGCGTCTCTGCGCGGTGCTCCAGGGCGTGCACTCGAACTACGAGACGGATCTCCTGCGCCCGCTCATCGATCGAGTGGCCGCGCTGGCGAAGAAGAAGTTCGCCCCCACCGACTACCAGGGGGACAGCGTCTCCTTGCGGGCCATCGCCGACCACGCGCGCGCGACGGCGTTCCTGATCGCCGACGGCGTCTTCCCCGACAAGACCGGGCGCGAGTACGTCCTCCGGCGGATCATGCGGCGGGCCGTCTATCACGGCTGGCTGCTCGGCATCAAAGAGCCGTTCCTCGACGCGCTGGCGGGCGACGTCGTCAAGGCGATGGGCGGCGTCTATCCCGAGCTCGGCGAGCGAGCCAGCCTCATCGCCAAGATCACCCGCGAGGAAGAGGTCCGCTTCCGCGAGACGCTCGAGCGCGGCGTCCGCCTGCTCAAAGAATCGGTCGGTCCTCGCGGACCCGGACGACCGTGGGCGGATATCGATGGGTCGCTCGCGTTCAAACTCTACGACACGTACGGGTTTCCCTTGGACCTGACCAAAGTGATCGCCGAGCAACACGGCATTGAAGTCGATGAGAGCGGCTACAAAGCCGCCATGGACGAGCAGCGGCGGCGCAGCGAGTTCCAGGGCTCCGGCGAGGAGGCGGTGGCGGCGGTGTTCCAGCAGATCGCCGACCGCATCGGCCCCACGAAGTTCCTCGGTTACGAGAAGACCTCCGCCACATCGAAGGTCATCGCTCTGATCGACGGTGGCAAGGAGGTCGAGGCCATCGGCCCCTATTCGAAGAACCCGGCGGTGATCGTCGCCGAGACGCCGTTCTACGGCGAGCAGGGGGGCCAGATGGGCGACGCGGGCAGGATCGTCTCGTCCGCCTCCTCGAAGGCCCAGCTCACCGTGCGCGACTGCAAGCGGCCGGTCTCCACGCTGTGGGTCCACTTCGCCGAGGTCGAGTCGGGCGAGCTGCGCGTCGGCGACACCGTCGAGCTCACCGTCGACGTCGAGCGGCGCGACGACATCCGCCGCAACCACTCGGCCACCCACCTCCTGCACTGGGCGCTGCGCCAGGTCCTGGGAACGCACGTCACCCAGAAGGGCTCGCTGGTGGCGCCCGATCGCCTCCGCTTCGACTTCTCGCACACGGCGCCGCTCACCGACGAGGAGAAGCAGAAGGTCGAGGACCTGGTCAACGCGCGCATCCGCAAGAACGTCGCCACCGACACCGCCGTGCTGCCGATCGGCGAGGCCAAGCAGGCCGGCGCCATCGCCTTCTTCGGGGAGAAGTACGGCGACACCGTCCGCGTGGTGACGATGGGCGAGTCGAAGGAGTTCTGCGGCGGCACGCACGTGGCCCGGACCGGGGACATCGCCCTCTTCAAGCTGACCGAGGAGACCGGCATCGCCCAGGGGGTCCGCCGCGTCGAGGCCGCCACCGGCGCCGGCGCCTTCGGCTACGTGCGCAAGATGGAGTCCGAGCTCCTCGAATCGGGGCGGCTTCTTCGCGCAGGAGAGTTCGAGGTGGCGGCGCGCATCGGCAAGCTCCAGGCCGACCAGCGCGCGCTCGAGAAGGAGCTCGAGAAGCTGCGGCGCAAGCTCGCCTCGGGCGGCGGCCGCGACCTTGCCGCCGAGGCCCGCGACGTCGGCGGCGTGCGCGTGCTGGCGACCCGCGCCGACGTCGCCGATCCCAAGGCGCTGCGGGAGGTGGCCGACCAGCTGCGCGACAAGCTCGGCTCGTGCGTCGTCGTGCTCGCCGGCGTGGAGGGGGACAAGATCGCGCTGGTGGCGGTGGTGTCATCCGATCTCGTCGGCAAGCACCACGCCGGCAAGATCGTCGGCGAGGTGGCCAAGGCCGTCGGCGGGAAGGGAGGCGGCCGGCCGGACATGGCGCAAGGGGGCGGGTCAGATCCCGCGGCCCTCGACGCCGCGCTGGCCAAGGTCGCCGATCTCGTCCGTGGTTGAAGCGCACCCGCTCGCATTCGCGCTCGAGGCGGCGGACGACGGGGTGACCCTGGCCGCGGCCCTGCGGCGGCGTCTGCCCGACAAGAGCTGGAGCGAAGTGCGCGCGCTCTGCACGACTGGCAAGGTGAGCCTCGACGGCGAGCGGGCCCTCGATCCCGCCGCCCGCGTGCGCGCAGGTCAGCGCGTCGAGCTCCGCCCCAACGCCCCCAGGCCCCAGACCCTCCCCGCTGGTTTCCGGATCGCGCTCGAAGACGCCCACCTGGTGATGATCGAGAAGCCCTCCGGCATCTCCAGCGTCCCCTACGATCGAAAAGAGACCGGCACCGCGCTCGATCTCATCCGCGCCGCCTGGCGCCGCGCCGGCAAGCGCGCCACCGCGACGCCGCTCTACACGGTGCACCGGATCGACAAGGACACCTCGGGCCTGCTGGTGTTCGCCAAGACGCGGCTCGCCGAGCGCGGGCTGCACGAGGTCTTCCAGCGCCACACCGCCACGCGCGCCTACCTGGCGGTGGCCGAAGGGGACGTCGCCGCCCAGCGGATCGAATCGCGCCTCGTCGCCGACCGAGGCGACGGCATCCGAGGCTCGACCCGCTACCCCGACCAGGGCCAGCTCGCCATCACCTACGTCGAGCCGCTCCGTCACTACGCGCGGCAAAAATCCGCGCCCCGGGGCGAGCCGACGCGCCCGATCGTCGCTACACTTTGCCGCGTGCGACTCGAGACCGGAAGAACGCATCAGATCCGCATCCACCTTTCGGAGCGCGGGCATCCGCTGCTCGGCGAGACCGTCTACGTGCGCGAGCTGTTCCGCGCGGGGCAAAAACCCTACCCCGCCCCGCGGCTCATGCTGCACGCCGGGCTGCTCGGGTTCCCGCACCCGGTCACGGGCGAGCCGATCGAGCTCCGCGCCGAGCCGCCGGCAGACTTCCTCGCGATGATCGACTCCCTCGGAGGCGCCCGTGGCGACTGCCAGCTCTGAGGGGACCGTCCGGTCGGCGCTGGCCGCGGTCATCGAACAGATCCGCTCGGCCTACGGCCCGACCGCCCAACGGGCCGCCGAGCTTCCGGACGGCGGGCACGATCCCACCTTCCTCGAACGGACCGCGCCGCTGCTCGAGTTCCTCTGGTCGCGTTACTTCCGTGTCCGGCTGCTCGGGGTCGAGAACGTCCCGGCGTCCGGCGCCGCCATGCTGGTCGGCAACCACTCGGGCGGCATCCCTTACGATGGGGCGCTCCTCCTGCACGGCATCCACCGCGACCACCCGAGTCACAGACGTGTCAGGCCCCTGGTGGCCAACTTCGCCTTCCGGTCGGGGTGGATGGCCAACATCGTGGCGCGAATCGGCGGCGTCCGCGCGTCACGGGAAACCGCGTTACCCCTTCTCTCGGCGGGGGAGCTCATCGCCGTGTTTCCCGAAGGCCTGAAAGGTGTCGGAAAGCTGTACCGGGAACGCTATCGGATGGCCCGCTTCGGGCGCGGCGGGTTCGTCCGGCTGGCCAGCGAAGCTCAGGTCCCGCTCCTTCCGGTGGCCATCGTGGGCGCCGAGGAGATCCATCCAGTCATCGCAAAAATCACCTCTCTCGCAGAGCCGCTGGGGCTGCCTTACATTCCAATTACGCCGACGTTTCCATGGCTTGGACCCCTTGGCCTGCTCCCCGTTCCGACCAAATGGACCATCCAGATAGGCTCCCCGATCGCGCCCCCGGCGCCGGGCGACGTCCAGGGGACGACGCGCGTCGCCGAGGCGGTCCGCACGGGCATCGACGGAATGATCGCCGACCTGCTCGTTCAACGGCGGTCGATCATTTTTGGATGACACCTCGGGAAACGATTGGCTTCTCGTACGTTATATTCGTGCGGCACTATACAGTTCAGCTATAAACTGGAGACTTAGCCCCCGGCTTCATGATCGATATCGGGCACACGATCGGTAACTACAAGATCACCGCCAAACTCGGAGAGGGGGGCATGGGGGTGGTCTACTTGGCGGAGCACCCGGTCATCGGCAAGAAGGTCGCCATGAAGGCGATCCACCCGGAGCTCTCGAAGAACTCCGACGTGGTTTCGCGCTTCATCACCGAAGCCAAGGCGGTCAACCAGATCGGCCACGAGCACATCGTGGACATCGCCGACTTCGGGAACACCCACGAGGGCGAGTTCTACTTCGTGATGGAGTACCTGCAGGGCGAGTCGCTCTCCGACCGCCTCAAGCGGGAGAAGCGAATTCCGCTCAACCAGGCCATGTCGATCGGCGCGCAGATCGCCGACGCGCTCAACGCCTCGCACCAGCAGGGGATCATCCACCGCGACCTGAAGCCGGAGAACATCTTCCTCTGCAACCGCGGCGCGAACCGCGAGTTCGTCAAGGTGCTCGACTTCGGTCTCGCCAAGCTGACCCAAAACGACCAGAAGGTGACGCACAAGACCCGCACCGGCTCGGTGATGGGGACGCCTTATTACATGTCCCCCGAGCAGTGCGAGGGGAAGACCGAGATCGACTACCGCGCCGACATCTACTCGCTCGGCGTGCTCATCTTCGAGATGCTGACGGGGAAGGTCCCCTTCGGCGGCGAGGGCTACGGCGAGATCATCGTCAAGCACGTCACCATGCCGCCCCCCTCGGTCCGCAGCGTGGTCCCCGACCTCCCCGAGTACATGGACGCGATCATGTACCGGGTGCTGGCCAAGGACCGCGATCAGCGGTTCCAGACCATGTCCGACCTGCGCGAGGCGCTGCTCGACCCCGAGCGCTACGCCAGCTCCGCGCCCGAGATCGGCATTCCCGAGGACCTCTCGGGGATCGCTCGCGCCGCGGCCCCGATGGCGCGCGCCGACATCGAGGCGCGCTCCGCGCTGATGGACGCGGCCAACATCATCACCCCGCCCCCGCCCGGCGGAACGCCGTCCGGACGCGGCGAGCTGATCGAGAACATCGACAACCTGATCCGGACCAAGCCCGGCAGCCGGCTGGTGCTGCTGGTCGGGATCGGCTCGGCGACGCTGGCCGCCTTCCTGCTGTTCGGCCACCGCAACGACAACCACCGCCCGCTCCCGGCCGCCAGCCTCCCCCTGCACCCGGCGACCGTCCGGGTGAACTTCAACTCCGATCCCGACGGCGCGGTCGTCGTGCGCGCCGATGGCAAGACGCTCGGATTGACGCCGCTGTCGATCGAGGTCGCCTACAGCGACTCCGCCGTGGAGTTCCACTTCAAGAAGTCGGGCTACGAGCCCAAGACGATGTACGTCGTCCCCAACCTCCCCTCTCCCCTGTTCGCGACGCTCCGCCGCGCCGACATCGAGCCCCCGCCCGTCGAGGGCGCCGGCGGCGCGATCGGCGAGGGCAAGGCGTCGCCCCCGCCACGCGCCCACCGCTGGCACGCGTCGTCCGCTTCGCCCGCCGCGCCGCCTCATCCCGCCAAGGATGACGAGGACGGAGTTCTCGAACCGTCAATTAAGTAAGGAACCCTGGGAGGGTTCCTTGGACCTCCCGCGATGGGCTCGCACGAGCGGAGCTCGCGCTCCCCCGACGCGATACGATGGCCTCCTGCGCCCCGCTGCGATGGGCTCGCGCGACCGGAGCTCGCGCTTCCCCGACGCCATACGGTGGCCTCCTGCGCCCCGCTGCGATGGGCTCCTGCGCCCCGCTGGTTCCGTTTTCGGGCGGCGCGGACCGCGCTCCATTTCGAGTTGCGCGGACCGCGCTCCATTTCGGGTTGCGGGAGCCAGAGGGCTCGGGTCACCCGCGAGGGCCGCACGCAGCGCGGGACAAGGCGCCCGGACGAGACGCGAGGCACGCAGCCGCGCGTAACGGAGCCGAGGGAAGCTCGGGCGAGCCGCAGGCGAGCCCAGGGCGGCTCGAGAACCAACGCCACACGCAGCCCGGCGCTGCCCCTCGGCGCCAAGGAGGCGCCGAGGCGGCCGCCGAAGGCCAGCCGCCGAAGGTGGAGTTACGCGCAGACGCGGTTGCGCCCGCTGGCTTTCGCCTCGTACAAACGCTCGTCCGCCCGCTTGATGATCGCCGCCGGCTCCGTGAGCTCGGCGTCGACCGTCGCGATCCCCATGGAGATCGTCACCGGGATGCGCACGTTCTCGAACTTGAACTCGGTCTTCTCCACGATCTGTCGGATCTTCTCGGCGAAGGGCAAACAGCTCCCCCCGTCGATCTCCGGCAGCACGATGGCGAACTCCTCGCCGCCGTAGCGGGCGAAGCAGTCCTCGCGGCGGATCTTGGCGCGCACCGTCTGCGCCAGGTGCTTGAGCACGTAGTCGCCCGCCAGGTGGCCGTAGCCGTCGTTCACCTTCTTGAAGTGGTCGATGTCGAACATCACCAGCGACAGCGGCCGGCGGTAACGGTGCGCGCGCGCGATCTCCCGCTCGATTGTGTCGAGGAAATAGCGCTTGTTGAAGATCTGCGTGAGCCCGTCGACCGTGGTCAGGCGGTAGATCTCCTCGTGGTACGCGTTCTCGATGTTGCCGCCAGTGAGGAACTTGAAGATCGTGCGCCCGATCTTGATCAGGTCACCGTCGCGCAACACGTACTCGTCGACCGGCTCGTCGTTGACGTAGGTCCCGTTCGTCGATCCGAGATCGCGCACCAAGATCGACTTCCCGGTGTTCACGATCTTCGAGTGATTGCGGGAGATCGACTCCTGGTCGATCTGGATGTCGCACTTCGACGAACGGCCAATCACCATCGACGCCGCGTTGAGGTTGTATTTCTTCCCCAGCTCGGAACCGTAAATAACGACCAGGCAAGCCTCGTTACCGGCCGGACGCTCGGTGATCCGGCTGATGCTGGTGACGACCGTCTTCGCTCGGACGTGGTCCGATTCGGAAGTGTCGTTGGGATCTCGGGGATGGCGCGCCACGGGGTCCGGCGAAGCAGGCTAGGTCAAAGCAGCGAAGGCAGCAAGAGGAGGATAATTTGACACTTATACCTACATGTATGACGGTGTCATTATGGCACATACCCACCGGATCGCAACGGTCGCCGCTCTTCTTTTCGTCTCGCTGCCGGCCCGCGGCCAATCGCCCGGCGTTAAACCCGAGTCGATCCGGTTCACCGGCCACCGCTTCGTCGCCGATCTGACCGATGGCGGTCACGCCGAGCTGACGCTCGATCCGCGCCTGCAGACCAGCACCGACGACGTCCTGCGCACGTTCCAGATCCCGTACGCCGGCGCCGTCGTGGTCTCGATCCCCGACGGGCGCGTGCTGGCGATGGTGGGGCGCTCCGCCGCCGATTCGCGCCTCGGCCCCGCCGACCTCGCGCTGCGGGCCTGGGCCCCCTCGGCCTCCGTGTTCAAGGTCGTCTCGGCCACCGCGCTGGTCGAAAGCGGCGGCGTCACCGGCGCGACGCGCGTCTGCTACCACGGCGGTGTCTCGGCGGTGCTTCCGGACAACCTGGTCGACATCCCCGCCATCGACAAGAGCTGCGCGACGCTGGCTTACGGCATCGGCAAGTCGCAGAACGCGATCATCGCCAAGCTGGTGACCGAGCACCTGACACCGGCCGATCTGCTGCGCGAAGGCCGGGATTTCGGCTTCGGCGAGGCGATCCCCTTCGAGATCCCCGTCGAGCCGTCGCACCTCGACGTCCCCGCGAACAACAAGCTGGAGATGGCGCGGGCCTCGGCGGGATTCTGGCACTCGACGCTCTCGCCCATGCACGCAGCGCTGCTGGCCGCAACGATCGCCAACCGCGGCGAGATGCCGACGCCCACGCTCGTCGAGCGCGCCGTCGACGGCAGCGGCCGCGTCGAGCAACTGGCGGTGGCCGCCCCCCGCCACGTCGCCGACCCCGAGGCGGCCGCCGAGGTCGGGCGGATGATGGAGCTGACCACCCGCATCGGCACCGCCAAGGGGACCTTCCGCAACAAGCGGGGACAGCGCCTTTTGCCGGTGGAGGTCGCCGGCAAGACCGGGACACTGAACGCGGAGACCGACCACGGTCCCCTCGGCTACAGCTGGTTCGTGGGGTACGCGCCGGCCGACCACCCGACCATCGCCTTCGCCGTGGTCCTCGGCAACGCCCCCAACTGGCGGATCAAGGCCACTTACGTCGGGCGCCACATCGTCAGCGAGTACCTGAACGAGAAGACCGAACGTTCGGGCACCCACCTCGTCGCTGCGCGATAATCTCGGAACCCTGGAGGGGTTCCGAACCTCCCGCGATGGGGCTCCGTCGGCGAAGCCGCCTTCGCCCCGACGCGATAATCTCGCGGCGAAGCGCCTCTTGTCCGGCCCCGCCGGTGGGGGCCTTGTGGCCGGTCACCGTCGGCGTATAGACTGGCCGGCGCTTTCCGAAAGGCCCCGCGCGCAGCATGCAGCTTTACGAATGGCTTTCGAGCGTCGCCTCGAACCAGAGCAGTGGGAAGGCACTGGTCTATCGCGACACCTATCTCTCCTGGCGGGGGCTGCTCCACCGCGTCGACCGGCGCGCCCAGGAGCTGCACGCGCTGGGGATCGCGTCGGGCGCCTGGGTCGGCCTCATGCTGGGAAACGTCCCCGACTTCGTCATCCTGGCGCTGGCGCTGTCGAAGATCGACGCCGTCATCGTGCCGCTCGATCCGACCACCGGGAACCGCGAGCTCGAGATGGTGCTCGAGGCGGCGCCGCTGCGCGCGCTCATCACCCGCCCGCGCGGCGGCGAAGGCGGCCAGGCGACCGCCGGGCTCCCCTACTATGCGGGTCCGGTGGCCCCGCGCCCGCCGGCCGGGCCGCCGTCGAAGTTCGTCCCTGAATCGCGGCGCCGGCTGCAAGGGACGCTGCTCACCTGTGGGCTCTACAAGCGCAGCCCGCCGGCCGGTTTGACCAACGGTTCGGGGGCCCCCGAGGTGGTGCAGCTGACGGCCAGCATCGGCGGGGATCCCAAGGGGGTGCTCAAGACCTCCACCAACCTGGAGGCGGCCGCGGAGGCTATCCGCAAGACGCTCGAGGTCTCGGCGACCGATCGCATCCTCTGCTCGCTCCCCCTGCACGGGAGCTACGGCTTCGACTTCGGCCTGCTGACCTCGCTGGCGACGGGCGCGACGCTTTTCCTCGAGGATGAGGTCTCGCCCAAGCGAATCGCCAAGCTCTTGCGCGAGCAGAAGATCGATCTCTTCGCCGGGACGCCAGCGCTGTTCGGATCGCTCGTGCGCGTCCCGACGGTCAAGCCGCTCAAGAACGGTGGCGCCCGTTTCTTGAGCTCGGGGTCGGCGCTGCCGGCCAGCATCGCGGAGACCTTCCAGCAGAGATTCGGCGTGCGGCTGCTCTCCTGCTATCACAGCACGCAGGCGGGCCCGCTGGCGATCGACCGCGGCGGCAAAGATCCGGAGAGCGTCGGACGCACGTTCGAGGGGGTCGAGCTGCGCGTCGCCGGCCCCAAGGGCGATCGCCTGTCAGCCAACGAGGCCGGTCCCATCTGGGTCCGCTCGCGCGCGCTGTCGGTCGCCTCGGTGCCGAAGATCCATCTCCCCAAACGCGGCGACGGCATCCCGATCGGCGGTGTCGACGACGGCTGGCTGCGCACCGGCGATCTCGGCCAGCAGGACAAGGCCGGCCGCACCGTCATCACCGGGCGCGAGGACGACCTGGTGAAGGTCGACGGCAAGCGGGTCGCGCTGGGCGAGGTGGCCGGGTGCCTGGAGGCCTTCCCCAAGGTCAAGGCCGCCGAGGTCCGCATCGTCACCGACGATCTGGGCGGCCCGATGGTCGTGGCGCGGGTCGTCCGCGCCGGCGTCTGCCGCGCCGAGGACATCATCGACCACTGCGCCCGGAACCTGGCGCCCTACAAGGTCCCCCGCCAGATCGAATTCTGTGAGCAGCTGGCTTAAGTTTTACGGGTGATTGTGCCGCGCTCCGGAGCTCCTAATCCAGGGTTTCGCGGAGCTTGGCGTTGACCACGGTGCGGCTGCCGGGCGGCAGGTCGACCTCCTGGAAGAACGAGTAGTAGCCGGGGTGGCGGATCTCGATCCGGTGGAAGCCGGCGCGGAGCTGGTGGCCCTCGCTCTTCCACTCCTTGGCGCTGCCGGCCAAGAGGTCGTCGATCCAGACGGTGGCGTCGGGGAGGTTGCACTCGACGCGGAGGCCGACCGCCCCCTCTCCCAGCGTGTGGGCGCAGCCGCCGGCAGTCGCGGAGGCGAGCAGGAGCGCGCCCGAGAGGAAGAGGCGGGCGCCAAGCGCGCGGATGCAGCGTCGGAGGCGCGTCGTGGTCATGGGTTGCTCCCCGTCTCGGGGCCCGCGGGGGCGCGCAGGCGGGCGCGCAGCTTGATGACGGCGCCGGAGGCCTGCACGTCACTCAAGGTGATCATCGGGTCGGCGTCGCGCGAGAGGGCGGCGGCCAGCGGCGCCGGCGCCGAGCGGGTGCGCGCGCGGATCTCGGCGTGTCCGCTCCCGACCCGCACCAGGTCGGCGGAGGAGACGGCCCCCACCGCCCGAACGCTCCTGAGCAGCGCCGCGACCGCCGCCGGCTCGACGACGTCGGCGTCGACGGTCAGCACCGGCAGGTCGGAGGTCGGGGCCGCCACCGAGACCAGCGCCGAGGACATCTCGGTCGCCAGCGCGGCCGCCAGGCGGTCGAGACAGGCGGCTTGGCCGGCGCGCGCGTCGTCGGCAAACCCCCGGGTGGCGGCGGCGCGCTCGGGGAGGGAGAGGCCGGTGAACCGCGCCGCGCCCCGGCAGGCGACGGAGACGCGCCCCGTGCCACGCAGCGGCCCCTCGTCGGTGGTCGCGGCCGTCACGGTGGCGCTCGGGCCCGAAGTCGGCGCGGGGGGAGCGGCGGCACGCGCGCGCAACCCGGCGCTGGAGAGCGCGGCGGCCACCGCGGCGGCGAACGCCGGGGTGGCGCCCTCTCCGGGGAGCACCACAATCGAGGGCGTCGCCGGGCGGGCGGCCGTGGCGGGGACCGCGGGCGCCGCCCCCCGTTCGAGCCTGTTCCGGACGGCGACCCGATCGACCTCCGCCTCCACGCGAACGGTGTAGATGCCGCCGGTCTCCCCTTCCTCGAGCGTCCGGTAGCTCCCCACGTAGCTGCGCGCCTTGGTCTCGATGGCGCGGATGGTCTTGGCGGCCGCGGTCCGCGCCTGCGGATCGGCGAATTCGTCGATCGTCTGGTCGACCGCCTGCCGGAGGGCGTCGTCGAGCGCCCGCTCGCGCGCCCCCGCGGCGTTGCCCCCCACCACCGGCGCCTGCCCGGTCGTGATGCGCGCGCCCGGCATGTTGGGGACCGTGACGGGCGCGGGTCCCGTCGGCGCGGCGGGCGCCGCCGGCACGGGCGCCTGCGCCGAGGCGGGCCCGGCCCCGGCGAGAAACACGACGAGCAGCAGGAACTGAGTCGTCCGGAGGGGCATCTTCACCGCAGCACCTTCTGAACGTAGATCAGAGCGGCGCCCCGGGCGAGCTTGGCGGCCAGCTCGGCGCCGCCTTCCACCACCAGCCGGCCCGCGTGATCGAGCCGCGCGGCGTGCGCGTGCGCGTCTGCCGGAGCGGTCCCCACCGCGTAGGTGGCCGCGCCGAGGGTGATCTCCCGACCGCCCACCAGGGCGGGCGGCGCGGCGCCGAGGTGGGCTTCGTAAACCGCGAGCGTCACGGCGGGCGCCGCCGGATCCTCCAGCCAGTCGGCGAACGCCACCTCCATCCGCACCACCGCGCCGCCGTTCGACTGGTACTGGACGTCGGTGGCGCGGGCGCGGCCGAGCGCGCGATCGATTCGATCGGGATCGAGCGCGTGCCCGTTCCCCGTCGGCAGGGCACCGAGCGCGATCCGCAGCTTGGCCAGCGCCGCGGCGCGCGCGCGCCGCTCGGCGCCCGGGCGCGCCAGGTCGACGCTGGGCATGTGGAGATCGGCGGCGGCGCCGCCCGAGGCGGAGACGGTCCCGGCGCGCCAGTCGACGGCGATCCCGCCGCGCGTGCTCGCCAGCTCGGTCGAAGGGGTGGGCTCGGCGAACGCCAGCGCCGCCCAGGCGAGCGACGCCAACGCCGCTCCGGCGAGCGACGCGCTCAGGGCGGCGCTATTCCCACTCGATCGTCGCGGGGGGCTTCGACGAGATGTCATAGACGACGCGGTTCACCCCTTTGACCTCGTTCACGATACGCGACGAGAGGGTGGCGAGCAGATCGTACGGGAGCGGAACCCAGTCGGCGGTCATGCCGTCCTTGGAGTGCACGGCGCGCAGGGCGAGCACGTCGGCGTAGGTCCGTTCGTCGCCCATCACGCCGACGGTGCGCACCGGCAGGAGGACGCCGAACGACTGCCAGATCGACTCGTAGAGCCCGGCGGCGCGGATCTCCTGCTCGATGATGACGTCGGCGGCGCGCAGCACGTCGCAGCGGGCGCGCGTCACCTCGCCGAGCACCCGGACGGCCAGGCCCGGCCCGGGGAACGGCTGCCGCCAGAGGACGTGGCGGGGGAGCCCCAGCTCGGCGCCCAGCGCCCGGACCTCGTCCTTGAACAGCTCGCGCAGCGGCTCGATCAGCTTGAGGCGCATCCGCTCGGGGAGACCGCCCACGTTGTGGTGCGACTTGATGGTCGCCGAGGGCCCCTTGAACGACACCGACTCGATGACGTCGGGATAGAGCGTCCCTTGCACCAGGAATTCGGCGTCCCCCAGCTTCTTGGCCTCTTCTTCGAAGACGGCGATGAACTCGCGGCCGATGATCTTCCGCTTCTGCTCGGGATCGGTGACGCCGGCCAGCTTGCCCAGAAATCTCGCGCTCGCGTCGACGACCCGCAGGTCGGCCCGAAAGGCGTCGCGAAACAGGGACTCGACCTGCGCCGCCTCGCCCGCCCGCTGCAGGCCGGTGTCGACGAAGATGCAGGTCAGGCGCGCGCCCATGGCCTTGAGCACCAGCGCCGCCGCCACCGACGAATCGACGCCGCCCGAGAGGCCGCACACCGCCCGCCCCGAGGCCCCCACTTTGGCGGCGACCGCGGCCACCGCCTCACCGGCAAAGCCGGCCATCGTCCAGCTCGGCTCGGCGTGGCAGATGCGAAAGAGGAAGTTGGCCAGGATCTCCGTCCCGCGCGGGGTGTGCACCACCTCCGGGTGGAACTGCACGCCCCAGAACTTGTGCCCCGGCGCCGCCACCGCCGCCGCGGGGCAGTTGGCGCTCTCGCCGACGACCGCGAACCCGGCGGGGAGCGACTCGACGCGATCGCCGTGGCTCATCCAGACCGGAATCTCTTCGCCGGCGACGAAGCCGTGAAACAGCTCGCCCGGCTCGGTCACCTTCACCGTCGCCCGGCCGTACTCCCGGCGCTCGGCGGCGACCACCTGGCCGCCGAGCTGCAGCGCGGTCAGCTGCGTGCCGTAGCAGATCCCCAGGATCGGCACCCCCAGGTCGTAGACCTCGCGGCTCACCCGCGGCGCGCCGGCGGCGTAACAGGAGGCCGGCCCCCCCGAGAGGATGATCCCGCGCGGCCCGAGCTCCCGGATCTTGGCCACCGGCAGGTTGAACGGGTGGATCTCCGAGTAGACGTTCTGCTCGCGCACCCGCCGCGCGATGAGCTGCGTGTACTGCCCGCCGAAATCGAGGATCAGGATCAGGTCGCGTCTAACAGCTGCTGGAGCGCTCACTGCTCCACACGGTAGTTGGGCGCCTCTTTGGTGATGATGACGTCGTGCACGTGCGACTCGCGGAGCCCCATCGCCGTGGCCCGCACGAAGCGCGCCTTGGTCCGCAGCTCCTCGATCGTGCGGCAGCCGGTGTAGCCCATGCCGGACTTGAGCCCGCCGATCAGCTGGTAGAGCGACTGCGACAGCGGCCCCCGGTACGGCACGCGCCCCTCGATCCCCTCGGGGACCAGCTTGGCGTCGCTCGTCACGTCGCCCTGGAAATAGCGGTCGCGGCTCCCGGCCCGCATGGCACCGAGCGAGCCCATCCCGCGGTACACTTTGTAGCTGCGCCCCTGGTAGAGGATGATCTCGCCCGGCGCCTCGTCGGTGCCGGCGAACAGGCTGCCGATCATCACGCAGTTGGCGCCGGCGGCGATCGCCTTGGCCACGTCGCCGGAGTATTTGATTCCGCCATCCGCCACGATCGTCACGTTCAGCGAAGCGACCGCCTTGGCGCAGTCGTTGATGGCGGTGATCTGCGGGACGCCGACGCCGGCCACCACGCGGGTCGTGCAGATCGACCCGGGACCGATGCCGACCTTGACCGCGTCGGCCCCGGCCTTGGCCAGCGCCAGCGCCGCGTCGCCCGTCGCCACGTTGCCGGCGATGATCTGGGCCTTGGGGAAGTTGCGGCGGACGTCGGCGACCGCCTGCACCACCGCCTTGGCGTGGCCGTGCGCGGTGTCGATGCAGATGACGTCGGCGCCGGCCTTGAGGAGCGCGTCGACCCGCTCGTCGCGATCCGGTCCCACGCCGACCGCCCCGCCGACGCGCAGGCGGCCGAAGTCGTCCTTGGCCGCGTAGGGGTGCGCCTGGGCCTTCTCGATGTCCTTGATGGTGACCAGGCCCTTGAGGAACCCGCCGCCGTCGATCACCAGCAGCTTCTCGATGCGGTTCTTGTGCAAGAGCTCCTTGGCGCTCTCGACGCTGGTCCCCTCGGCGATGGTGATGAGCTTCCTGGTCATCATCGCGCTCACCGGCTGGTCGAGGTTCCGCTCGAACCGGATGTCGCGGTTGGTGAGGATGCCGACCGGCCGCCCGTCGGCGGCGACCACCGGCAGGCCGGAGATCTCGTGCCGCTTCATGAGCTCGAGCGCGGCGGCCAGCTTCTGATCGGGCCCGACGGTGACCGGGTTGACCACCACGCCGCTCTCCGCTTTCTTGACCTTGGTGAGCTCCAGCGCCTGCTCGGGGATGGAGAAGTTCTTGTGGACGATGCCGATGCCGCCGTCGCGCGCCATGCAGATGGCGGTGGCCGCCTCGGTCACCGTATCCATCGCCGACGACACGATGGGGATGGCCAGGCGAATCCCGGGCGTGAGCTCGGTCCGCACCTCGACGTCCTTGGGGATGACGTCGCTCTCGGCCGGGACCAAGAGGACATCGTCGAAGGTGAGGGCTTCCCGAAGATGACCGTCCGGCAGCATCTCGGGAGATTAGCCGAGCCCCCTCCCGGTCGGCAAGCCGAGAGCGGCCCGCCAGGATGCTGTTGAGGTATTGTGGAGCCGATGACGCGACCGGGGGTCGACCCGGGAAGCGTGTGGACGGCGCGGCCTAGCGCTTCTTGCAGGTGGCGACGATGGCGTCGGCCTGCTTCTGCGCCTCGGGCTTGACGCCCGGGAGCGCCTTGAAGCGCGCGAGCTCCGATTTGGCGTCGCCGCAGTCCCCCTTGGCGACCAGGACCTTGACCAGCTCGTAGTGGGCGAGCGGGTTCTTGGGATCGAGCTCGACGGCGGCGCGGCACTCACCGGCGGCGCGGCCGGCGTCCTTCTGTTCGAGCAGCGCGCGGCAGAGATCGGCGGCGAAGGCGCCGTTCTTGGCTTCGAGCTTGCGCGCGCGCTCCTGGGCGGCGACGGCCGTCGGGAGCTGCCCCTGCTTGAGCGCGACGCGACCGAGCCGGTTCCAGGCGAGCGCGAAGTCCGGCTTGAGCTTGGTCGCCTTGTCGAGCGCGGTGTGGGCGCCCGCGAGGTCCTTCTGGTCGGAGAGGACCATGCCGAGGTCGGCCCAGGCCACCGGATCGCGCGGCGCCAGCCGAGTGGCGTCCTTGAGCGCGGCGACGGCGCCCGGCAGATCGCCCGTGCGGCGGAGCGCCGCCCCCAGGTTCAGCCGGTAGCCGGCGTCGCCGGGCTTGAGCCGGACGGCTTCGCGGTAGGCGGCGACCGCCTCGGGCTTCTTCCCGAGCGCGTCGCGCGCCACGCCCAGGTTGTACTGGGCCTCGGCGTAGTCGGGTTTGGTCCGGACCGCCGCCTCCAGCTCGCGCGCGGCGCCGGCCGCGTCGCCGGCGGCGATCAGCAGCGCCCCCAGGTTGTTGCGCGCCTCGGGGAAGTCGCTCTTGAGGCCGACCGCCTTGCGGTACTCGGCGGTGGCGCCGGCGGCGTCCCCCTTCTTCTCCAGCGCCACGCCGGCGAGGTAGTGCGGGCGGGCGTCACCCGGCTCGGCCTTGGCCGCCTTCTGAAAGGCGCCGAGCGCGCCCGCGGTGTCGCCCTGGCGAAACAGCTGCTCGCCCTTCTCGAGCAGCGGCGCGGCGGCGCCGGTGTCCTGAGCCAGAAGCGCGATCAGCAGCGGGAGCGCGGTCATCGGCGGCGAGTCTACCTGTCGGCCAGCAGGTCCAGAAGCGTCGTCTTGAGCCGCACCATCCGCTCGGGGTCGGTGATCTTCACCAGGTTCGCCTTGTCGCGCACGTAGAAGACGTCGATGGCGCGGTTGGCCTCGGTGGCGATCTTCGAGCGGTGGATGTCCAGGCTCTCGTTGTAGAGCGTGCGGGTCATCAGGTAGAGGACGCCGGGGCGGTCCTCGGTGACGATCTCCAGGACGGTGAAGTCGCGGCTGACGTCATTGTCGATCTTGACCTCGGTCGGCACGGCGGGCGTGCGCCAGGCGGCGATCGAGTCGCCGCGCGGGCGGGCGGCCACCAGCGCCTCCCCCAACACCCTGCCGGAGAGGACGTTCTCCAGGTCCTCGCGGACCTTCTTCCAGCGCCCCTCGTCCATCACCGGGCGGCGCATGCCGTCGCGCACGCGAAAGACGTCGAGCGCCTCGGCCTCCTCGTCGGGGTCGACCGGCTGGCGCGAGTAGATGGCGGCGTCGACGACCTCGATCCGGTTGGCGTAGAGGACGCCGGCCACCTCGGCGAGCAGGCCGGGGATGTCGCGCGCCGCCAGCACCATCTCGCTGACGCCCAGGCGCTCCTCGTGCGACACCTCGACCAGCGTCTCCTTTCGCGCCTTGCGCCGCTCGCGTATGAGGCGGACGTGCTTGGCGATGCGCAGCGCCGAGTTCTCCGCGAAGTAGCGGTCGGGGAACCCGCCGAACAGCGTGCTGAGCGCCGGGTTCTTCTCCGCCTCCTCGAGGATCGCCGCCGCGCGCTTCTGGCGCCGCTCGACGATCTCGGCGCGCTCGGCGCCGAGGAGGTCGGGCCCGCGGCGCAGGAACTTGAGCGTCCGGGTGTAGAGCTCGGCGAGCAACGTCTCCTTCCAGCTCGACATCGCGTCGGGCGCCACCGACGCCAGATCGCAGAAGGTCAAGAGGTAGAGCTCGTGCAGGTTCTCCTCGTCGCCGCACAGGGTGGCGAAGTCGGAGATCATCCCGATGTCGTCGAGGTCGCGCCGCTGCGACATCTGCCCCATGACCAGGTGCTGCTTGACCAGGAACTCGACCCGCCGGACGTCCTCCTCCTCGAGGCCCAGCCGCCGGCAGACGGTCACCGCCAGGCCGGCGCCGATCTCGCTGTGCGGGCTGCCATAGGGCTTGCCGACGTCATGAAGCAGCGTCCCGGCCGCGAGCGCGAGCGGCCGGGTCACGTAGCGCACCGTCTCCGTCGGCGTCGGGAACTGGTCGGCGTGGTCGCCGCGCCCGAGCGCGTGCAGCCGCCCGACGGCGTAGAGCGCGTGCTGGTCGACGGTGTAGACGTGGTAGATGTCGTGCTGCACGCGCCCCGTCGAGGGCTCCCACTCGGGCATCAGCGCGGCGAGCAGTCCGAGGTCCTGCATCTGCTCGAGCCGCGACGGGTTGGCCCGGTCGCGCCCGTCGCAGATGATCTCGATGAAGCGCGGACCAGAGTCGGGGTCCTCCCGCAGCGCTTCGCCGCGCGTCGCCGCCAGCTCACCGAGCAGCTCCAGCGTCCGCAGCGACAGGGGGATGTCGAAATTGATCGCCACCTGGAAGATGCGAATCATCTCCGACGGCTTTTTCTCGAACACCGAGCCGTCGACCGCCTCCAGCGCCCCCTCGCGCACGACGAAGCTGGGGTCGACCGGGCCCCCCTCGAGCGTCGGCACCGGCTGGCTGGGCCGCCGCGCCTCCTCGCGCGCGGTGGCCCGCTGCAAGAGGCGCTCGGTCTCGTTGCGGATCAGCTTGGCGTGCGCGTGGTACTGGTGCATCAGCGCTTCGACGGCGGGGTGCACCGCCGGGCGGATGACGCCGCCGTGATCGCGCGCGTCGGGACAGAGCGAAGGGGCGATCGCCTCCTGGATGGCAAACCGCAGGTGATCCTGCCGGCGGCCGGCGGCGGCGTGCATGGCGATGCGCACCCGCAGCAGCCACTCGGTCGCGTTGACGAACGCCTGCGCCAGCCGCCCGGTCATCACCCCCTTGGCCACCAGGTCTTTGGTGTCCGAGGTGCCGAAGCGGGCGGTCGCGGCCCAGCGCCCGACGCAGAGGTCGCGCATGCCGCCGGGGCCGTTCTTGAGATCGGGCTCGAGCAGGAAGATGGTGTCGCCGAACCGGCTGTGGCGCGCCTTCTGCTCGGCCCGCAAGCGCGCCACGAAATCCTCGGCCGCCGTCTTGGCCACCCGCGCCCGGAACTCGGCCAGGAACTTGCGGCCCAGCGCCTCGTCGCCGGTCAAAAAGCGCGCGTCGAGCAGCGCGGTCGCCGCCGCCAGGTCGCTCTCGGGCAGCTTCAGCGCCTGGTCGTACGAGCGGACGGCGTGCCCGGCGTCGACCTTGGCGTCCCACAGCGGGTAGAGGATCGCCTCGGCCAGCGCCTGCACGTCGGCCCCCGGCGTCTTGGCGCAGAGGACCAGCAGGTCGAGATCCGAGAAGGGGGCCAGCTCGGCGCGCCCGAAACCACCGGTGGCGAACACCGCCACCGGCGTCTTGCATTTCGCCACCTCGGGCCCCGCCGCCGCGACGACGATCGCGTCGACCTCCGCCGAGAGCGCGCGGGCCACCTCGATCCCGTTCCCGCCCGCTCGGACGGCGGCGGCGGCCCGTTCACGGGCCTCCGAAAACGCGCGGGAGATGTCCAACGTCATGCGGTCGACACACTACCAGAATCCGTCGGGACGCATTGACGGCGGACGGAGCGTGCGGCACGGTTATGCCCATGGCCGAGATTGAGCTGGCGCCGCTGTCACACCGTCTGGACGAAGACGAGGTGCGGACGCTCGGCAAGCTGCTGAAAGAGGCCGGCGCCGACCCGCTCGACAAGAGCGACGAGCACGCCTCTCACACCATCGCCGCCCGCCTCTCCGAGGAGGCGCTGACGGAGTTCCTCGATCGTCTCGACGCCCACGACCTCGGGGCCGAGATCTACATGCCGGTCGAGTTCGAAGGCCGGGTCACCGTGGGCGACTTCCGCGTCGCTTCGTCGCAGGCGCTGCTCGACGTGCTCGAAGAGATGCGCGAGGAGCTCTCGGTCGACACCGAAGAGCCCGAGGAAGACGAGGAAGAAGAAGAGGAAGAAGACGACGAGGGGACGGTGATCGAGGCCCAGCTGCGCCACATCTGGCACCTGGTCGCCGACGGCGCCACCGAGTCGATCGAAAAGGGGATGCCCCTGCACATCCAGCTTTAGTCGGTTCGCCTGCCCTTGCAGGCGGCCACCCGACGCTCCGCCCGGCGCCTCCTCGGTCCTGAGCGCGCCCCGCCTCCGTCCTAACCGCACCCCGCCTCGTCCCCACAGCGCCCCGCCTCTGTTACGTGCGGATCGAACGCACGCACTCGAGCCACCGCCCGCCTCCGCACGTGGGCTTTTTCCGGCGCGTGGGCTGCCATTCAAAACGTGAGCGCAGCCCACGCGCCGGAAAAAGCTCCGAGCGGAGGGGACGGGGGGCTCGAGCCGGGCGCTCGATCCCGCTCGGGGCTGACGCGCCCTTGGCTCGAGCGATCCGGGCCCGGGTCGGGTCGGGTCGGGTCGGGTCGGGGAGGCGAGTCTGCGAAGCCGACCCGACCCGACCCGACCCGGGCGTCACGCGCGCATGAACACGTGCGGCGGGATGGGTTCCGGATACACGGACCGGAGCTCGACCTTGCGCTCGAGATCGCGGACGATCGCCGTCCCCACGTCGATCTCGTAGAGATCGTCGATGTTGGCGATCCCGCCCGGCGCGAAGACGTTGATCTCGAGAATCTTGTCGCCCACCAGGTCGACGCCGACGAAGTAGAGCCCGTCGGCCACCAGGCGGGGCTGCAAGAGATCGCAGATCCGACGCTCGGCTTCCGAGAAGTCGGTGCGCCGCCGCGAGCCGCCCACGTGGATGTTGTTCCGGATGTCGTCCTTGGGGCGCATTCGCTTGTAGGCGGCGACGACGCCGCCCACCGCCAGCGGCGCGCCGCCCAGCAGGAGCACGCGCTTGTCCCCCTTGGCCACCGCCGGCAGATACTCCTGGACGATGACGTAGCCGGCGCGGCGCACGGTGGAGATCATCTGCTGCACGTTGGCGCTCTGACCGCGCGCCACGTAGAAGACGTTCTTTCCGCCGAAGCCGGCCAGCGGCTTGATGATCGCCGGCCCGTCGAGCTCGCGCAGGAACGCGCGCACCCGCTCGACGGAGCGGGTCACCAGCGTCTTCGGACGCAGCTCGACCGGGAAGCCGGCCAGGTACATCTTGGAGCCGGCCCGCGACAGCCCGTCGGGGTCGTTGAGCACCAGCACGCCGAGCTGCTTGAGGCGCCGCCCGAAGTCGAGCGCCGGATTGAATCGATCGCCCGCCCCGGCCCCCGCGTTCGGGTTATTGCGCAGGAAGATGAGGTCGAAGTCGACCATCCGGGCGGCCTCGCGCGGGGCGTCCGCCGCCGTCAGCGCTTTGGCGTAGGCCCCGGCGTCCCGCAGGCGCCCGGGCTTGGGGCGGACCACCTCGGCCACGATGTCGGCCCCCTCCCCCTGCGAGAAGGCGTCCACCGGGGCGAAGGCCACGTCGTGCCCGCGCCGGTAGGCGGCGAACGCCAGATGCAGCGTGGTGTAGCTTGCTTTCTGCGTCCGGGCGCTGTTGACGACGAAACAGATGCGCATGCGGCGCGGCGGGAACTATACCTTGCGGAAGAGCCGGATCGCTTGGGTCTTTCCCTTGATCTCCGCTAAGATCCGCTGGCAATGGCCGGGAAAACGTTCCCTGGGATCGGGATTGAGGACCTGAAGGACAAGTCCGTCGATCCGGCCGACGCGGCGGACGCCGCTGACACCCAGGCGTACTCCGGCCCGACCGTTGTCGACGAGGTCAAGGTCGAGCAGGGCCTGAAGAAGCTCCGCTCGCTCGACGCACCGCCCGGGCCGCTCACCGGGATTCACCGCGCCGTGACCGATGCCCTGGATGACCCGGCGCGCGCGACGCCGGAGATTCCCATCTACGAGCAGTCGACGGGGCCGATCCCGGTCGCGCCCAACCGCGGGACGGCGGTGGGGCGCAGCGTGAGCGAACCGGTCTCGAGCCAGCAGAACACCCCCGTCTTCGACGACCGCCACCTGCGGGGGACGATGTTCGGCCACAGCGTGCACCTGCCCGACATCGAGCTGGCGATCGAGGCCAAGAAGCAGGAGGAGATCTCGAAGGCGCTGGCGGTCGTGGACCGCGGCCAGCCGACCAGCCACGAGGTCGCCATCTTCGAGCCGGCGCCCTACCCGCGCCACGCCACGCCGCTCGGAAAGACGCCCTACCCGCAGGCGAAGCGGTTCCGCAGCACGCCGTACGACCTGCGCACCACGACCGGGCGCAAGAAGGTGCTGACGCGGTTTGGCCTGGCGGCGGTCGCCCTCGCGCTGGTGGCGGGGGCGGCGCTGCTGTGGCTGCGCGCCAACGGCGACGACGCCGACTCGAGCCCCCGCCCCGCGCCGGCGGCAGCAGCCCCGGCGGCCCGGCCGGTCGAGGCGGCCCCCGTCGCGCCGCCAGCCCCGCCCGCCCCGGCGACCGCGGACTCCCCCGCGGTCGCGCCGGCTCCCGCGGCGACCACCGCGCCCAAAGCTGTCCCCCCAACCGGCCCGCATCCGGCCTCCCACACGGCCGACGAGGCGGAGGCCGCCGGACCCGCGCGTTCGCAGCCCGAGGCCCTCGCGCCGGCCCCGGTACGGCACACGCATCCGACCACCCGCGCCGAGCGCCGCCACCCGGCATCCAAGGCGGAAGATGGTCAAGCCGGCAGCTCGGATGAGGCACCGGCGCCCGCCAAGACGACCCGCAAGCGCCCGGTCGAGGAGGATCCAGACGCGACGATGGCCCCGACGATCGAATGAACGGGACCGCGTGAACCGGGCCCGATCGGTGTTTGCCGGCGCGAAACGGGCGTGTTACCCCTACGCGCGATGAATATCGCAGTGGATCAGATCGATCCCGACGCGGCGAACGTCGTCCGGCGCTTGCGCGACGCCGGCCACGCCGCTTACCTGGTGGGCGGGTGCGTGCGCGATCTCCTGCTCGGCCGCAAGCCGAAGGACTTC
This sequence comes from Polyangia bacterium, assembly GCA_035607055.1. Classification (GTDB taxonomy): domain Bacteria; phylum Myxococcota_A; class Polyangia; order Fen-1088; family Fen-1088; genus JADGRB01. The sequence goes on from DATNDC010000192.1 coordinate 27,927, forward strand.
GACGTCGTCACCAGCGCCACGCCCAAAGAGATCAAGCGGCGCTTTCACAACTCGCGCATCATCGGCCGCCGCTTCCAGCTGGCCCACATCTTCTTCGGCCCGAAGATCATCGAGACCTCGACCTTCCGCGCTAACCCGCGCGAGATGGAGGACGACGACAACGACGGGGCCGCGCCGGAGAGCGGCGACCTGCTCATCCGACGCGACAACGTGTTCGGCACCCCCGAGCAGGACGCCCGGCGGCGCGACTTCACCGTCAACGGGCTCTTTTACGACCTGCAGGCGAGGCAGGTGATCGACCACGTCCAGGGGCTGCCCGATCTGGAGGCGCGCATCGTGCGCACCATCGGCGACCCCGACATCCGGTTCCGCGAGGACCCGATCCGGATCCTGCGGGCGGTGAAGTTCGCCGCCCGTTGCGACCTCACGATCGAGCCGGAGACCTATCGGCGGATGACCGAGCACCGGCACGAGATCGCCAAGTGCGCGCAGGCCCGCGTCTCCGAGGAGTTTTATCGCCTCCTGCGCGCGGGCGCGGCCAAACGCTCGCTCGAGCTCCTGGTCGAGACCGAGCTGCTCGAGCTCTTGGTCCCCGAGCTGGCCCGCGGCCTCAAGGGCGAGCCGGCCGACGAGGAGGCGGCGCTCCGCCGCCAGCGGCTCTGGGCCTACATGGCGGCGCTCGACCGCTCGGCGGCGGCGCGGCCAGTCGCGCCGTCGAACGCGCTCATTCTCGCGGTGCTGCTGCTGCCGCCGCTGCGTGACGCGCTCGACCCCGACAGCAACGGCGTGCGCGACATCGGCCACCTGGTGGCGCAGGCGATCACGCCGGCGCTCGAGCGGCTACGACCCTCGCGCCGAGACAGCGAGCTGGCACGCCAGATCCTGCTGGCCATCCGCCACCTGCTGCCGTCGAAGAATCCGCGTCGACGCAAGTCGGCGGTGCGGGGCGAGTTCGCCGGCGAAGCCAACCGCCTCGCCGAGCTGGTGGTCGACGCCGAGGCGGCCGATCCGACCCTGGCCGGGCGCCCCGTCCTCCTGCCAGGCACGGTCCTCGGCGAAGCGACCGCGACCGACGAGGCCGACGAGACGGCGCCCGAGGTCGTCTACGTCGACGACGATCGGCACCGCGGTCGCGATCGCGAGCGCGACCGCGGTCGTGGGCCGGCCTACCCGCCGCGCCCCGCCCCGGTCATGCCGGCGGCGGCGCCCATGAACCTGGCGGCGCTGGAGGCCACGGCGCGGGGGCTGCTCGGGTCCGACCTCCGCCCGGCGTTCCTCGGCGGAGGGAGCTTCGGCGGCCCCTGGAGCCGCGGCGAGTGAATCCGCCCCGCGCCTAGGCGTAGCGAGTCGGGTCGTCGACGCCCGCGACCTCGAAGCCGCGGCGCCTGAGCTGGCAAGAGTCGCAGGCGCCGCAGGCGGCGCCCGTGGGCGAGGGGTCGTAGCAAGAGTGCGTGAGGCCGTAGTCTATCCCCAGCTTCACGCCGGCCCGGATGATCTCCGCCTTCGACATCTTGATGAGCGGGGCGCGGATGATGACCGGTCGGCGCTCGACGCCCGCCTTGGTGCCGAGCCGCGCCACCTCCTGCATGGCCGCCAGCCACTCGGGCCGGCAGTCGGGATAGCCGGACGAGTCGAGCACGTTGACGCCGACGACGATCTCCGAGGCGTTCCGCACCTCCGCCAGCGCGATCGCGTAGGCCAAGAAGATCGTGTTACGCGCCGGGACGTAGGTGACCGGGATGCCGCTGCCGATCTCCGCCTCGTCGCGCCCCTTGGGGACGGCGATCTCGTCGGTCAGCGCCGAGCCGCCGATGGCCCGCAGATCGAGCGTCATCACGTCGTGGCGCGCGGCGCCGAGCGCGCGCGCCACCCGCGCCGCCGCCTCGAGCTCGACCGCGTGACGCTGGCCGTAGCGAAAGGAGAGCGCGTGGCAACGCAGTCCCGCGGCGCGGGTCATGGCGAGCGCGGTCGCGGAGTCGATCCCACCGGAGAGAAGCACGATGGCGTCCATGGGCCGCCCAAATTCCCGCGGGCGCGGCGCCGGAGTCAAGCGCGGCCGCGGCGCGACGCTACAATGCCGCCGTGCGAAGCCCGTTCGACGACGCCCTCCTCTACGACTGGGAGTACCGGCGCCGGCGCGACGACGTCCGCTTCTACCAGACGCTGGCCGGCGAGCGCGGCGGCCCGGTGCTCGACCTTGGCTGCGGCACCGGACGGCTCATGCTCCCCTTGCTGCGCGACGGCCACGCGGTGGTGGGCGTCGATCGCGCGGCGCCGATGCTGGCCCGTGCCGCCGCGCGCGTCGCGCGCCTCGGCCCGGCGGCGCGCCGGCGGGCGCTGCTCCTGCGCGGTGACCTGCGGGCGCTGCCGCTCGGCCGCCGCCGGTTCGCGTTCGCGGTGGCGGCGTTCCACACCGTGCAGCATTGCGAGTCGGACGGCGAGCTCGTCCGCTTCTTCCGCGACGCCGCGGCGGCGCTCATCCCGGGCGGCTGGCTGGCGTTCGACGTCTTCGCCCCGACGCGGCGCTTTCTCGAACGGCGCGGTCCGTCGGGGGCGACGCGCTTTCGCCATCCGCGCACGGGCCGGCCGACCATCTACAGCGAGAGCCACCACCTCGACGGCCCCGTCCTGGCCATGACCTTCCGCTATCGGCCCGTCGCCACGCGCGGCGGGCCGGTCCCGCGCGCCCGCAGCGTCGAGCTCCGCCACCGCCTGCTTCAACCCCGCGAAATCGGAGCGCTGCTCGCGCGCTCCGGGCTCGACCTCATCGCCAGCTGGGGCGGATTCGACGGGCGATTGCTCGACGTCGACGACGAAAGTGGCGAGCAGCACGTCTACCTGGCACGCAACCCGCAAAGGGTCCCGACCGGCAACGCGATGCGACGCGATGGTGCGAAATGATCTGGAAAACAAGCACCGGCGAGCATTCCGCGTCGGGAAACCCACTTGACAGTGCTGCGCCCCCCGATACCATGCACATGGCTTTTTGCAGCTGATTTTTTCGCAAACCTTTCTGACGGAGGGCTGCCGAGATGGCGGAGAAAGTCGCAAAGCTGGGTGTCGAGCGCGAGAAGGACTTCATGTACTACGTGAAGGACGGCGAGGTCTGGAAGGTTCAGCGAAAGCAACCGGGCGTGCCCAAGGGGCGCCCCGAAAAGGTCGCCGACGGCGGCTTCGAAGTGGATACGAACTACATCTACTTCGTTGATCGCGACGGCGACGTGGCCCGCGCCAAGCGCGCCGTCGGCGGACAGAAGCGCAAGAAGAAGGGCGGCAAGAAGGCCGCCGCTCGAAGAAAGCCGGCCAAGAAGAGCGCCAAGAAGAAGCCCGCCAAGAAAGCTGCCAAGAAGAAAGCTGCCCAGGGCAAGAAGAGCAAGCAGGGCAAGTCTGGCAAGACTGGCAAGAAGCGCCGCTAGCAGGCAGCGGCCCTCTACGCCGCCCCAAAAAAGGAAAAAGGCCGCTCGGCTTCGCGCCGGCGGCCTTTTTTTCACCCGGGGACCCTGAAAGGGTTCCCCGGCCCGCCCGCGGGCGAAGCCCGACTGTCCACGCGCTCGCCTTGCCCTAACGCCGGCGCGAGCGGCTGCCGCGGCGGCGGCGACTGTTCCCACCGCCACCGCCGCCGCCGCGACGCGACGGCTTGCGCTGGTTGACGGACGCGCGCGGCGGAAGCTCGTCAGCCGCCTCCGCGGCTGCCGCGATGGCTGCCGGGCTCGCCGTCACCATGGGACGATAGGCGAAACGGTAGACGATCCAGCAGAAGCCGGCCAGCGTCACGATCGACATCATCATGTACTGCTCGTCGAGCCACTGCGAGATCTTGAAACCGACCCACGGCTTGGCGTCGGGGAGATAGCGCGTCGGCGACCAGTCGATGAACCCAGTCATCGCCGTCACGCCCAGCAGGATGGCGCCGGCCTCTTTTCGCTTGTGGTAGAGGAACGCCACCACGAACAGGAACGAGTAGTAGTAGCAGGTCAGCTCGACGCCGACGGCGATCATCATCGCTCCCATCGAGCAGGCGACCCACGGCTCGGCGTCGCGCAGCGCGATGTAGAGGTAAGCGAGCGCCGCTCCAAACAGCACCACGTAGATGGGGAAGCGCGCGTGGAAGGTCTTCAGCTTCTGGCGCTTCCAGGGCCCCCAGGGGTCCTCCTGCCGGTCGTCCTTCATCACCCGGCCCGCCTCCGACGGGCTGTAGGCGACGACGGTGCGCAGGCCCATGTAGTTGGTGAGCGGCGTCTCCTTGTGCTTCTCGGTGTTGAAGATGAAGGCGCGATAGCCGCCGATGCCGCTGCTGGTCACCAGGCTCACCGGCACCAGGATGGCGACCGACAGCGCGGCACCGCCCAGGATGGCGAGCAGTCGGCGATCGACGCGCGCCCACAGCGCCTGCCACGACTCCCACGGCTCCGGCTGCCACCAGGGACGTTCGGGCGGTTCCGTCGACGTCTGGGAGCTGCTGGAGGTGCTGGCCGGCGCGGGCCAGGCGCCGACCTTGCCCCACAGCTGACGGATGATGAGGAGGATCGGACCCGAGAAGAGAAAGAGCGGGAAGATGCGGAGCAAGGTCGTGTAGCCGAGGAAAAAACCGCCCAGGAAGGGACGCTCTTTCTTCACCAGACACACGCCGCCCACCAGATAGAAGAGCCAGTCCCAGCGCAGGAACGAGCCGCCGGTCCAGTAGAAGCGCGACGGAAAGTTGGTGCCGAACACCGCCAGCGCCACGCAGGTGGTGCGCCAGCCGAACGCCCAGAACGACATCAGCGTGAGGCCGATGATGAAGAGCGGATCGATGCGGGTCAGGAAGTTGATCTGCGCGTCGCTGGCCGGCGCCAGGTTGGACAGCGTCGTGCCGACGATGTTCCAGACCGGCGAGCCGTTATAGCCGTGATCGGTCTGCGCCTCTTCCCAGCGCTTGATGTCGTGGTGGTTCCGGAAGTAGGCGACGTCGTGCCGGAAGTCGGCCCAGCGCTCGGGCGTGAAGTGCGCCTTGCAAAGGGCGGGATTGGCCAGGATCTCCTGCGTCCCCACCATCATGTTGTTGCGCAGGTTCATGATCTTGCGCAGCTCGACCCGGCGCTTGAGCCCCGGCTCCTCGGAGTCGGCGACGGCAACGCATTCGTAGAGGCGGTCGTACGACAGCTCTTTGAAGTACTTCGAGCCGATGTAGTAGTGGAACGTGTCCCACATGTGGACGTAGTTCCCGAAGTGGAAGCTGCCGAAGTTCCAGTAGGCGCAGAACGACAGCACGCCGACCAGCATCAACAGGCGGTCGCGCAGCCGGCGCTTGAAGTCCTCGCGCCCCTGCTTGACGAGCCACAAGCCCCAGCCGATGAGCCCCATGCCGAAGAAGGCCAGGATCATCTCGAAGCGCGAGCTGGCGTCGTTCTCCCACCAGGCGAACTTCCAGAACCCCGGCTGCACCACGATCGCCGGCGGCGCGTTGGTGATCGTCAGCTTGGGCGGGAACGGCGTGGGCGCCCGGCAGTAGGCTTGAAACTCGGCGATCGAGTAGGCGCCGTCGCCGACGGGCTCGCCCACCTTGAGGAAGCGGACCGGCGTGGCGTCGATGGTGGCCGTCCGGGTGCGGAACCCGTGCCCCTGCGTGGAGACGACGTTGTCGATCTCGACCAGGAGCTTGTACGCCTCGGGCTTGTTCTCCGTGGCGCCGAAGATCTTGTAGGTGTCGTTGGCGTCGGCTTGCACGAAGAACGAGGAGACCGGCTTGACGGAGCCGAGGTCGTAGGTGAGCGAGCCGGCCGGCGTCTCCAGGATCACGCCGACCGGCGCGTCCCACTGCGCCCCCTCGGGGGCCACCGACTCATCCGTCGGCAGCCGCAGATCGCCGCGGACGTCCTGCCGCCAGATCGGCTGGCGATGCGACAGCAGGTTGTCGGTCGTGCAGAGGCTAGAAGACTGCAACCCCTGCGCCTCGGCCGGCGCGGGGCAGAGCGCCACCCCCCCCGCCACGAGCGCGATCCCCTGAATCAAGGCTAGTTTACGGAACCTCACGACCGGCGACATTACCACCAAATCTCTGGCCGTTTAGCGCGGCCGACCGGGGTGTGCGATTCTCGGGGGCTCCATGCATCCCAGTCTGGCGCTGCTGCTGACCGCGGTGATGGTCCTGGCCAACGCCTTCTTCGTGGCGGCCGAGTTCGCCTTCGTCAAGATCCGCCCCACCCGCTTGCAGCAGCTCGCGCGCGACGGACGACGGCGCGCCAAGTTGCTCCTCGGCATCACCCAGCAGCTGCCGGCCTATCTATCGGCCAGCCAGCTCGGCATCACGGTGGCCTCGCTGACGCTCGGTTGGCTCGGCGAGCCGGCGTTCGCCGCGCTCCTGCGCCCCTGGCTCTATCGCTGGGGCGTCACGACCGAGGGGACCCTGCACACGCTGGCGGCCACGGTCAGCCTCATCGCCATCACCTTCCTGCACACCGTGCTCGGGGAGCTCGCGCCCAAGGCGGTGGCGATCCAGCGCACCGAGCCGGTCGCGCTGTGGGCGGTGGTGCCGTTCCGCGCCTTCTACGTCGTCACCTTCCCGGTCATCTGGACGCTGAAGGCGGCCGCCGCGCTGGTGCTGCGGCTCCTGCGGCTCCCCCCGGTCTCCGAGGCGGAGATGGTCCACTCGCCCGACGAGCTGCGGCTGGTCCTGCAGCACGTGCACCTCGATCCGGGCGCGCGGCGCCTCATCGATCGGGTGTTCGACTACACGCACCGGCTGGCGCGGCACGTGATGACCTTGCGGCGCGACGTGGTGACGCTCGAGGCCGGGCGGCCGTTCGAGGACAACCTCAAGATCGCGGTGGCCAACCAGTACACGCGCTATCCGCTCGTCGAGCCGACGACCGATCGGGTGGTCGGCTACGTGCACTTGAAGGACATCGTGAGCGCGCTGGCCGCCGAGAAGCGGCCGAGCCGGATGCGGGAGCTGGTGCGCGAACCGATCTACGCCTCCGAGGACACGCGGCTCGAGTGGCTGCGGCGCGAGTTCCAGCGCCGGCGCGTGCACATCGCGATCATCCTCGGCCCGGGCCACAGCTTCACCGGCATCGTGACGCTGGAGGATCTCGTCGAGGAGGTGGTGGGCGAGATCCAGGACGAGCAGGACGCCGAGGAGATCCCTCCCATTCGGCGCAACGCGGACGGCAGCTTCGACGTCGACGGCCGGCTCACGCTCGACGTGGCGGCGCGCGATCTGGGGCTGGTCTTCCCCAAGGTGCCGCCCGAGGTGGAGACGTTGGGCGGCTTCATCATCACGCAGCTCCCCGAGCTGCCGGTGCCGGGCGACGAGATCTCGACCGTGGGATTTCACTTCACGGTGCTGGATGTACGAGATCGGCGCGTCAGGCGGCTGCACGCGGTGCCTTTGCCGGCCGCCGAGCCTCCGATCCCGGAAGGCTGATGTCCTGTATTCTTGGTGAGTTGCGAAAGCCTTCGCAAAAAAACCAACTTTTTTGAGCCCGATCCGTGTGTTTTCGTCACTTACTAGTATGGTGCGCACCTGCTGGTACCGAGGCCTGGGTGCGGGCGCCGTCGCGCTGTTTCTGGCGACTGTCGTGCCTGCGTGTTCTCCAAACGCGATCGACGGCGAGAGCGCCTCGAGCGATCCCAACGCGCTCACGGGTGAGTTCGTCACCTACGTGGCGGACAACCGCGACGGCACGACGGAATGGTGGCACGCTGTCCGCACGACCGATGGGCGCGAGGTGCGGCTCGACTTCGACACGCCGCCGCTGACCGCGACCGGCACCCAGGTCCGCCTCCACGGCGAGATGACGGGCGAACGGTTCCACGTCAGCAACCTCGAACAGATGACGCCGGTCGAGATCGCGGCCGAGGGGACGCCGCCGACCTACGAGTCACCGGTCTCGCCCGACACCTACGCGCTGGTGTTGGTCGACCTGGGGAGCGGCGTCAACATGACCGCCGCCCAAGCGACCACCATCCTCAACGGCCAGGGAGCGACCGACAAGTCGTTCGCCGAGTACTACAACGCCTCCTCGTACGGGAAGTACCAGGTCTCGGGCACCATCCTCGGCCCCTACCCGTTCTCCATGACCACCTGTGACACGACCGGGATGTACAAGGCGATCGAGCCGATGATCACCGGCACCGTGCCCAACCATCTCATCTATTACTTCAACCAGACCAACCTCTGCACCTTCGGCGGTCTCGGCGAAGAAGGGTCGGCGCTCAAGCCGGCCAAGCGGACCTGGATGAACGGGTCCTTGAGCTGTGTCGTGCTGATGCAGGAGCCGGGGCACAACATCGGCCTCATGCACGCCAACACCATGAAGTGCGGCACCACCAGCTTCGACACCAACCCCATCTCCGACTGCACGATCACCGAGTACGGCAGCTCGATGAGCACGATGGGCGGTGGCTGCCGCGAGTTCAACGCCTACGAGCGCTGGTACGAAGGGTGGCTCACCGGCTGCAATGGCGTGCGGACCCCCTCGGGCGGCACGTTCAACCTGCTGCCGCTCGAGACCAGCTGCACGAGCGGCGGCGGCGTGCAGGTCCTGCAGGTTCCCTTCCCGGCGACGCTGACGGTAAACGACCCGCAGGCGACGACCCAGAACGTCAGCCTCAACAACTTCTACGTCGAGCTGCGGACGGCCGGCGGCATGTTCGACGCCTTCTCGTCGTCGACCCGCGGCGGCTTCGGCTCGGGCGTGACCTTCAGCGCGCCGACGGTCTTCGTCTACGCGAGCGACAACGTCAAGCTGCCGACGACCAGCACGCGCGGCGGCATGTCCCAGTCGAACAGCGTCTGGACCGAGCTGCTCAACATGAACCCCTCGGCTTCCGCGTTCGCCGGGCTGACCACGGCCGGCCAGAGCTTCACTGATCCGAACAGCGGTGGAGCGACCATCACGCTGAACTCGATCAGCGCGACCGGCGCCAGCGTCACCGTCACCTACCCGAGCGGCGGCAGCGGCTCGCCCACCTGCATCGACGGCACGACGCTGACCGCGCCCGGGCCGACGGCCTGCACCGCCTCCACGACGGGCACCGGCGGCACCCCGGGCACCGGCGGCACCACCGGGACGGGCGGCACCCCGGGCACCGGCGGCACCACCGGGACGGGCGGCGTCAAGGGAACCGGCGGCACCACCGGCTCGGGCGGCGCGGCCGGCAAGTCCGGCACCGGCGGCAGCACGATGGTGACCGGCAGCGGCGGCAGCTCCATCTCGATCGGTACGGGCGGAGCGACCGGCCTCGGCGGCACCACCGGCTCGGGCGGCTCGATCAGCACCGGGGCGGGCGGCACGACGCCCGGGGCGACCCCACCCGACGACACCACCAGCCTCACCAGCGGCTGCGCCTGCAGCTTCGACGCGACCCACCCGGGTGGTCGTTCGAATCAGCTCGGTCTCACCTCGGCCGGTCTGCTCGGCCTGGTGTTCGCGCGGCGGCGCCGCAAGAGGGTCTGATCGCGGTCAAATCGATGCACGCACGCTGGGGTCTCGGTCACCGGGCGTCGCGGCTCGTTCCTGCCCTGCTGCTCGCGGCCGCGCCGCTGCTCTGGTCCGGCCCGGCGCGTGCCGACGGCGCGTTCCCCGACTCGCTCAGCGTGATGACGCCCGAGCAGCTCCCCGACACGACGCTGCTGGCCACCAACTTCGGTCTGGTGATCTCCTTGGATCGCGAGCAGACGTGGGTCTGGGCCTGCGAGCAGGGCGCCAACAGCTTCGCGACGCTGTACCAGATGGGCCCGCCGCCGAAGAACCGGATCTACGCGATCTCGCCCACCAACCTCATCTACTCCGACGACAGCTCGTGCACCTGGACGGCCGCCGCGCCCGACGCCGTCGACGCCTTCGTCGATCCGACCAACGCCAACCGGGTGCTGGCCGTGATCGGCACGCCGGTCGACGGCGGGACGAGCATCTACACGGTCGTCGAGTCGTCGGACGGCGGCGCGACCTTCCCCCAGCTCCGCTACACGGCGCCGGCCGGCGACCACATCACCGGGGTCGAGATCTCCCGCTCGAGCCCGCAGACGGTCTACCTCACGCTGACCAGCAGCACCTACACGCCCATGGTCGCGGTGACCACCAACGGCGGGACCGACTGGACGGTCCACGACCTCACGACCGCGCTGCCGACCGGAACGTACAGCCTCCTGCTGGTGGCCGTCGATCCGACCACCCCGCAGACGCTGTTTCTGCGGGTCGGCAGCCCGGCGGGGCAGGCGCTGGCGGTCAGCACCAACGGCGGCCTGACCGTCAGCATGCCCCTCAACTTCCCCGCGGGGGTGTTCAGCGCCTTCACCCGGATGGCGAGCGGCTCGCTGATCGCGGGCGGCGTCCTCGGGACCACCTCGGTCGCGTACCGCTCGACGGACCAAGGGAAGACCTTCCAGCCTCTGCCGGCGGTCCCCTTCACCTTCAAGGGGCTATCGTCGCGCGGGGGCAAGCTCTACGGCGCGACCGACAACTCTGTCGATAAGTACGCCATCTACACCTCGCCCGACGAAGGGACGAGCTGGCAGCCGCTGATGGCCTTCGGCGACTATTTGCAGACGCCGCCCGTCCCGATCATCCAGGCGATCGTCACCTGTCTGCAGCAGTACTGCCAGCCCGACTGCGAGAACCGCGCCGCGATGTCCCTGTTCGCGACCGACGACTCCGACAGCGTCTGCACGTCGGCGGTCATGCCCGCGCCCCTCGACGGCGGCAGCGACGCCGCCACCCCCCCCGTTCGCGACGCCGGCCGGCCGCCGAGCTCCGACGGGGGCGGTCACCCGGCCGAGGACGCCGGGGGGACCGGCGGCGCGGGGAGCGGCTGTCACTGCGACCTCGCGCCCGGCGCCCCGGCCGGCCTCGGCCCCTGGCTGCTGCTGGCCGCCGTCGCTTTGGGCAGCCGCCGCCGGCGGCGCTAAGCTCGAGGCGTGGTCCGCGCCGCCGTCGCTGCGCTCGTCGTCCTGGCCTTGGCCGATGCCCGGGCAGCGACGCCCCCGCCGAGCGGCCTTTGCACGGCGACCGACGCACGCGTCGTCGTCGCCACGGCGAGGCATACGCTGGCGCTCTGCGAGCGCGATCGGCAAGTCGCCACGTTTCCCGTACGTCTCGGACGGGGCGGGGTCGGCAAGACGACCGAAGGGGACGGCAAGACCCCCCTCGGCACCTACCCGCTGGGCGATCCGCGGGCCTCGAAGCGCTACGGGACCTTCATCCCCATCGGTTACCTGACGGCTGAGCAGCGGCGGCGCGGCTTCAGCGGCGGCGACGTCGGCGTCCACGGGCCGCACCGCTGGGTCCGCTGGCTGGGGTCGCTGGTGAACAGCTTCGACTCGTCCGACGGGTGCGTGGGGCTCGCCACCGACGCCGAAATGGCCGCCCTCACGGCCTGGGTCGAGGCGGCCCGCGCCCGGACCATCGAGCTCCGTTAGCCGGGGCGGAGCGGGCGAGGGCGGATTTTCCGGCAAAATCGCGCCTCAAACTGGAACCGCGGGCGCGGATGGATGTAGCGTGTCTAGCCAAACATGCTTTCGAAGCGGGGCTTGGGGATGCTCGCCGCGACGACCCTGGCGGCGGTGCTGGCGCCGGCGGCCGGCGTCGCGGCGCCGGGTGAGGCGGCGCGGCCGCGGGTGGTGGTGGTGAACGCGGTCGACCTGCCGGACAGCCTGGCCGACATCCGCGCCCAGCTGCGCACGACGCTGAACGACGCGGTCACCAAGCACGGCTACGACCTGGCGCCCCAGGCCGGCAGCTGCGCCGATCGCGAGTGCCTCCACGTCGCGGCCGTCAACGCCGGCGCCAGCGACGTCCTGGTCGCCACCGGCGGCCGCAACGACATGCGCGGCTACCACGTCGAGCTGCGCATCTGGAACGTCGCCAGCGACCGCGAGGACAACGCCGTCGCCGAGTGCAACATCTGCGCGGCCTCCCAGATGGTCGAGAGCGTCGCCACCGCCGCCGACCCCCTGCTCGACCGGGTCCCCACC
>DATNDC010000092.1:0-14438 GCA_035607055.1 Polyangia bacterium
GTTTTTGCGCGGCCAGAAGACCCTTGCTGGAGGGTCTGAATGGCACTGCGTCCCAACTTCGCCCGCGCTTGCTTTCCGCTTTGCTTGGTCGTCCTCGGTGGCGCGCTCGGGTGTGGCAGCAATTCGGGCCCGACCGAGGGCAACATGGGCACCGGCGGAGCGACGCCGGGGAGCGGCGGGGCGGCGACCGGCGGCGGGCCAGGGCCGGGCACCGGCGGCAACGCCACCGGGGGCAGCGCCGCAGGCGGAACGGGAACGGGCGGCAGTGGCACGGGGGGCAGCGCCACAGGCGGAACGGGAACGGGCGGCAGCGCGACCGGCGGCGCGGCGGGCAACCCCTGCGCGAACATCGACGCCACGCTCCCCAAGGAGCCGACGATCCCGCCGGCCTGCACGACGCTGATGGCCAGCTTCGCCATCGTCGCCGGCACGCCGCCCTCCGAGTCGAGCCTGGACACCTCGCGCATCCAGACGGCGCTCAACGGCTGTGCGTCGGGGCAGGCGGTCCGCCTGGTGACGAACGGCTCCAGCAACGGGTTCATCACCGGGCCGCTCAACCTCCCGAACGGCGTCTCGCTCTGGATCGACAGCGGCGTCACGCTGTTCGGGACGCGCGACCCGAACGTCTACGCGCAGGCCTCCGCGCTCATCAGCATCCGGAACTCCAACTCTGGCGTCTACGGGATGGGCGCCATCGACGGGCAGGGGGGTGAGCCCCAGATCGGCAGCACGATGTCGTCCTGGGACATCAACGGCGGCGGCGGCGACAACCCCTCGCTGATTCAGGCGCTCAACGCCACCAACGTCACGCTCTATCAGATCACGCTGCACAACGCGCCCAAGTTCCACATCCAGATGGGCGCCGCCGGGTTCGTCGTCTGGGGGATCACCATCAAGACGCCGTCGGCGGCCACCAACAGCGCCGGCACCAAGCTGACGCCCTCGAGCGCGCACAACACCGACGGCCTCGATCCGGGCGAGAGCGCCAGCAACGGCTTCATCGTCTACAACCAGATCAGCGACGGCGACGACCACATCGCGATCAAGGGCGGCACCAGCATCAAGAACCTCACCATCGCCCACAACCACTTCGAGGCCGGGCACGGGATGTCGATCGGCAGCGAGACCAACGGCGGCGTCTCCGGCGTGACCGTCTGCGATCTGTCCATCGACGGGACCAACACTGGGCTCTCGGGCGGCAGCTCGAACGGCATCCGCATCAAGTCGGACTCCAGCCGCGGCGGGGTGGTGAAGGACATCTTCTACGGCGACGTCTGCACCCGCGGCCTCACCAACCCGATCATCATCACCCCCAAGTACTCCTCGAGCACCGGGAGCGAGATCCCGCAGTACGACGGCGTCACCATCCAGAACTTCCGCTCCCTGAGCACCTCCACCACGCCGAAGCTGACGCTGCTCGGGTACAGCGCCACCTATCCCCTGGGGCTGACGCTCGACAACGTGGTGGTCGACGACATCACCTCGGCCAACGTCACGTCGAGCTACGCCAACGTCACGCTCGGCCCGGGCAACGTGAACTTCACGCCGTCGGGCACGAACGTCACCGTGACCAACGAGATCGCCGGCTCGTCGACGCCCAACGACTGCACGGGCAAGTGGGTGACTTTCTAGCCGAGGCCGCCGCTGCCGGCGCGCCACAATGGCACTCTGGCCGGCCCGGCGGCGCGCATTCCGCGCGATTCTGAGAGTTTGGCGGGCGCCCCCGGCTGGCATCGGCGTTGCTCGAACTGGGGCCATGAACGCGCGCAGACGATTCGGAGCCGGCGTGCTCGCGTTCGCGCTGACGGGCGCGCCGACGATGTCGGCGGCGGCCCGTCCGGCGCGCGCGCCGGAGGCTGAGCGGTCGAGCGGCGGCACGAGCTGCGTCAAGCTTCCGGCCGGCAAGCGCGTGAAGCTGAACCTCAAGCCCGACACCGAGGTGGCGGATCTGGTCGCCTGGATCTCGTCGATCACCTGCCGGCAGTTCGTGCTCCCCGACCTGCCGGCCAGCAAGGCCAAGGTGACGATCGTGGCCCCGAGCCCGCTCACGTCGCGCGAGGCGTACGGGCTCTTCCTCGAGGCCCTCGACTCGGTCGGCCTGACGGTCTATCCCGCGGGCCCCTTCCTGCGCATCGTCGAGACGCACAGCGCCAAGTCCTCCCCCGTCCCCGTGATCGGCTTCGACGGCTGAGCCGCTCCTTCGAGCCCCGCGCGCAGCGCCCCGGCGGCTACTGGCGGGTCAGAATCGAATAGAAGACCATCACCAGCACGACGAGCCCGCTGCCCGCCGCGAGGGCGGCGGCGAGCTCGATCAGCCGGTACTTCCGCGCCCGGTGCCAGGCGGCTGTTTCCAAGTCGGACGTCGTCACTTCACTTCTAATCTCGGCGGGTCAGCCGGCCGGCTTGAATCGCGGGCAAAAATGAAAAAGCCCCGGAAGTCGCCTCCCGGGGCTTTTACCTTTCGTTTGGACCGCCGATCCGGTGACCCGGAGCAGCGGACGAAACTACTCGGCCTTCTTGTCGTCGGCCTTCTTGTCGTCGCCCTTCTTGGCCTTCTTGCCCTTCTTCTCCTTCTTGGCCGGGGCGTCAGCGGCGGGAGCATCCTCCGCGTGAGCGATGGTCCAGCTGGTCGGCAGAAGAACGGCGAGGGCGAGGAAGACAACGCGGGTGAGGTTCATGGAGTTTCTCCTTGATGTCGTGTGTGGACGCGAACGTCCGAGTGCCGGGACTCCGAAGCAGGCGTCGTGCCAGGGGGCGTCGTCGATCAAGCGCCGCCAAAAACCTCGGAATTCATGGCACTTCCGGGGAGTATGGGCGGAGCGGGGCTGTCCCGTGTGTGGCGATCTGGTCTGGGCTCGGTGGGACTGTGTAGAACTTCACCCCACCGTCGCCGGCGGGGGCGCGGCTCGCTCGCCGGCCAGGAAGTCGGTGGTGGCCGGGTCGGCGCGCAGCAGGTTGATATAGAGCCAGACGAACGCGATGAAGATGAGCAGCGTCGAATCCTGGAAATGGCGGTCGAGGTCCGGATCGAGCGAGGCCCAATAGCCGCCGATGCACAGCGTGAGGAGCGGCGCCGCCACGCGCTGGAAGGGAACCACCAGCGGGATGGAGCGAGCGGCGGCCGGCCCGCCAGTGGACCGGCCCACGTCGGCCAGCAGCGCCAGCAGGAAGATGAAGTGGCTGTAGTAGTTCGAGGGGTTGGAGATGACGAGCACCAGCGGCATCGCCACCACCATCGCCTGATGCAGCGGCCGGCGGCGGGCCAGCCAGAGGACGCAGCCGATGCAGACGATCTCGAGCGCGATGAAGATGGCGACGCGGGCCTGCAGGACGGCGCCGGCAGCGTTGTCCGCGCCGGCCACGAGCGCGCGCAGGCTGATCTCGTTGACGCCGACGTCCCGGTTGAGCAGCGTGACCTTCTGGAACCAGCTGGCCCAGGCGCCCGGCCCGTAGAGTCCCGCCGTCAAGGCGACCATGAAGATGACCGTGAGGGCGGCGCTGATGAGGACGCGAACCGTTTCGCGGTGCTCCGCCAGCCAGGGCTCGAACGCGGGTCGCTTGCGGTTGCGCCGCCACTGCTCGCCGAATGACCAGAGCGCCGGCAGCGTCACGCCGAGCAGCGCCACCACCGGGAAGGCGCGGATGAGCGCGGCCAGCGCCAGGAAGATCCCTGCCGCCGTCCATCGCTCGCGCTTGAGCATCGCCGCGCCCAGGCCGAGGTACGCCAGCCAATCGTGTCGGAGCGTCGCCCCGCTCCAGTTGGTCCCGAACATGTAGAGGTCGTTGGCCCCGAACACCGTCATCGCCAGCAGCATCGGCCAGAGGCCGAACGCCCACCAGAGGGCGCCGGCCATGAGCAGCAGCAGGAGGCCGTCGACGAGGCCGGTCGCGATGAGCAGGTGCTCGGAGGCCGGCGCGTGGGCCATGAGCAGCCGCCCGAAGAAGACCCATACGGGCGTCGCGTTGGCGCCGTGGTCGTTGAGGGTGGAAAGGTATTCTGGACCCATCACATCCTCGAAATAGTTCATGTCTTTCTTGAACTCTCGCCAGCGCTCGTCGCTGAACCGATCGCGGACCTGGCGGATCTCGTCCTCGATGTCGCGCACCCGGCGCAGCCGGTGGTCCTTGAGGCTGCGGATCTCCTGCGACCCGATCGCGTCGAGCGAGCCCCCGCGGCGGTCCTCGGCGTAGGCGAGCACGCTGGCCATGTAGAGGCCGTCGTAGCCCAGCTCCTTGAAGTACTTGGCGAACGGCTGGTAGACGCGCAGGTCGTTGGTGTGGACGAACTCCGGGCGGTTCTCCTGGTGGTTCCAGAATTGCGGGCGCCCCAGGTTGTAGAACGCGGAGAACGCCATGATCGCGCTGAGCGCGAGCGCGCCCGTGACGACCCCGCGGTTCGCCGGCCATCGCTTGCCCGGCACCGCCACCCGGACGGCGGCGCCGAGCGCGATCGCTGCCGCCGCCGCGCGCACGAACGCCACCTCCCGTCCCGCGAGCGGCCAGCCGACGACCAGCGCCTGCACGACCACCGCCAGGGCCGCCAGCGGGAGCAAGGCAAGGAGCGCGATCCGCCAGGCCCGCGTGCGGGCCCCGGTGAGCAGCAAGAACAGACCCCAGGCCGCGACCAGGTAGAGCAGCGCCGAGCGGATCCAGGCGGCCTGACTCTCGCCGGCGACCCGCCGCAGCGCCGGGGGCATCACCGCCGGGCGCTCCGAGAAGAGCTGCAGCTCGGACACCGAGTAGGCGGAATCGCCGCCCCGCACGCCGAGGCGGACCCAGCGCCCGTGCCCCGACAGGTGGTCACTCCAGCGGTCGCGCATCCCCGCCTCCGGGCGCGGATCGGCCGTCCAGAGCGGCTTGAAGTTGGCGTGATCGTCCGAGACCGAGACGTCGTACGCGTCGTTGTTGTCCCCCTGCAGGTAAGCGGCGACGAGGGGGACGCTCTGCCCGAGGTCCCATTCGACGTACGCGCGATCGGACGAGAACAGCGCGGCGACGGAGGTGTTCCATTCCTCCCCGTCGAGAGCGGCGGCGCCGTCGGTGATGGCGCTGGCGTTGTAGACACCGGGCGAAACCACCGGACGGCGTCCCGCCAGAAGATTGTCGTCGGCGCGGGCGGGGCGGGGGGCCGCCGCCGCCAGCCCGGCCGCCAAGCCGGCCAAAACGGGTAGCCAAACGGGCAGCCCCAGCGTGCGAAAGTGACGGGAGCGGCGGGGGGATTCGGGGTCGGGGCGCGTGATCATCGGGTCGTTCCTTGAGCCCGTCCGGGGCCGGTGCAGGACGGCGCCCACTCTACCCCAGAGCGCCGTCCTGGAAAGCGCGGCCGGGGGGGGGAGAGCGCGGGTTATGGGGGGCCATGTCGTACGGCCGGGCTCGCCCGGGCGACGAAAAAGAATTTGCAGCGGCCTGCGGCAGGCATGCTAATTTTTTGGGGACTCCTTCGTCTCCGTCTTCGTCGTCGCCGCCGGCAATTGTGGCCGGGACGGCCTTCGGTGACCGGAATGTTTGAGGGTTCTGCAGACGGCAGCTCCGTCGGTCACTACTGAAGCAAACGAGGAAGAAATGGGAACGAGACTCTACGTTGGAAATCTGCCCTACAGCGTCACCGAGCTGGATCTGCGCGAGCTGTTCTCCGCGCTCGGCACCGTCACCGATGCCAAGATCATCACCGATCGCGAGACCGGCCGCCCTCGTGGCTTCGGCTTCGTCGAGATGGCGACCGATGACGAGGCCAAGAAGGCCATCGACGAGATCAACGGCCGCGACGTCCAGGGACGCCAGGTCGCGGTGAAGGAGGCCGAGGATCGCCGCGGCGGCAGTGGCGGTGGTGGCGGGTTCGGAGGTGGTGGACGCGGCGGCGGCGGTGGCGGCTACGGCGGCGGCGGCGGCGGCGGTCGTGGTGGCGGCGGCGGCGGTTACGGCGGCGGTGGTGGCGGGCGCGGTGGTGGCGGCGGCCGTCAGCGCTGGTAGCCCGACCACGGGGGCTGCGCTCCCGGTAGCGCAGCCATCTTCAACGCAGCCATCTTCGAGAAGCCCGCCCCCAAGGCGGGCTTTCTCATTTGGGAATAGACGAGGCATGTCCGAGACGCTCCGCCTCTACACCGATTTCGTCTGTCCGTTCTGCTTCATCGCCGAGCAGAGCACGGTGCCGCGCCTGCTGCGGGAGTTCGACCTGACACTCGACTGGCGCGGCTTCGAGCTCCACCCGAGCACGCCGCGCGGCGGGGTGTCGCTGTCGCGCCTCTTTCCCGGCGTGGCGCTCCCCTCGCTGCACGACCGGACGAAGCGCTTCGCGGCGCGGTTCGGGGTGACCGATTTTTCGCCCCCCGACGTCCTCCAGAACACGCGCCGCGCGCTGGCCGTCGCTGAGCTGGCGCGAGATCGCGGGCGCCTGGAGCCGTTTCGCGCAGCGGCCTTCGAGGCCTACTGGCGAGAGGGGAAGAACCTGGAAGACGACCGCGACCTGGGCGCGCTGGCGGTCGCGGCCGGGCTCGGTCGCGAGGAAGCGCTCGGCGCCGCGGACGATCCCGCGTTCCTGGCGCGCGTCGACGACAAGCAGGCTGACGCGCGTGAAAGCGGCGTGACCGGGATCCCGACCTTCATCATCGCCGGCGAGGAGATGGTCGGCTGCCAGCCCTACGAGGCGCTGGCCGACGCTGCTCTCCGCGCGGGCGTGAGCCGCCGCGCCGGCGGCTAGGCCTCACGGCGACGCCGACCTCGGCCGCGTGAAGAGCAGGCCGTTCGCCGCGGCGACGGTGAGCGTGCCGTCGGTGGTCCCCCAGACGCCCGTCAGCTTGCCGACGGCGGCCGGCGCGTTCCAGACGGTCGACCAGAACTGACCGCCGAAGTGGAGCACCTCGCCCGACGAGGCGTCGCCCCCCACGGCCCAGACGTCGTCGGGGCCGCTCCCCCACAGCGCCGTCAGCCCGGCGCTGCCGCCGCTCGCGACAGGCTGCCAGGCCCCGCCGTCCCAGTGGAGAAATTGCGGCTTCCGCGCCACGGCCACCCAGACGTCGTCGGCGCCGCTCCCCCAGATGGCGCCCAGATCGTCGCCGGCGCCGCTCGCTACCGACGTCCAGGTGGCGCCGTTCCAGTGGAACAGCGTTCCGCCGCCGCCCGCGGCCCAGACGTCGTCGGCGGCCGATCCCCAGACCCCGCTCAGGAACGTCGTCGTCGGCGTCACCACCGGCGACCAGGCCTGACCGTCGAAGTGGGCGATGGTGTCGGCGACCGGGCCGGTGATGACGCTGATCTGCCCGACCGCCCAGATGTCCGTCGGCGCGTGGCACCAGATGGCGTTCATCGACGAGGGGCCGAGGTTGGGCGCCGCGGTGCTGGTGGGCGAATAGATGTCGGCGATCCCGTCGATGGTCCAGGCGCCGCCGTCCCAGTGCGCGATGAAGCCGTTGCCATCGCCGGCGGCCAGCGTCGCCCCGACGGCCCAGACGTCGTCGCCCGCGAAGCCGCAAAGGCCGCTGGCGCCGATGCTGGCGCCGCCCGCGTCGTGCCGCCACCCGCCGCTGCCGAAGCGGAGCGGCCCGCTGGTCCAGACGTCCTCCGCCCCGTCGGCCCAGACCGCGCCGAGCGGTCCGGTCGTGCCGTCGGTGAGCGGCGTCCAGGTCGCGCCGTCGCCGCGCAGGATCGTCCCCGCGCTGCCGACGGCCCACAGATCCCCCGGGGCGCTCCCCCCGAGCGCGACCAGCGGGTTCGTGGTGCCGCTCGCGATCGTGGTCCAGGCCGCGCCGTCGAAGTGGAGCGTGCCGCCGGCCTTGGTCGTCGCCCAGACGTCAGCGGCGCCGGTCCCCCAGAGCGCGGTGACGGTGCCGACGATCGCCGTCGAGGCGAACGCGCCCCCGGTGGCGCGGACGATCTGCTGGGGCGCGCCGAACCAGACGTCGCCCGTCCCGTCGGTCCAGACGGAGGTGAGCCCGAAGCCGTCACCGGGGACCTTGGCCGGCGTCCAGGCGGTCCCGTCCCACTGAAACGCGGCCGGCGTGACGGCGCCGGTCGTCGCGTCCGTCGCGCTCCCGGCGGCCCAGAGATCCCGGGGGCCACTCCCGGCGACGGCGCGCAGATCGATCCCCGCGGCCGTCGTCGATCCGCAACAGGCGACGGCCGACCAGGCCGCGCCGTCCCAGTGCAGCGTCAGCGCGGCGCCGGCCGAATTTCCCACCGCCCAGACGTCGTGGGGTCCGCTTCCCCAGACGGCGGCCAGGTCGGCGCCCGCCGCGGCCGGCGCCGCGAACGGCGACCAGGCGGCGCCGTCGAAATGGACGACGGTCGCGCCGGCGCCGACGGCCCACACGTCGCGCGGGCCGCTGCCCCAGAGGCCGGAGAGCGCGCTCGCGCCGGCGTCGAAGGTGGTCCAGCCGCGACCGTCGAAGCGCCGGGCCGTGATCTCCTGGAAGTCGCTCTCCAGAATCCAGACGTCGTCCGCGGCGCCGGCCCAGACGGCGGCGAACGGCGGGTCGGTGAGACAGAACCCGCCCGTCACTTTCGGACCGCAGGCGAGGGGACCCGCGTCGCTCCGGGCCCCAGCGTCGGCGCCGCCCCCGTCGATCGGCGCGCGCCCCGGGGGCGGCACGGTTCCGTCGCAGGCGGCGACGAGGAGGATCGCAACGCAAACGACCAATCGCATCGGCGGCGGCTATCTTACGGCATGCAACGTTTGGCGTTCGCGGCGGCAAAAAACCGCCGTCCGGGTTCGACCTTGCTTTCCCGCTATTCGCAGCGGATTCTCACAGGAGTCTGATTTGGAGGGCTTCCCATGCGCCTGCCCCGTGTGTCCCAGGTGCCCCAGGTGATCGGAGCAAAGACCAGCTCCGGCGTTGCCCTCGCGTTTCGCGCGGCGGCGGGGCTGGCCGTCGGGGCCGCCCTGGCCGGCTGGTTCGCGCCGCGGGCCGCCCAGGCCCACATCCGGATGACCGCGCCGGCAGGCTGGGTCACCACCGACGTAGACGGCGACCCGCAAAAGGTCACCCCCTGCGGCGTCGATTCGACGGTGCCTTACACCCCGACCAACAAGGTCACCTCGGTCCAGGCCGGCGACAAGGTGACGTTGAACTGGATCGAGACCATTCCCCACGACGGTCACTTCCGGATCTCACTGGCGATCAATTCGCGCGACGAGCTGCTCGATCCGACGGTCACCCAAATGAACAGCGACGACACCGCCGCCCAGGTGGCGATCTCGAACCCGCCCGTCTACCCCGTGCTGGCCGACAACCTCTTCCCGCACCTGGCGTCGTCGACGGCGTCGGGCACGACGTACACCTATACGGTCACCCTCCCCAGCAACGTGACGTGCGCGAAGTGCACGCTGCAGCTCCTCCAGTTCATGGCCAACCACCCGCCGGACCCGTCGTACTTCTATCACCAGTGCGCCGACTTCACGATCACGGCGCCGACCGGCGCCGGTGGGAGCGGCGCGACGGGGGCCGGCGGCACGAACGCGGCGGGAACGGGGACGGGCGGCACGAACGCGACCGGCACCGGCGGGACCAACGCGACGGGAACGGGCGGCACGAACGCGACTGGCACCGGGGGAAGTGGCAGCGGCGCCGCCGGCCACGGCGCGACCGGGGCGGGCGGCAGCGGCGGGAAGGGGAGCGGCGGTGCCAGCGGCGTCGGCGGATCGAGCGGCGGCGACGCGGCCACCGGTCCCCCGGGCAGCCCGGCGGGCGGGACCACCACCAGCAGCGGGTGCAGCTGCGCGACCGAGGGCGGCCCTGGCGTGCCCAGCCTGGCACTGCTCGGCTTCGGCTTCTTCGTCCTCGGCCGGGGCCGTCGCGCCCGCCGATGAACAGGGACTCTCTCGGGACATCCTGCGAACGTGTGTGGCCGTGGTGGCCGGCGGCCTCTTCGGCTGGGATCGCCAGCGCGGCGGCCAGCCGGCGGCTCCGCCGGAGCCGCGTTAGCCGCGCTCCCGTTCGCCGAGCCGCGACGGTATCCTGGCGCCATGCCGAGCCGTGCAATCAAGCGCTGTTTCTGGGCGGGCGACGATCCGCTGATGATCGCCTACCACGACGAGGAGTGGGGCCTGCCGATCCACGACGATCGGCGCTGGTACGAGAAGCTGCTGCTCGACGGGGCGCAGGCGGGCCTCTCCTGGTCGACCATCCTGCGCAAGCGCGAGGGGTACCGCCGAGCGTTCGCCGGGTTCGATCCGGTCAAGGTGGCGCGCTTCTCGGAGCGGGACGTGGCGCGGCTGATGGGCGACCCCGGGATCGTGCGCAACAAGCTCAAGATCCGCTCGGCGATCGGCAACGCGCGCGCTTTTCTGGCGCTGCAAGAGGAGCACGGATCGTTCGACGCCTTCATCTGGCGGTTCGTGGGCGGCCGACCGATTCGCCGGGCGGTGCGCGGGCGGGGTGACATCCCGGCCCGCACGCCGCTGTCCGACGCGCTGTCGAAAGAGTTGCGCGGCCGCGGGTTCAACTTCGTGGGGTCGACGATCGTCTATGCCTTCATGCAGGCGGGCGGGCTGGTCAACGACCACACGGTCGGCTGTTTTCGCCGCGTGCAGGTGGCGGCGCTGGCCAACCAGGCCGGGAAGGGGTGAGAGGGAAGGCGGCGCCTCGCGACGCCGCGCGCGTCGTTACGGCGTCAGCTTGACCGAGGCGCAGACCCCGTCGCTGCAAGACGCCGCCTGGCAGTTCGACACCGGGGCGCCGCAGGTGCTGCTCGGCGCCGCGGGGCAGGCGCCGGCGTAGACCTGGATTAGGTCGAAGTCGGCCGTCCCGCCCAGGAAGTTCTCGTCCTTGACGACGATGTCGCTGATGCCGGCGTCGACGGTGAACGCCTTGGCGTACCAGGTCCAGGTCCCGTTGGGCGTGACGGTGGTGACCAAGTCGTTGGGGTAACCGGTGGCGTAGCCCTCGAGCCCGATCAGCCAGTGCTCCATGCCGAGGTCGCCGGCCGTGTCGGAGTCCTGCATGCCGAGGAAGGGCATCGAGTCGGTCGTCCCGTTGATCCACGCCGTGAGGCAGTAGGTCGCCCCCGCGCTCACCGGGATGAGCGGCGAGAAGACGCGGCCGCCCGAGAACGGGACGATCTCCTGCTGGAACGTGCCGCAGGCCGAGCCGTCGCCGGCGAACGTGATCGGGTGGCTGTCGTGCGCGGTCCACCCGTCCGTCCCGTTGTCCCAGGTCTCGGTGAAGACCGTCGCCTGGCAGGCGGGGAGGCAGGCGTTCCCGCAGGCGCCACAGTTGTTGACGTCGCTGCCGAGGGAGGTCTCGCAGCCGTTGGCGGCGTTGCCGTCGCAGTCGGCGAAGCTGGAGGCGCAGGTGGGCGACCCGCAGACGCCGCTCGTGCAGACGCCCGCGGCGTTGGAGAGGCTGCAGGCGGTGCCGTCGGGCGCGGCGGCCGTCGCGCAGCCGTTCACCGGGTCACAGATGCCGACCGTGCAGGGATCGGTGGCGTCGCAGGTCGGCGCGCTGCCGGAGGTGCAGACGCCGCCCTGGCAGGTCTCGTCACCGTTGCAGACGTTGCCGTCGGAGCAAGAGGTGCCGTCCGGCAGCGCCATCATCCCGCACGAGCCGGTCGACGGATCGCACATGCCGGCCACGTGGCAGGCGTCGGGCGCCGCGCAGCCGGCGGCGTTGCCGGGGCAGGAGCAGACGTCGGGCTGCTCGAGCTTGACGTGCGGGTGGCAGTCGAGCTCCTGCGGATCGCAGGCGCTCACGTGGTAATCGCAGTGGGGCGGCATCGGCATGGTCGGCTTCGGATCGATCACCACCGGCACCGGCGGGTTGTAAATCGTCGGGCAGTTGTCCTTCCAGTCGGGCACGCCGTCGCCGTCCTGGTCCGCGGCCTTGCGCTCGATCCGGAAGATGACGGGGAGGATCTCGCCCGCGACGACCGGCGCGTAGCGCTTGAGGTCGACGCTCTTGAGGTCCGAGAACTTCTTCACCACCGCCAGATCGGCGGCGCCCAGCTCCTGATCGTCGACCAGGACGCGCACGCGATAGTGACCGCCCGGAGCGAGCGCGCTCGTGTTGTAGCGGGCGATGTAGAACTCGCGCCAAGGATGGCGGCGGACGGCCTGCGCGTCGCCCGTCAGCGTCGCCACGGTGGAGACCGTGCCGCCGTTGGCGTCGAGCTCGTCGATGCGCACGGTGGGCGACAGATCGGGATCGAAGACGCCGCCGAAGTGGGCCGGCACGCTCCAGGAGATCGGCGGCAAGAAGTAGAATCCCAACGTCGGTCCGCTCGTCTGCGAGCGGTTGAGAACCAGCGGCTCGGCCGCGCTCTCGGTCGTGCTCGAGGGATTCACGCAGCCGCCCGAGGCCAACAGCCCGACTGCCAGCGCCAGCAGGGAACGAGAAGCGTTCTTCATGGGCCCTCTCCTTGCGAGTTCCACGACTACAACGACGTTGGGCATCATACGTCAGCCATAGAAAAATTCTACGGCAAAATGTAATAAATCTTACGTCTTACTAATGCATACAAGTTCCGACATGGACGTCTGAACAACGACAGATTCATGGCAGAGCCTGAGCCTGCTGGCTCAAGGTAGCGAGAATGCTTGTGATTCTCTAGCTCGAGGGCGTGCGCACGGGGTCGAGCTTGGCGAGAAGCTCGGCGATCGGCACGCCCGCGGTGTAACGTGCCGCGTTGCGGGCGGTCGAAAACGTTCGCGGTCTCATCCGATCGATGTAGAGCGTCCCGTGCAGGTGATCGATCTCGTGCTGGAGGATCCGCGCGTACCAGCCGCGGGCTTCGATCTTGATCGGCGTGCCGCGGTGATCGAAAGCCTCGACCGTGACTGTGCGGGCGCGCGACACCACCGCCTGGAATCCGTCGACGCTGAGGCAGCCCTCGAAGAGCTCGACCGCCTCCGCGCCGAGCGTCAGGCGCGGGTTGATGATGACGTGGAACGGGACCGGCGAACGCTCGCTGGTCTCGTTCTCGGCGACGTCCTCGATCACCGCGAGCTGCAGCGGCAGGCCGATCTGCGGCGCCGCCAAGCCGACGCCCGGCGCGTCGTGCATCGTCTCGCGCATGAGCTCGATGAGCTGCTGGATCTCGGCGCTGTCGATCTCCGCGGCGCCGAGCGGCCGGGCCGCGTGCCGGAGGACCGGATCGCCGGCCTGGACGATCTTGAGGTGCATCCGGCGATTTTAGCCGGTTCGCGTGCCTGGCAAGTTTTACTGGGCGATCTTACTTGGTGCACACCATGCTGAGCGACGGCGCCAGCGAATTGACGGCCGACGCGTAGCTCGAGGACGGGGTGGTCACGTCGGCGGCGATGACGCCGTCGGCGATGCGGGCGTTGATCGTCGAGGCCGACGAGTCCGACCAGGTGTCGTCCATCGCCGAGGCGCCGAAGCTGGTGTCGACGAAGATCTTCTTGCCCGTCAGGCTGTGCAGGTAAGCGTAGGTCGCCGTCTTGCCGTTGTAGCTGGAGGCGGTCGTGCCGCTGGTGAAGAAGCCGCCCGCGATGTTGCTGGCGCCGCTGGTCCAGGCCAGGTCGTAGCTCACCCCTTGGCTCGCCATGGCGCCCCAGAAGCTGGCGGTCACTTGATCGGTGTTCCAGGTCGAGTGGTTGATGGCCACCACCGCGTTTGGCATGTTCGACTTGATCGCGCAGGTGATGTCCGACGCCAGCTGGCCGAGCTCGGCGTAGGAGAGGGCCTCGCTGGTCGAGCTCGGCGAGCCAGGGTTGCTCCCCGAAGCGTTCGGATAGTTCACCTGGGTGCTGTCGGTGTACTGGACGAAGTCGCCTTCGAGCAACCAGACGAGCGGCTTGGTCGGCCAGGCGGCGTGCGCCTTCTGCGCGTAGTAGCTGTAGGCGGCGATGAGCTGCGAGCGGTACTTGCGGATCACGTACGCACCGCCGCTGGCCAGGCTGGCGCCGCCGGTGGTGTTCTGATCGGGGAAGCCGTTGGCGTGCCCGAGGTACCCGATGAAGTAGGCGTAGAACACCGGGACCAGGTTCGTCGAGGCGACGTTGTTCGTCAGCCACGTGCAGCCGCTGCAGCTCGAGATGCTGCCGTTCTGCTGGATCTCGGTGCCGACCCAGTTCGACATGAACTGGAGGTAGCTGTACGAGGCGAGCGAGCCGCCCGGGTTGTTGGTCCCCCAGGCGAACGCGCAACCGAACGGATCCTCGTTGAGCGCCGTCGAGCCGCAGCTGCCGGTGGTGCCCGTGCCGCCGGTGCCGGTCGATCCACCCTGGCCGCTGGCGCCGCCGGTGGCCTTCGTGCCGCCCGTCCCGGTCGCGCCGCCGGTGGCTTTCGTGCCGCCGGTCCCCGAAACGCCGCCGGTCGCGGTCGCACCGCCGGTGCCCGGCGTCCCGCCGGTCGCCTTGGTCCCGCCGGTCGACGTCGCGCCGCCGGACCCGTCGCTGCCGCCGGTGGCCTTCGTGCCGCCGGTCCCCGAAACGCCGCCGGTCGCGGTCGCACCGCCGGTGCCCGGCGTCCCGCCGGTCGCCTTGG
>DATNDC010000270.1:0-8216 GCA_035607055.1 Polyangia bacterium
TCCATGCCGGCGATGCCGATGGCGGATAACAGGCCGCCGATGGTCGTTGGAATCAGACAGACCAGAAGCGAAACGAGAACCGCTACGGAAGGGACCGTGCCCGATCCTGCTTGGGCAACCGAGAACTGTGCAAAGGGCGCGAGGGTCACGCAGGCGAGCAGAAAGATCAGCGTCAAGCCCGCGATCATGATGTTCAAGGCGATTTCGTTGGGCGTCTTCTGGCGCTGCGCGCCTTCCACGAGCGCGATCATTCGATCGAGAAACGTCTCGCCGGGATTCGACGTGATCCGGATTTTGATCTGATCCGACAGCACACGCGTGCCGCCGGTCACCGCGCTGCGGTCGCCGCCGCTCTCGCGGATGACGGGCGCCGACTCGCCGGTGATGGCCGATTCGTCGACGGAGGCGATCCCCTCGATGATCTCGCCGTCGCCGGGGATGAGTTGGTTGGCCTCCACGACCACCAGGTCGCCCTTGCGCAGGAGCGAGGAGGCCACTTCTTCTTCGCGCGTCCCCTGCGCGCCGTCGAGGAGCCGGCGGGCCATCGTCTCCTTGCGCATCTTGCGGAGCGTCTCGGCCTGGGCACGACCGCGACCTTCCGCGATCGCCTCGGCGAAGTTGGCGAATACGACGGTGAACCAGAGGCAGATCGACACGGCGCCGGTGAACCAGATCGGCGGGTGCTCGGCCGAACGGACGAAGACGTCGCGCACCACGAGCAGCGTGGTCAGCGCGCTGCCGACCTCGACGACGAACATCACCGGGTTCTTGGCCACCATCCGGGGCGAGAGCTTGCGGAAGCTCTCACCGACGGCTTGCCGGAGGATGGTGCGATCGAAGAGACCGACGGATTTCGCTTGGGAGGTCATCGCTAGAACACCTTTCCTTGCAGGGTCTGGAAGTGCTCGACGATCGGGCCGAGCGAGAGCGCCGGGAAGAAGGTCAGCGCGCCCACGATGACGACCACCGTGACCAGAAGGAAGGCGAACAGCGGGCCGTTGGTGGGGAAGGTTCCGAGACTCGGCGGGACGACCTTCTTGTCGACCATCAACCCGGAGATCCCCATCGCCGGGATGATCATCAGGAATCGGCCGGCCAGCATGGTCAGGCCCAGCGTGACGTTCCAGAACGGCGTGTTGGCGTTGAGCCCCGCGAACGCCGAGCCGTTGTTCCCGGCGCCGCTCGAGTAGGCGTACAGGATCTCCGACAGGCCGTGCGCGCCGCCGTTGTTGAGCGACGAGGTGCCGAGCGGCGAGATGGCCGCCCAGGCGGAGAAGCCGAGGATGATGATCGGGAAGACCAGCACGTAGAACATGCTGAGTTGGATCTCGCGCGCCTCCACCTTCTTGCCGAGATACTCCGGCGTCCGTCCGACCATCAGGCCGGCGATGAAGACCGAAAGGACGACGAACACCAGGATCCCGTACATCCCGGCGCCCACGCCGCCGAAGATCACCTCGCCGAGCTGGATGTTCACCAGCGGCACCAGGCCCCCGAGCGGCGTGAAGCTGTCGTGCATGGAGTTGACGGCACCGCAAGAGGCGTCGGTGGTCACCGTTGCGTAGAGCGCCGAAGCGGCGACGCCGAAGCGCGTCTCTTTGCCCTCCATGTTGCCGAGCGCTTGGTGCACCGGCAGCCCGGCGAAGACGCCATTGCCCGCCGCCTCGGCGTGGTAACAGACGGCCAGGCCGGCGAAGAAGAGCACGCTCATCGCGGCGAACAGCACCCAGCCCTGCTTCTGGTCCTTGGCCATGCGCCCGTAGGTGTAGGTGAGCCCGCCGGGGATGGCGAAGATGAGAAACAGCGAGATGAGGTTGGTGAAGGGCGTCGGGTTCTCGAACGGGTGGGCGGCGTTGGCGTTGAAGAATCCGCCGCCGTTGGTGCCGAGCTGCTTGATGGCCTCCTGCGAGGCGACCGGCCCCAGCGCCAGGGTCTGCTTGCCGCCCTCGAGCGTTGTCGCGTCGAGGTACGGTTTCAGGTTCTGGATTACGCCCTGCGAGACGAGGACGAGGGCGAAGATGAAGCTGAGCGGGAGAAGCAGGTACAGGATCGACCGATTGAGGTCGACCCAGAAGTTACCGACTGTCTTGCCGCCCGTGGGTCCCCGGCGCCGCGTGAAGCCGCGCGCCACCACCAGCGCCACGGCGATCCCAGCCGCCGCGGAGGTGAAGTTGTGCCACGCCAACCCGGCCATCTGGGTCAGGTAGCTCATGGTCGATTCGCCGCTGTACGACTGCCAGTTGGTGTTGGTGCTGAAGCTGACCGCGGTGTTGAAGGCCAGGGCGTGCTCGACGCCGGGGAAGTGCTGAGGGTTGAACGGCAGGTGCCCCTGCGCGCGCTGGATCGCGTAGGTGACCAGCACGCCGAAGGTGCTGAACGCCAGCAATGAAAACGCGTAGGCCTTCCAGTCCTGCTCCCGCCGCGGGTCGACGCCCGACAGCCGATAGAGGCCGTTCTCGACGCGGGCCAGGCCGCGGCCGAGCGGCGCCTCGCCCCCCTCGAAGATGCGGAACATGTAGGCGCCGAGGGGCTTGGCGACCGCGACGATGAGCGCGAAGAAGACGAAGGCCTGAATCCAACCGACGAGTGTCATGGGACGATTCCTTTTCGCGTGGTGCCGGTCAGAACCGCTCGGGGCGCACGAGGGCGTAGAAGAGGTAGCCGGTCAGCACGAGCGAGACGAGCGCGCCCAGCGCGTAGTCGAGAGACATGGCGGTCCTCCTAGAGCCGCTCCGCGACCCGGACGTACAGCCAGGAGATGGCGAAGAACCCGACCGTGATCGCCGCGAACAGCAGATCCTTCATGCCCCGGGGAGAACGCATGATTCATGCCTGACCGACGGTGGCGCCGCGGCGAGGCTCGAGCGCGAAGGAGATTGCATCTCGCACGTTCGCGCTGCGCGTCCCGACGGCGAAACGCAAACCGCCACGCCCGCGCGCACCTGCTCTCGAGCAACCACATGCTGGCCTCGAGTCTCTGCGGGAGGGACGCCTGCACGCTTTCAGGTTGGCTTGTGTCTCGAGGCTTCGGGGGCGCTCCGGATTGCTACAATCGCCGGGTGGCGACCTTCGCTCCGCACCCGAGCCTCAGGACGAGCGTGGTCGCCATCGACGTCCTGGAGAGTGCCGGGGGGGAAGTCGCGGTGCTGCCCTCGACGAGCGCCGTGCTCGGCTTTCAGTTTCGCGGCCGGGTGCGGGCGGGCGACGGGCTGCTCTCCCCGGCCGGAGTGACCGGCCTTCAAGAGGGCGCGCGCACGTATTCATACCTGGGCGGGACAGGTTCGGTGCTCGTCCGCTTCACGCCGCAAGGTGCGGCCCGGCTGGGGGTTCCCGCCGCGGAGCTGGCCAACCGCAGCGTCCCGCTCGAGCAGCTGATTCCTCGGGCACGAGCCGAGGAGGTCACCGGCCGGATTGCCGCCGCGCCCGATGACGCATCCCGCGTCGCCCTGGTCGAACGGTTCCTTCGAGAGCTTCCATTTGCACGCGATCCCCTGGTGACCCGCGCTCTCGAACGGCTGAGCGATCCAAACGGCAGCCCGTCACTCGCGGCGATCGCCGCGGAGCTCGCGCTCAGCGAGCGGCAGCTCGAGCGGCGGTTCCTCCGGCGGGTGGGGATGATGCCGAAACGGTTCGCCCGTTTGGCTCGGTTCCAGCGCGCCGTCTCTCTCATGGACTCCGAGCCCGCGCTCGCGGCCGTTGCACAGCACGCCGGGTACTACGACCAATCTCACTTCGTCCGGGAATTCCGCGCCTTCGCGGGCACCCCGCCGGCCGCTTGGCGCGGACGCCGCTGAACGCGGCGGGTCCGCGACCCGCGCGCGATGCCCGCGGTGTCGGATTCGTACAATCGTGCGTGGCGCGCGCCAGGCAGATTGCTCCTCGAAAGGATGGATGCCATGCGAACCGACCTTTATGGGCTCGTGCACAAGGCTCAGCGACACCGCCTCTTTACTCTCGGACACGAGCTGGGGCGCGCGGAGATCGACGACCCCCCGACCCGGACCCACCTCGCGAGCGCCGTTCGCGAGATCGCCGCCATGCTCGCTGATCACGCCGAGAACGAGCGGCGCTACCTCCACCCGCTCTTCGCCAGGCTCGGCGGAGTCGCGGAGACCATCGAACGCGAGCACCACGAGCTCGAGGCGGCGCTCGACCGGTGGGTGGAGATCGTCGACCAGGGACGATGGGCGGAGCTGTACCGTGCCACGATGCGGATCATCGGCGAGTACCTGCTCCACATCGACGCCGAGGAGCGCGCGCAGGCCGAGATCCTGTGGCCCAGCTATACGGACGCCGAGCTCGCAGCGGTCATGGCCCGTTTCAAGGCGGAGCGCGCTCCGGCCGCGGCGCGCGCGGACCTGGCCCTGCTGATGCCAGTGCTGAGCGCGCGCCAGCGGGCCGCCCTCGGCGCGTGTTAGCTTCCGCCGATGCCGTCAGACACCGGCGCGCCTTGGAGCGCGCTCTCGCCGGCGCGCGTCTGCGCCGAGCTGGCGCCGCTGCTCCTCGACGAGCGGCGCGCGCGCATCGACGCGGCGGCCGCCAGCCGCCTCGGGGGGGTGCGGGTGGTGATCGAGAACCTGCACGACCCTCACAACGGCGCCGCGGTGCTGCGCAGCGCGGAGGCGTTCGGAGTCCAGCGGGTGGAGGTGATCGAGTCGACGGAGCCGTTTCGCTACTCGAGCACCGTCACCCAGGGGTGCGAGAAATGGCTCGACGTCGTTCGCCACAAGACGCTGGCCACGGCGCTGGTCAACCTGCGCGCCGCCGGGCTGGCCCTCTACGCCGCCGTCCCGGGCGCGGCTGTCGCGCTCGACGATCTCGACTTCTCGCGCCCGGCGGCGGTCATGGTGGGCAACGAGCACGACGGGCTGACGGCGGAGGCGATGGCCGCCGCCGACGTCCGGTTCGGGATCCCGATGCACGGCCTGACCCAGAGCCTCAACCTCTCCGTCGCCACGGCGCTGATCGTGGAGCGGGCGACGACGCTGCGGCGCCAGGCGCTCGGCGCGGCCACCGACCTCTCGGAGGAGGCCATCCTGGCGCTGCGGGCGCGTTTCTATGCCGCGTCGGTCCGTGGCGCCGACGCCATTTTGGCGCGGGCCGCCGCGGTTTGAGCCGGGGTCTTCTTGAACCTCGGGTTTACTTGAACCGCGGGTGCCGGGCGATAGACTGACCCGGATGGCGGCCGGCCCCACGCTCGACGATCGCGACCCCCGCCGCCCGGGCGGCAAGCGCGCGACGTCGAAACCCAAGATGAAGACGCGCGCGCCGGCGCGCGGCGGCGAAGGGCCCCCCTGGAAGCGGGCGCTGCGGATCGGGGGGATGGTCGCGACGCTGGGGCTGTTCGCGGTCATCGCCGTGATGGTGGGGCTGTTCAGCTACTACGGCAGCGATCCGAAGCTCCCCGACCTGTCGCGGCTCGACACCTATCGCCCCAAGCAGGTCACGCGCATCCTCGACCGCAACGGCAAGGCGATCGGCGAGCTCGGCAACGAGAAGCGCACGGTGGTCCCGTTCGAGGCGATCCCCAAGCTGCTCGTCAACGCCGTCGTGGCGGCCGAGGACGCCGACTACTTCCAGCACAGCGGCCTCAACTACCGCGGGATGATCCGCGCGTTTTTGGAGGACCTGGTCCGGGGCCGGCGCGCGCAAGGCGGCTCGTCCATTACCCAGCAGGTGGTGAAGAACCTGGTCCTCTCACCGGAGCGGACGCTGCGCCGCAAGGTGCAGGAGATCATCCTGGCGCGGCAGCTCTCGGAGAAGCTCTCCAAGGAAGAGGTGCTCGCGCTCTACCTCAACCAGATCTACTACGGGCACGGCCGCTACGGCTGCGAGGAGGCGGCGCGCTACTACTTCGGCAAGTCGGTGCGCGACGTCAACCTGGCCGAGGCGGCCCTCCTGGCCGGGCTGCCGCAGAGCCCGGAGCGCCTCTCGCCGCGCCGCCACCCCGACGCCGCCAAGACGCGACAGCGCTACGTGCTCGGCCAGATGGCGGAGCACGGCTACATCGACCGCGCCACCGCCGATCGCCTGGCGGCGGAGCCGATTCGGCTGGCGCGCGAGCCGGCCTCGGCGCGCGGGATCGCCGCCGAGGCGGTCGACGTCGTCGGCGCCGTGCTGGCCGAGAAGCTGGGCGAATCGGCGGCCACCGAGAGCGGCATCACCGTCACCACCACGCTCGACGGCCACCTGCAGGAGCTGGCGCGCGCCTCGCTCGAGCGCGGCCTGGAGGACCTCGACGCCCGCCAGGGGTTCCGCGGACCTTCGGGCCACCTCACCGGCAAGCCGCTCGACGTGCGCCGCTACGATCTGGTCAAGGCGCACGCCGCGGGGCTGGGCGACTCGGAGATCGTCGAGGGGATCGTGACCCGCGTCGAGCCGGATTCGAAGAACGTCAAGCTCGGCCACCTCTACGTCGACGCCGGCGTGCGCGAGCCGGGGCACGAGGCGCTCAAGCCTCCGCCGCCGCGGCCGTCGAGCAAGAGCGGCCCGAGGAGCAGGGCGCCGCGCCCCAGTTGGCCGTCGGACGAAGCGCTGGCGGCGGCCAAGGAGGGGGTCAAGGAAGGGGTGGTCGACTTCGGCCTCGAGCCCCGCTACAGCAAAGGGACCAAGGCGCTCGCCGAGCGCTTCAAGCCGGGCGATCTGGTGCGCGTCCGTTACGCCGCCGATCACCCGCACGCCGAAGGACACCCGTTCCCATTGGCGCTCGAGCTCGGCCCGCAAGCGGCGATGGTGGTGCTGGATCCGATCACCCACGAGATCTTAGCGCTGGTGGGCGGCTACGATTTTCATTCGGGCGGCTTCGACCGCAGCCTGCGCGCCAACCGCCAGCCAGGCTCGGCGTTCAAACCGATCGTCTACGCCACCGCGATCGAGGCCAAGAAGATCACACCCGCATCGATCATCAACGACGCGCCGGAGGTCTACGACCTCTGGAAGCCACAGAACTACGAGAAGGAGGAGTTCCGCGGGCCGGTGCGGGTGCGCACCGCGCTGGCCGACTCGATCAACACCGTCGCCATCAAGGTCCTCAACGACGTGGGGATCGATCAGGTCCGCGGCGTCGCGGCGCGCGTCGGCATCACCTCGCCCATCGCGCCGGACATCGGGCTGTCGCTGGCGCTCGGCTCGCTGACGGTGACCCCGCTCGAGCTGGCCAACGCCTACGCCACCTTCGCCGACGGCGGCCAGACGGCCAAGGTCGACCGCGCCTCGCTGGTGAGCGCGATCGGCGACCAGAAGCTCCCGCCGCCGCAGCTTGCCCCGGGGCTGCCGCCCGAGGTCGCCTACGTGATGGTCTCCCTCATGCGCAGCGTGATCGACGAGGGGACCGCGCGCTCGGCGGTCGCCGGCAAGCTGCACCGCCCGGTGGCCGGCAAGACCGGCACCTCCAACGGCCAGCGCGACGCCTGGTTCGTCGGCTTCACGCCCGATCTCCTGGCCGCCGTGTGGGTCGGCTTCGACGACATGAAGAAGCTCGGGCGCGGCGAGGCGGGCGGCAAGACCGCGGCGCCCATCTGGGCCGACTTCATGGTCAAGGCGACTGCCGGCAAGCCGACCAAGGACTTCGCGCAGCCGCCCGGCGTCGTCGTGCAGCGCATCGACAAGGCGACCGGGTTGCTGGCCGCGCCCGGTCAGGAGTCGGGCACGCTCGACGAGGTCTTCCTCGACGGCACCGCCCCGACCCAGCAGGCCCCCGCCGCCGGCGAAGAGCAGAGCCCCGACAAGCTCCTCTTGCAGTAGCCCCCTCACCCCGGCCCCCTCACCCCGGCCTTCCCCCGCAAGCGGCGAGGGTGTCGTCTCGATCGAAGATGATCTCTGTTACGTGCGGATCGATCGCCACCCACCGAATCCGGTTAGCCGCCGCACGTGGGCTTTTGCGGCGCGTGGGCTGCCTTTTCAAATCGGGAGCGCAGCCCACGCGCCGCAAAAAGCTTCGTGCGGCGGTTGCGGTGGTTCGAGGGGCTTCGCTCGATCCGCACGAAGCCGAGATCAGCGGCGATCGCAGCGATCAGGCATCAGGCCCCCTCTCCCGCTTGCGGGAGAGGGCCGGGGTGAGGGCCCCGGGCCTATTCCCGAATCGGCGTCGCCCGGAGCGCCGCCTTACCGTCCTTGACGTAGACGGAGAAGCGGACCGTCCGGCAACCGTGCTTGGCGACCAGCGCGGACTTGTTGTCGCGGAGCTTTTGCAGGAACTTGGCCTGGGTGAGGCCGGC
>DATNDC010000006.1:0-43218 GCA_035607055.1 Polyangia bacterium
CACGTTCGCGACCGTGCCTTCGAGAATCTTCAACAGCGCCTGCTGGACGCCTTCACCCGACACGTCGCGGGTGATCGACGGGTTCTCGTCTTTGCGGCAGATCTTGTCGACTTCGTCGATGTAGATGATGCCCTGCTGGCACTTCTCGATGTCGCCGCCGGCGGCCTGCAGCAGCTTGAGGATGATGTTCTCGACGTCCTCGCCAACGTAGCCGGCCTCCGTCAACGTCGTGGCGTCGGCCATGGCGAAAGGAACGTCGAGCTTCTTGGCCAGCGTCTGGACCAGCAGCGTCTTGCCGCACCCGGTGGGCCCGAGCAGGAGGATGTTCCCCTTCTGGATCTCGACCTCGCCCGCCTTGCCGTGCTGCCCGATCCGCTTGTAGTGGTTGTGCACCGCCACCGAGAGCGCCTTCTTGGCGCGGTCCTGCCCGATGACGTACTTGTTCAGCTCGTCGTAGATCTCGCGGGGGCGGGGGTGCTTCGGCCGCTCGGCGGCCTCTTCCTTGGCGATGATGTCGTTGCAGAGCGCGACACACTCGTCGCAGATGAAGACGCGCGGGCCCGAGATCAGCTTGCGCACCTCGCGCCGCCGCTTCCCACAGAAGGAGCAGTGGAAGTCGTCCATCAAGGAAGAGTATTGCACCAGGTTTGCGCCGCGCCAAGCGCCGGCGCGCGCGGGCCGTTGAGAAGATCCGTCCGGCGACGATTTTGGAAACCTCCCCTTGATATTTGGCCGAACGTGGTCAAGGCGTCGCAGTTGCCGGCGCAGGCGGCGCCGGATAATGTGGGGTCGCGAAATGCGCGCCCTGGTCGTCACGTCGAATCCCGCCACCGCCGCGTCGGAGGCCGACTCACCCGCCGCCGCGCTCAACGACCTCGGCTGCGAGGTGGTCGCGGTCGGCTACGACGTCGATCAACTCCCCGAAGACATCGAGCTGCAGCGCCCCTCGGTGGTGGTGGTCGACGCCGGCGCCCACCTCGAGGTCGGGCGCGCCGCCATCCGACGCGTTCGCGAGGTCGGTTCGCTGGCCGACGTCCCGGTCCTGCTGTGCGTCGAGGTGTCGCGCCTGGCTGGGCTCGATCCGGAGGCCGGCGCGGACGACTTCGTGCTGGCCCCGGTGGTCGGCCCGGAGCTCTACGCGCGGATCCGCCAGCTCGACTGGCGCATGTCGTCGTTTCGCGCCGCCGGTCGCATCAAGATCGGCGACCTCATCATCGACGCCGTCGCGGTCGAGGCGACCTACCGCGGCCGCGCGCTCAAGCTGCCGCGCCAGGAGTTCCAGCTGCTCAAGTTCCTGGCCGAACGCCCGGGGCGCGTCTTCTCGCGCGAGCAGCTCCTCTCGCGCGTCTGGGGCTACCGCTACGCGGGCGGGACGCGCACCGTGGACATCCACGTCCGCCGGCTGCGCGCCAAGCTCGGCCCCGGCAGCGCCATGATCGAGACCGTCCGCCACGTCGGCTACAAGCTGCGACCGCCCCAGGCCTAGAAACTTCGGAACCCCCAGACGGGTTCCGAACCTCCCGCGACGGGGCTCCGGCGGCAGAGCCGCCTGCGCCCCAGGCGATCGACCCACCGCGGCCGAGGCGCCTCTCGACTTGAACTGAGGCGCGGATTACGGTAGGTGGCCAGGCGCGATGCCCGACTTGAACCTGCTGGAAGCGGTGAGGGACGCGTTGCGCCTGGAGATGCGCCGCGATCCGCGGGTGGTGGTTCTCGGCGAGGACGTGGGACGATTCGGCGGCGTCTTCCGCGCCACCGATGGGCTGCAGGCCGAGTTCGGCCCCGAGCGCTGCATCGACACGCCGCTGGCCGAGTCGGGGATCGTGGGGACCGCCATTGGAATGGCGCTCTACGGGATGCGTCCCGTCCCCGAGATTCAGTTCGGCGACTACATCTACCCGGCCTTCGATCAGATCGTGAACGAGCTGGCCAAGCTGCGCTACCGCTCGGGCGGTGAGTACTCGGCCCCGGTCGTCATCCGCACGCCCATCGGCGGGGGCATCAAGGGCGGGCACTACCATTCGCAGTCGCCCGAGGCGTTCTTCACGCACGTCCCGGGCATCAAGGTGGTCTGCCCGTCGAACGCCTACGACGCCAAGGGTCTGCTCTTGAGCGCGATCCGCGGCGAGGACCCGGTCGTCTTCATGGAGCCGAAGCTGTACTACCGGGCGCCGCGCGCCGAGGTCCCAGAGGGGGAGTACCTGATCCCGCTCGGCGAGGCCAAGGTGGTCCGGCCAAGCCAAGGATCGTCCCGCCAGGTCACGGTGATCGCCTGGTCGGCGATGGTGACCACCGCGCTCGAGGCCGCGTCCAAGGGGGCGGCGCAGGGATACGATCTCGAGGTCATCGATCTGCGGACGCTGGTCCCGTTCGACGAGGCGACGATCCTCGCGTCGGTGAAGAAGACGGGCCGGGTGGTCATCGTGCACGAGGCGCCGCGCACCTCCGGCTTCGGCGCCGAGATCGCGGCCACCATCGCCGAGAAGGCGATCCTGCACCTCGACGCGCCGATCCTCCGGGTGACGGGGTTCGACACGCCCTTCCCCTACACGCTCGAGCGGGAGTACCTGCCCGACGCGGACCGCGTCCTGGACGCCGTCGAGCGGGTGGTGAACTTCTGATGGTCTACGAGTTCCGTCTCCCCGACATCGGCGAAGGGGTGGCCGAGGGCGAGGTGGTGCGCTGGCTGGTCAAGGAGGGGGACACCCTCAAAGAGGACCAGCCGATGGTCGAGGTGATGACCGACAAGGCGACCGTCGAGATCGGCTCGC
Source organism: Polyangia bacterium (assembly GCA_035607055.1). Classification (GTDB taxonomy): domain Bacteria; phylum Myxococcota_A; class Polyangia; order Fen-1088; family Fen-1088; genus JADGRB01. The sequence continues at coordinate 2,772 of DATNDC010000006.1, forward strand.
CGCGCGTCGGACGCGTCGCCAAGCGGATGTTCGCCGAGGGGGAACGCTGCCCGGTAGGCAAGGTCCTGATTGTCATCGAGGTCGAGGGTGAGGGGAGCGCGGTGGCCGCCAAGCCGACGATGCAGGCCGAGATCGACAGGCCCGCGGCGTCGGGCGCTCCCGCCCACGTGCACCTGCACCCCGCCGGCAACGGCATCGCCGGCGCGGCGGGGGCGGTGCTGGCGACGCCCGCGACGCGCAAGCTGGCGCGGCAGATCGGCGTCGACATCCGCGAGGTGGCCGGGACGGGGCGCGCCGGTCGCATCACCTCCGAGGACGTCCGGGCGCACGGGGAGGGCGGCGCGGCCCCTGCGGCGCCGGCGCGCCTGCAGGGCGACGCGGTCCGTATCCCCTTCCGCGGCCTGCGCAAGAAGATCGCCGAGACGCTGGCGCGGTCGAAGTTCACGGCGCCGCACGTCACCTACGTCGAGGAGATCGACTGCACCGAGCTGGTCGCGCTGCGGGCCAAGGTCAACGCGCGCCAAGGCGACAAGCTGTCGAACAAGCTGTCGTTCTTGCCCTTCATCATCAAGGCGACCGTTGCGGCGCTGAAGAAGTTCCCCCAGATGAACGCCATGCTCGACGACGCGGCCGGCGAGATCCTGCAGTGGAAGAGACTGCACATCGGCCTCGCCACCGCGACCGAGAACGGCCTCATCGTGCCGGTCATTCGCGACGCTGACGGCAAGTCGTTGTCCGAGCTGGGCCAGGAGATCGAACGGCTGGCCGAGGCGACCCGCACCGGCAAGGCCGCGCGCGAGGAGCTCATGGGCTCGACGTTCACCATCACCAGTCTGGGGGCGCTGGGGGGCGTGATGGCGACGGCGATCATCAACCCGCCCGAGGTGGCCATCCTGGGCGTCCACCGGATCGCCAAGCGACCGGCGGTGGTGGGCGCCGAGATCGTGATCCGCGATCTGATGAACCTGTCGCTGTCGTTCGACCACCGGGTGATCGACGGCTTCGACGCCGCGCAGTTCGTGGCCGAGATCAAGCGGGCGCTCGAGGCGCCGGCGCCGCTGGCGGCGGGGGCCTGACGGTGGCGGCGCCCAAGACCATTCCCCCCGCGCGCCCGCCCGTCCTCGCCGGGCTCAACTCGTCGGAGCCGCTCGTGCGCGCCGGGATGGGCGCCCCCGGCGTTTCCGAGATCGAGGCTTGGAGCGACGAGGACTACGCGCGCGCGACCGGCCTTCAGTCGATCCTCGGCCCCGCAGGGAAGGTTGATCACGGCAAGGTCGATCGGGCCGCGCTGCCGGCGTTCGAGCCGGCCGCGCTGCGCGACGCCTACCGGGCGATGCTTCGGGCGCGGGCGCTCGACGCGGCGGCGCGCGAGCTGGTGAAGGTCGGCCGCATCGGCTCCTACGCCGCCACGGCGGGGACGGAAGCCGCCGTGGTTGGTGCGGTGGCGGCGCTGTCGCTCGACGACGTGGTGGCGCCCGGGCGGCGCGACGCGGCCACGGCGCTGGCACGGGGCTATCCGGTCGCGGACCTCAGCGCGCAGCTCTTCGGAAACGCGAACGATCTCGCGCGCGGGCGGCGCCTCCCCGGTTGCCCGGCGTTGCCGCGCGCCCTCAACGTGTTGCCGGCCTCGTCGCACGGTGCCGCCCAGCTGCCGCATGCGGCGGGCGTCGCCTGGGCGGCCAACATGCAGAAGAAGCCGACCGTCGCGCTGGCGCTGCTCGACGCGATCGATGTCGACGCGGAGGACTTCCACACCGGGCTGAACTTCGCCGGCGTGTTCCGGCTGCCGGTGATCTTCGTCTGCGTCAACGACGGCAAGACGGCGCCGCTCTTGAGCTCGGAGACGATCGCTGTGCGGGCGCTCGCCTACGGCATCGCCGGCGTGCGCGTCGATGGCGGCGACTTCCTGGCGGTCGTCGCGGCCGTACGCGCCTCCGCCGAGCGCGCCCGCAAGGGCGGCGGCGCGACGCTCATCGAGGCGGTGCTGACCGAAGGTGATCCTTTGACCCGACTCGGCGGTTGGCTGGTCGCGGAGAAGATCCTCGACCGGCCCGCTGAGTCGGCGATGCGGCGAGAGGTCGACGTCGAGGTGCGGGCGGCCATCGACGGCCAAGAGCCAGTTGGGCCACCGCCGCCGCACGTGATCATCGAGAACGTTCTGGCGCGTCCGACGCGCGCGCTGGCGGAACAGCTCGACGAGCTCGATCGGGTTCGCGACAAGACCGTTCGGCCCTAGCGAGTGCCACCGCGCGGCGCCGCCCAGGCGCCTAGGCCAGCGGGACCCCGAGCGCTCGACACGTTCTTCGGACCGCGCGATCGGAGCTGCGCAGGCACGCGCCGGCCTTGGCGGCCGCGAGAACGATCTGGGCGTCCGCCCACCCGAGGCCCGATCCCGCGAACGCCGGCAGGTGGCGTTCGATGAACGCACGCGTCTCGGCCGCGCTGGGACTGGGGAGCCGCGGGAGCGCCAGGATGTCCTGGGCGAAGCTCTTCGGCAGCCCGGAGCCGAGCCGAAGCTCTCCGATCACGACGTCAGAGGTGTGAACGCGTTGCTCCAACAGGAGCCGTACGAGGTGAGGATCCCTCACGCGGAGGTGGCGGAGCCAGGCGTGGGTGTCGACCAGGATCAACGCCGCGCCCACGCGGAGCGCTTGGCGCCGCGGGCCGTCTTGCTGGTCCCGCCGGCCGCGGCGAGCCGCTGCGCCGCCTCGCGCGCCAGGAGCGGCGCCCAACCAGGCGGAGGTTCGCCGGAGGGCGGCGCGCGGCCGACGGTCCCGGTTGCCGGCGGCGCGCGTTCCGGTATAAGCGTCCGCCATGGCCGACGAGACGATTCGTGTGGAAGCGCTGGTGATCGGCGCCGGCCCCGGCGGGTACGTGGCCGGGATCCGGCTCGGGCAGCTCAAGAAGAAGTCGCTGGTGGTCGAGCGCGACAAGCCGGGCGGGATCTGCCTCAACGTCGGCTGCATCCCGTCGAAGGCGCTCATCAACGCCTCCAAGGTGTTCGACAAGATCCGCCACGGCGCCGACATCGGGATCCTGGCGGACAACCCCCGGGTCGACATGGCCAAGATGCAGCAGTGGAAAGGCGAGGTGGTCTCCAAGCTCACCGGCGGCGTGAAGACGCTGCTCAAGGCCAACGGCTGTGACTACCGGACCGGCACGGCGCGCTTCGTCTCGCGCAACACCGTCGAGCTGACCGCAGGCGACGGGCAAGGGAAGACCAAGACGACCATCACCGCCGACCACATCGTCATCGCCACCGGGTCGCGGCCGATCGAGATCCCGGGGTTCAAGTTCGACGGGCAGCGGATCGTCGACTCGACCGGTGCGCTCGATTTCTCCTCGGTCCCCGAGCGCTTCGTGGTCATCGGCGGCGGGTACATCGGGATCGAGATCGGGACGCTCTACGCCAAGCTCGGCTCCCAGGTGACGGTCGTCGAGGCGCTGCCGAACATCCTGCCCGGGAACGACCCGGAGATCGTCCAGCTCGTCGCGCGCAAGCTCAAGAAGCTGGGGGTCGAGGTGGTGACCGGCGCCAAGGCCAAGTCCTGGGCCGAGAGGGGGGGGCGCGCCGCCGTCACCGTCGAGGTCGGCGGCGAAGGTGGGAAGCTCCAGACGATCGAGGCCGACAAGGTGCTGGTCGCGGTCGGGCGCCGCCCGAACTCCGAAGGGCTCGGCCTCGAGGAGATCGGCGTCAAGGTCGAGCGCGGCTTCGTCCCCGTCGATCGCCAGCTCCGCACCAACGTCCCCGGCGTCTACGCCATCGGCGACGTCGCGGGGCAGCCGATGCTGGCCCACAAGGCGTCGCACGAGGCGGAGGTGGTGGCCGAGGTGATCGCCGGTCACCAGGCGGAGATGGACGTCCGCTGCATCCCGGCGGTCATCTTCAGCGACCCCGAGGTCGCGTCCGCCGGCATCACCGCGGAGGAGGCGGGCCAGCGCGGGCGTACCGTCAAGGTCGGGAAGTTCCCCTTCGCGGCGCTCGGGCGCGCCATCGCCAACGCCGACACCGACGGCTTCGTGAAGGTGGTCATCGACGCCGGCAGCAAAGAGGTGCTCGGCATCCACGTGGTCGGCAACGGCGCCTCGGACATCATCGCCGAGGCGGCGCTGGCGATCGAGATGGGCGCCCTGGCCGACGACATCAGCCTGACCATCCACGCCCACCCGACGCTGCCGGAGGCGATCATGGAGGCGGCCAAGGCGAGCCTCGGCGAAGCGATCCATATTGTAAATCGGTGAACAAGGAAGCCACCCTCCTCGACCTCGGGACCCGCGAGTTCGGCCAGGTCTGGGCGCAGCAGCGCGAGCTGGTGACGGCCCGGCAAAAGGGCGAAATCCCCGACACGCTGGTCTTCGTCGAGCACCCGCACGTCATCACCGCCGGCCGCAGCGCCCACAAAGAGAACCTGCTGGCCACCGACGGTGTTCCGATCTTCGAGATCGAGCGCGGCGGGGACGTCACCTATCACGGACCCGGCCAGCTGGTCGGCTACCCGATCTTCCTCCTCGGCGACGAGGAGCGGGACCTGCACGTCTACCTGCGCAACCTCGAAGAGGCGATCATCCGGGCCTGCGCCCGCTTCGCCCTGGCCGGCGAGCGCAAGGCCGGCTGGACCGGCGTCTGGACGGCCGGCGGCGCGCGCAAGCTCGCCTCCATCGGCGTGGCGGTCAAGCGCTGGGTGACGATGCACGGATTCGCGCTCAACGTCTCGACCGACCTGGCGCGCTTCGCCGCCGTCAACCCCTGCGGCCTCGACGCGGCGGTGATGGGCTCGATGTCCGGGGAGCTCGGCCGCCCCATTCCGCTCGCCGCCGTCAAGGACGCCGTCTGCGCCTCGTTCGCCGAGGTCTTCAGCCGCGATTTCGCGCGGGCAGCCTGAAGCTCAGTCCACCCCGCCGTCGCTCACCCCGCAGCCGCCGTCGGGGGGGCTGGTCGAACCCACGGCCATGAAGGTGGTCGTGGCCTCGGCGGGCATGGGGACGCCGAACGCGTCCGGTGCCCCGGCGGCCACCGTGGCGGCGATGGGAGCCCCGGTCGGCCAACCGGCGAGGCAGCTCGCCGCCGACAGGTAGATGGTCAATCCGTCGCTCGTGCCGCCCACGATCTGGAACGGCACGTCCCGGCCGCCGGCCGAGAGATGGATGTAGGGCTCGACGGTGGCGACCGCGATCCGGTTGGTGAAGGTCACCGGCAGCATGTAGTTCTGGGGGACCGCCGTCGAGGCGTCGCCGTCCGCCGGGAGCTGGAACGACGCCGACAACGGGCCCGTCTCGACCGAGATCGAGCCGGGACCGATCATCGGCTCGTCGTAGAAGCTGGTGAGGCCCGTCTTGTCGAGCGCGAAGGTCACCGTGTCCGAGGAGGGGAAACCGAGCGCCGTCGGCTGCAAGAGGACGTAGGAGGTGGTGCCGCCGTAGAGCGGTACGCTGTTGTACCGGACGGTGTCCGCGAACGGCGGGGCGCTCATCGCCGTCGCCTCGTCGGGCCAGGAGACGGTGATGGGCGGCGCCGCCTTGGGCACCGTGGTCGGAATCCCGTTCTGCGTGACGGTGTCTTCGATCCGGTCACCGTCGAGCACTCGGTCGAACACGAAGTCGATCTCCTGCGCGCCCGGGGGCGCCTGGACCACACCGGTGCTGGAGGTGCCCCAGATCGGCGTCGCCTGGCCGTTGACGATCCAGTAGACGTTCAGCAGCACCGGTGGGCCGTGCGGCTCCTGCGCGCTCGAACAGCCGGCGGCCAGCCCGGCGGCCAGCAGCAGGAGGCGGCCAAGACGCATGCCCCGGTTTTATCACGCGCGCGCCTCACCGCGCGTGATCCACTATGCTTGCGCTGGCGTGGCGCTGCCGCCGATCGAGATCCTGGACGCCGCGGATCCCCGCGTCGCCGATTACCGCGATCTCAAGGAGCGGCGGCTGAACGAGGCGGGGCGTTTCGTCGCCGAGAGCGAGCGCGTGGTGCGGCGCCTCGTGTCGAGCGGCCTGCCCATCCAGTCGGTCCTGCTGACCGCGCCGCGGCTGGCGACGCTGGCCGACGCGCTGGGCGGCGACTTTCCGGTCTACCTGGCGCCGCAGGGGGTGCTCGACGGCGTGGCCGGCTTTCACGTCCACCGCGGCTGCCTGGCCATCGGCGTCCAACCGGCGGCGCCGGCGGTTCCGCCGGGCGCGCGCACGCTGGTGGTCCTCGAGGATCTGACCGACGTCGACAACCTGGGGGCCATCGCCCGCCACGCCGCCGCTTTCGGGGCGGACGCCATGTTGCTCAGCCCACGCTGCGCCGATCCCTACTACCGCAAGGCGATCCGCGTCTCGCTGGGCGCCGTGTTCGGGCTGCCGATCGTCCGGCTCGGTCGCTGGCCCGATGAGCTGCTGGCCCTGCGCGACGCCGGCGTCGCGCTGGTCGGCGCCGTCCTCGCTCCCGACGCCACGCCGCTCGGCGCGTTCGTGCGGCCGCCGCGCGTGGCGCTGCTGTTCGGCGCCGAGGGCCCGGGGCTGTCGCCGGGGGCGCGCGCCGCCTGCGACCACCGGGTCACGATCCCCATGTCGCCGGGCGCCGATTCGCTCAACGTGGCGACCGCCGCCGCGCTATTTCTGTACGCCCTTCGCACCGGGTGAAGGCGGCAGCTTCGACCAAGTGACGAACAGCTTCCGCGTCTCGGGCTGGCAGCGCGGGCAGAAGCAGGCGTCGCCGTCGCCCACCCGCACGGCGCGGATGGTCGTGCCGCAGACGAGGCACGGCTTGCCGTCGCGTCCCCGCACCTTGAGGAAGTCGCGCACCTTGACCTCCGGCGGCTCGTTCCGCCCGCGGATCTCGGCGATGGCCTCGGCGAGCACGCGCCCGATCGCTGCGTAGAGCGCGTCGACCGCCGCCGCGTCGAGCTTGTAGCAGAAGGTCTTGGGGTGGATGCCCGCGGCGAACAGGACTTCGTCGGCGTAGGCGTTCCCCAGCGAGGCGAGCGCCCGCTTGTCCATCAGAAACGCGCGCACCTGGTCGCGGCGGCGGGCGATGGCGGCGCCGAACGCCGCCCGCGTGAACGCCGGCGAGGTGAGGTCGAGGCCCAGCTGGCCGTAGACGGGGATCTGCCGCTCGTCCTCGGCGCGCGCGACATAGACCTTCCCCATCCGCTTCTCGTCGACGTACTGCAGCTCGGGCGCGCCCTCGAACACCAGCGCCAGCCCGAGCGCGCGCGGATCCTTCTTCTTGCCGGCCTCCGCGCCGGCCGCGATCAGCTTGTAACGCCCCGCCAGCATGGCGTTGACCACGATGACCAGCCCCTGGTCCAAGCCGAAGCGCATGAAGTGGCCGCGCCGTTCGATCGTCGAGAGCCGCCGTCCCACCAGCAGCGCCGGGAACGGCTCGCGCACCATGATCCGCAGGACGGTCGGATCGCCCGTGCGCGCCGCGGAGATGGTCTTCCCCGCGAGCGCGCCGCGCAGGACCTCCTCGACGTGGACCAGATCGGGCAGCTCGGGCATGGCGGCGTCGACCCCTAGTCTGGCATTCCCGGCGGTGCGGGTTCAAACTCCGCGTATGCCGCTCGTCGCCCTGATCGCCGTGATCATCGTGTCGATCGGGTGCGTCCTGTTCCTCGCCGCCCAGGTCCGCAACCTGCGCCGCCAGAAGCGTAACCTCATCCACTGGGAAAAGGACGAGCCGCTCGAAGGCACCGGCGACTGGGACTGACGGACCGATTCAGTCGGGGAGAATCTCGAAGGGACGCGTTCGCCGCCAGCGGTAAACGCCGAAGTCGCCGTCTAGGGTGAGGATGCGGCCGGTCCCCGTCGCCTCCGCCAACGCAACGAGGCAGGCGTCGGCCAGGTCCATCGGCACGCGGGCGTAGCGCTTCATCAGCAGGCGAACGCCCGCCGCCGATTCCTCGAGTCGAAAAGGAATCTGAAAGACCTTCTTGTCGACGTTCTCCAGCACCGCCTCGGGTGCTCCCGCGACACGGCGCAAGAGGTAACAGGCCTCGGCGATGACCGCCTCGCACGTCACCAACGGGCCGGAGAGCTCGCGCAGCGCCGCGCGGCAGCGCTCGTGGTCGCGTTCGCTGCGGTCGAGCAGGGCCACGATGACCCCGGTGTCCAGAAGGACGGCCCTCACTTCCGGCCGAAGCCCGCCAGATGTGCCTTGTTAGAGCCGAGGTCCCGGACGCCCGAAGAAAACCGGCCGATTCCGTAGACGTGTAGGCCCGCCTTGGCAGGCAAATTCTCGGCCAGAGAGCGGACACCGCGCCGGACCAGCTCCGAGTCTGACAGGCCGGTGCGGCGCCGGAGCTCTTTCAAGAGGCCGTCGGTTTCGTCGTCGAGGCGCGCCTGAACCAGCTTGGCCATCGGCTTCTCCCCTGTATGACAAAATAGATTATGTATGACGACGGCGTGCGGTGCAACCCTGCCGGGTGACCCCTGGTGAGGGTCAGGGCGGCTGGTTCCTTCAGACCTTGTCGCGGAGGAAGTCGACGTAGTAGGCGGCGTCGCGGCGCTCTTCCAGCTCGCCGCGCTCGACGGCCTCTTCGCACAGCTTGCGGAGGTCGCCGATCCGCTTCGAGGGGGGAAGGCCGAACGTTTCCATGATGGCGTTGCCGAGGCCGGGCGGCAGCGGAGGCACGCGGGCGTCGAGGGCGCGGATGGCCAGGATGCGCTCCTTGAGGGCGTGGATGTTGCGGACCGCCTCCTGCCGCCGGCCGGGGCGCCGCGAGGTGACGTCGGCCCGCGAGAGATCGAGCAGGTCCTCGAGGTGCTCGCCCATCTCGTGGTCGAAGCGACGCACGGCCGCGTCGCTCCAGCCAGGCTCGTAGGCGTTGGCGCGCAGGTGGTGGAGCACGAGGAACCGGATCTTGTGGCGCTCTGGTTTGCTGAACCCCAGGCGCCTCCCGATCGGGTCCCACATCCGGGCCCCGACCTCGGCGTGGCGGTGGAAGGTCACCTTGCCGTCGGGGAGCATCACCCGCGTCGGGACCTTGCCGACGTCGTGAAGCAGGGCCGCCCAGCGGACGAGCGGGTCCGGCACCGACTGCACGACGACCTGCTTGGTGTGCTCCCAGACGTCCTTGTGGCGCCGCCCGGCCTCCTGCGAGAAGTCGACCGTCGCCTCGAGCTCGGGGAGCAGCGCGGAGAGCACGCCCGCGTCGTGCATCCATTGCAGCCCGTCGGCGAGCGAGCGCCCCAGGATGACCGCCTCGATCGCCGCGCGGATCTGCGCGCCCGGCAGCTGCGTCAGCAGCGGCGCCGCGGGTCGCGCGGCGGCGGTGATCTCGGTCGGCGGCGGCGTGGCGCCGCGCCCGATCGCCACCGCCATGTCCAGCAGGCTGACCGGAGAGTCACCCGCCGAGGCGACCAAAGGCACGCGCGACACGCTCGAACCGTCCTTCTTCAGAGACCCGCTTCAGACCCCCCGCTTACGAGGTGATCTTCTTCTTGTCCTGATCCCGCTTTCGCGCCAGGTGGTCGACGAACGGCTGAGCTTGCTTGACCCGCCCGGCCAGCGACTTCTCGGTGATCGGATAGAGCGTCGCGAAGCGGAGCCCCTCGTCGTAGAGGAAGGTGCCGACCTCCTCGTCGTCGACGAACATGGAGACCTTCTTCTTGGCGTACACGCCCTTGAGCAGAGAGCCCCAGCGGCTGTCGAGCCAATCGACGATGCCGCCCCCCAGGGCCTGCCGGAAGAGCCCCAGCTCCTCGTCGAAGCGGGTGTAGTCCTCGGCGAACCGTTCACGAAAAGCGGGCGCACCTTCCCCCCCTTCGGCCGCGATCTTGGCCAGCGCCAGACGAAGCTGAACCACGTCCTCGGCGAAGCGCAGCGGCGCATCGACGTTGCCGTCCTTGGGCGTGATCACGTGCACGACCGTGCCGGCCGCAATTTCGCGCGCAGCACGCTCGAGGTCGGAATCCGCGACCGCTTCCAGCAGGATCTTGAGGTCGAAGGGAAGAGAGACGAGCGCTCTCGACATCGTCTCCAGAAACGTACGCTCCGTGTTGTCCATGGCCAGAAGGGTCAGAAGAGTACGACCCCCGCCTACCTGTCAAGCAGTATAGCCCGAGACGGCCCGTCGCCGGGAGGGGAAGGGCCACCGCCGCCTCCAAATCTTCAGCCGCCCCGCCAGTACCCGAGCGCTGCGTCCAGGGCGGCCGCCGCGGTGTCACGAAAGTCGGCCAGGGGGCCCCGGGGGAGCTCGAGCGTCAAGACCGGAAGCCCCCGGTCGACCCCCAGCCACGACCCGAACGAGCCCGGGGTCGGGTAGCCGATGTCGCCGCGGGCCGGCCAGCCGCAGGCGGCCGCGACTTTCTCCGCCCAGTCGGCCGCCGGGCCATCGTAGTTGACGCAAGCGAACGGCGCGTGGACCGCCAGGGCGCCGGCCAAGGGCTCGCGGTCGACCAGCGCGGCGATCGCCCGCGTCTCAGGCTCGGAGAGGGGCGCCGGACCCGGAAAATAGCCCGGGGCATGCGCGGTCGCGAACGAGAGGGCCGGAAAATTTCGGTTGAGGTCGACGTCGCGGGCGGAGTTCTTCCGGCCCCGGGAGAGGCCGTCCGGGTTGGCGGCCGGGAGCAGCCAGAGCGGCGGCGCGCCCGGGCCGAGCCGGCCGGCGAGCTCGAGGAGGGCGTCGACGCCGGCCGGCTCGTCGCCGTGGATGCCGCCCATGACCAGCAGCGGGGCGCCCGCGCCGCCGAAACGGCGCCCGAAGATCGGCCGATCTTCGAGCGAGCGGCCAAGCTCGGGGAAGCCGAGCGCCGCCACGGCGGCCAGCCGGGCTGTCGCCTGCTCCGACCGCTCTTCCGACGGTTCTCGCGTTGCCACTTTGACCCCATTTCACGCTCCGGATAACGTCTCCGCAATGGCGCTTTCGCTCCGCGACCTGAAGCACGAGGCACGCACCCTGGCCCGGGCGGGCCAATTTGCCGCGGCGCTGGCCGCGCACGAGCAGATGCTGGCGCAAAATCCGCTCGACAGCGAGAGCCGGCGGCGGATCGGTGACCTGCTGTTCAAGCTGGGGGATCGGGCGGGTGCCGTCGAGGTCCTGCGGACGGTGACGATGCACGACGTGCGCTCGGGGCACCTGCTGCCCGCGCTGGTGGGCTGCAAGGTCCTGGAGTCGCTGGGCCAGAACACCGAACCGATCGCGGCGGTGATGGCGCGCAACTTCGCGCACGGCGCGCCGGCGCTGGCCAAGTTCGCCGCCCGCCAGGCCCCGGTCGATCTCGACGCGAAAATCGAGCCGCCCGCGCCGTCGGCGGCCGGCGATCTTCCGAAGCTGGTGGCCCGCGCCCGCGCCCGCGCGATGGACCTTTCGGTGTTCGTCCAGTACCCCGAGCAGTTCCTGCCGGTCCCCTTCTTCTCCGAGCTGCCGCCCGAGCTGTTCCCGGCCGCGGTGAAGATGGCGCGGCTCATTCGCGGCGGTGACGGCGACGTCGTGTTCCGCGAGGGCGATCCCGGGTCGGCGTTCTACGTCGTCGCCGCGGGCGAGGTGCGCGTGGTCGCCGGTGGCCAGCCGGTGAACGGGCGCCCGACGCGCGCCGTGGAGCTGACGCACCTGCTCGAAGGGGCGCTGTTCGGCGAGATGGCGCTCATGACCGACCAGCCGCGCACCGCTTCCATCCAGGTGGTCGGCGAGGCCGACCTGCTGGAGGTCAGCCGCGCGACGGTCGCCGAGCTCATCCGCGCGGTCCCGGCGCTGGCGGAGCGGCTCGACCGCTTCGCGCGCGAGCGTCTGCTCAAGAACCTCATCGCCAGCTCGCCGCTGTTCAAGCCGTTCGACAACCAGCAGCAGATGGAGCTCGTCCGCCGCTTCGAAGGGATCGACATCCCCGCCGGCACGACCGTCATCCGCGAGAACGAGATCGGGCAGGGGCTGTTCGTCATCCTGCTGGGCGAGGTCCAGGTGCTGCGCCAGGGCCAGCCGATCGCGCGGCTGCGCGCCGGCGAGCTGTTCGGCGAGATGGCGCTGCTCGGCGACCACCCCACCAACGCCGAGGTGCGCACGGTCGTGCCGACCAGCATCCTGTTCCTCGGCCGCGATTACTTTCGCCGCCTCGTCTCGGCGCTCCCCGCGCTGCGCAAGTACTTCGAAGACCTCTCGCGCAGCCGGGGCGCGGGCGCCACGAAGGTCTAGGCGGAGGGTCGATTGCGGCCCCGAGATCGGCGGCATAGACTCCCCAAAGTGAGGTCGAAGTGAGGTGGATCATGCGCCGTGTGTTGCGCTTTCTGGCCGTGCTGCTGCTCGTATTGGTGACGTTCGGCTCGACCGCGGCGTTCGCCCGTTCGGGCTCGAGCTTCGGCGGGCGGCAGGGGTTCCGCTCGGGCGGTGGGTTCTCGTCCTCGCCCGGCTATTCCGGTGGCGGCACCCCTTACTCCGGCGGCGGGTACGGCTATGCTCCGCGCTCGCACTTTTTTTTCCTGCCGGGCTTCGGCGGGTGGGGTTACGGCGGCGGCTTCGGGATGTTCGGGTCGCTGGCCGCGCTGTTGATGGTCGGCCTGGTGGTGGCCGCCGTCTCGCGCGCCGTGCGTGCCAGCCGCGGCGGGCCGGTCCCGGGGAGCGGTTACGACGACGGATACGGCGGCGAGGCCACGACCATGCCCGGTCGGGCCTATCTCTACCGATTGCAGCTGGCTCTCGGCCGGTCGGCGCGCGGCATCCAGGACCGGCTCGGGGAGTTCGCCGCCCAGGGGAGCACTGAGACCGAGGTGGGGCTGGCGGCGCTGCTCCAGCAGACGGCGCTCGAGCTCTTGCGCGAGCAGGACGCCGTCCGCTACCTCGGCGCCGAGGCGCGCGGTCCGATGAGCATGACCAACGCCGAGACGGCGATGAACGCCATGGCGCTGGCCGAGCGCAGCCGCTATCAGGTCGAACGGATCCGGAACGCCGGCGGGCAGGTCAGCCGGGCTGCGGGCCCCGCCCTGGAAGGGAAAGAAGCGCTCGAGCTGGTGGTGGTGACGTTGGTGGCGGCCACCCGCGTCCCGCTCGACAAATTCACCGGATCGGCCGCCGGCTCGTCCCGCGATTTGGCGGGGCTGCTGACCGAGCTCGGCGGCGTCTCGCCCGACGCGCTCCTCGGGCTCGAGGTGATCTGGACACCGGCCGATCCCGATGATTCCATGACGGAGACCGACGTCATGACCACCTACCCGGAATTGCGGAGCGTCTGACCCGGGATGCCCGCCGCCCAAGTCGCCCCGTTGGGACGCCTGCTGCTCGACTTCGCGCTGTTCGGCCTGTCGGGGATCGTCCTCCTCATCATCGGGTACTACCTGTGGGAGATGATCACGCCGTACAACCTGCGGCGTGAGATCCACGAGAACAAGAACGTGGCGGTGGCCATCGTGGCAGCCGCCTTCGTGATCGGGATGGGGATCGTCATCGCTTCGGCGATCCTGCGGGTTCATTAGCCGCTTCCACGCAGCGGCCTACACGCCCCTCGCCGTCGGCCATTGACTCCGGCCGAGCACGACGGATAAAGTGAAAAGGCCCGGTGATTTCGAGGGTCTCGCCGTGTTCAAGCTGAGCATCGAAGACGATGAAGGTAAGACCACGGTCGTTCCGCTGGCGCGGGACGAGATGACGATCGGTCGGCTGGAGGGAAATACCATCCGGCTGACCGAGCGGAACGTGTCGCGCAAGCACGCGCGCCTCTCGCGCCAGAACGGCGCGCTCTACATCGAGGACCTCACCAGCTTCACCGGCGTCCGGGTCAACGGCACCCGGATCGCGTCGCCGACGCCGCTGCGCGAAGGGGACGAGGTCCAGATCGGCGACTACAAGCTGGTGCTGCGCGGCGATCGCCCGCCCGTCACCGATCGGCCGACGACGCCCAACATGCCGGCGGTCACGTCCGCCCCGCTGGCCACCGTCGGCGGGCCGGTCGCGATCCCCGGGCGGGCCTCGGTGGCGGCGATGGCGGCGCAACCGGCGGCCCAGGCGGCCGCGGCGGCGCCGCAGGTCGCGGCGCCGCGGCCGCGGACCAAGACCTCGCCGCCCAAACCGATGACCGCGGTCCCCGAGGGCGACGCCGTGGCTGGGCCCGTCGCCGAGCCGGTCGAAGGGCAGCCGACCATCCCGCTGCGCACGCTCTCCGAAAAGCCGGGAGGCGCGGCGGCGGGGCCGTCGGCGCGGTTGGTGGTGCTGTCCACGGATCTGGGGGGGATGGAGGTCGCGCTCGACAAGGCCTCGCTGGTCATCGGGCGGACCGAGGAGAACGACGTCGTCCTCAACCACCGGTCGATCTCGCGCCACCACGCCAAGATCGTGCGCGACGGCGACCACTACACGATCGTCGACCTGCAGAGCGCGAACGGCGTCCGGGTCAACGGCGAGGACTACGAGCGGATCGAGCTCGGTCCGGGTGACGTGATCGAGCTCGGGCACGTCAAGATTCGCTTCGTCGGCCCGCTGGAGGACTTCACCTACGATCCGCGCGCTGCGCAGGGGTCGCGCCAGATCCCGTTCAAGCTGATCGGGGTCGGGGCGGGCGCGCTCGCCGTTCTGGGCGTGGCGGCGCTGCTGCTTCATCGAGGCGCGCACGAGGCGCCCGTCAACAACGAGGTCGTCGCCTCGACCGCGGCGCCCGCCGCGCCGGCCCCGGCGCCGGCCCCGCCGGTCGTCGCGCCCGTCGCCGCCCCGGCCACGCCTCCACCGCCCGAGACGCCGGCCGCCATCCTGGCGGCGGCGAAGCAGGCGGTGGTCGCCGAGGACTGGGAGTCCGCGCGCACCGACCTCGGCCGGCTCGCCGGGGTCGCCGATCCCGGGATCCGGCGCGAGGCGACGGCGCTCGGCCGCCGGGTCGACAGCGAGCGCCAGGCGGCGTCGGCCTTCGCCAAGTTCGACGAGGCGGCGGGCGCCAAGAACTACGCCGCGGCGGTGGCGGGCTACGGGCAGATCCCGGGTGACAGCGTCTACAAGCGGCGGGCCCAGCCGCGCTACGAGGAGGCGCGGACGCTGCTGGTCGCCGAGAAGATGGCGGACATCGAGAAGCTGCGGTCCGAGGGGCGCTGCGCCGACCTCCGCCAGGAGGCGGCCGAGATCATCCGGCTCGATCCCAAGAACACGATCATCCGCGACGTGGCGCGTCTCTGCCGCGCCAAGCCCGAGCCCGTGGCGGCGCGCCCCGCGCGGTCCCATGCCCTGGCCAGCGCGGCGGTGGCCGAGCGGGCCGAGCCGGCGCGGCACAGCGAGACCCGCGCCGAGCCCGCGCGGTCCGAGCCTTCGTCCCCCGCCGAGGCCGAAGACGCCCAGGCGCTCATGAAGCAGGCGCGCGAGGCCTGGCTGCGCCAGCAGTGCGGGGCGGCGATGGATCTGTCGCGGCGGGCGCTGCGGGCCAAGCCCGGGTGGACCGACGCTTACCAGATCCTGGCCGTCTGCTCCTGTTCGCTCAAGGATGCCGAGGCCGCCGAGCGCGCCTACTCGCGGCTCGACGACAAGAACCGCACGCTGGTCCACGCCGTCTGCCAGAAGAACGGCATCGCCGTCGGCGACTGACCGCCTCATTTCAGGTCGGCGGGGTTCACCTTCGCCAGCCAGAACCCGTCCTGCGAGGAGGGGTTGCGCCCGCGCACCAGATAGACGATGTCGTAGATGGTGCCGCTGCCGCCGTCGCCGGAGGCCCCTCCCTCGGGAGCGCCCGCCTCGGGAGCGGTCCTGTCGGCGGTCATGCGGAACGACACGACGGACGCCGAGATCGGATGCTTGTTCTTGGGGTTGTCCAGGTTGACGAAGCCCAGCGTGCCGTTGCCGTCCTGCGCGTTGTAGTCGTAGCCCGCCAGCAGCCAGGAGTTGGGGAGGTCGTCGTAACCGTCGAAGGACGCCTGGGCCAGGTCGTGCACGACGATCGGGTCGTCCCGCAGGTCGACCCAGCAGAGGTCGTCGTCGAGGAAGAACTGCAAACGCTCCGAGCCGGGGACGGCGATGAAGCTCGCGCCCAGGATGCCGGCATTTCCGAGCATCCGCGGGCTGCTTCCGTCCGCCGCCGCGGCCCAGATCGCGCTCTCGACCGTCGTGGCGATCGGCCCGGTGGCGACCGTCCAGAAGAGCGCCTGACCATCGGGCGAGAAGTCGGCGCCGGTGCCGGCTTCGTTGCTCGAGTCTGTCAAGGCGAGGCAACTGTCGGTCCCCCCCGTCGCCGCGCCCAGCGAGAGCAGCGAGACGGCGCCCGGAGCGGCGGGATAGCCCGAGAACAGCGCCCGAGATCCGTCGGGAGACAGGACGCCGAACGGTGTGGCGCCGGGCGACGACGGACAGCCGACGATCACGCCCCCGGCATCGTCCCACACCATCAACGTGCTGGCGGCGCTGCCGGCGACGCCGGGCGCCCACCCGACGACGGGCGCCCGGGTCACGGGAACGCCGTCGTCGTCGGAGGTGAAGACGTCGACGCTGGAGAACGAGAACGAGACGGCACCGGGATCGGTCTGGAACAGGGCCAGCTCGCTGGCCGGCCCTCCGGCGAAGGGGCCGGCGAACATCGTCGTCCCGCCGTCGCTCATCGCGCGCGTGTAGACGAAGTGGTCGCCGACCGCGCGGATACTCTGCGCCGGTCCGGTGGCCAGGCTGGCCGACTGCAGCGCTCCGGTGGGCGAGGCGCCGGTGGCCCACGCCGTGCTCACCGGGGCCGGCGGGAGCTCCTCGGTGAAGGTGGCGGCGGGCAGATCGAGCCTGTAGAGCCCGAAGGCGTCCGGGGTGGTGGTCGAGGCGGCGGCGACCAGCGCGCCGGACACCTTCCCGGACGCATCGAACAGCCAATCGCCGAAGCCCTGGACGTTCATCGATAACCTGACCACCTGGAAAGCGGTGTAGGGGGGCGGGCCGCTCACGAGGTCCGAGCTCCCCATCGAATCGCGGATGAAAGCGGTCAATATGCCGTCGCTCCCCGGGCAGGCGGCGTAGCTGAGGACGTCGGGGACGTCCATGATGGCGCCCGTGCGCAGGTCCGTCACCTGGATCGTCTCCGTGCCCCCGGTTGGGTCGAGCTGGAGCAAGGAGCAGAAGTAGGGCCCATTCAGCGCGGTGATCGACGGCGGCTGGAGGTTGCCCAGGCTCTGGACGTTTCCGGTCACGACGTCGAGCGACCAGTAGCTCAGGGCCGAGGCGCCGGCCGGCGTCGTCGAGTAGATCAGCGAAGGGTCGCCGCTGCTATCGGCGAAGGCCCAGAGCAGGGTGGTCGAGTCTCGGAACGGCAACAGCTCGCGTGAATCGAACCCGCGCTGGGGCGGATTGCTCCCACCGCAGCCCGCCGCGATGCCGGCGAGCAGCATCCCCGCTGCGAGCGGCAGGCGCGTCCGGCACGTCACCGGCTGAGTTTAGATCTACTTCTTGGACAGCGCCGCGTAGGTCTTCTCGGGCGGCGCGCTCGCCTCGACCGGGAGGTTCGACTCTGCCCAGCCGGCGCAGGTGACGCGCCCCAGGCTGTCGTGCTCGCCGTGGAAGCCGCCGCGCATGTCGACGACGCTGGTGTAGCCGGCCGCCTCGAGCAGCGAGGCGGCCTGCAGCGAGCGCCCGCCCGCCTTGCAGCCGACGACCAGCTTGCTGTCGGGGGGGAAGTTGGCGGCCACCACCTTCTGGAAATCGGCGTTGGGGCTCATCCGACCCCCCTCGAAGTGCAGCAGCGGCACGTTGGCGGCCCCGGTCGGGTGGCCCCCTTCGAATTCCGGGATCGACCGGACGTCGAGGTAGGTCCAACCGCTCTGGAGCAGCTCGGCAGCCTCGGGAGGCGTCACGCGTTTGACCATGGTGCGGGTGTTACCACACTATAGTGGTTCATCCATGGCGAAAGTCCCCCACCTGCGGGTCGTCGCGGCCGTCATTGCGCGAAACGAGCGGTACCTCATCACGCAGCGCCGGCCCACGGCCGTCCTGGCTGGCCTCTGGGAATTCCCGGGCGGAAAGGTCGAGGAGGGGGAGAGCGACGGCGACGCCCTCAAGCGCGAGGTGCGCGAGCGCGTCGGCGTGGAGGTGACCGTGGGCGCGAACATCGGCCGGCGGACGCACGACTACGAAGGCTATTCGGTCGACCTGGCGCTCTATCAGGCGGAGATCGTCGGCGCGGCCGAGCCGACGGCCGTGCGGGTGGCCGACTGCCGCTGGGTCGCCTCCAGCGAGTTCGAGAACTATCGTTTTCCCGCAGCCGACCAGGCGACCATGGATCTGCTGCTCGGCATCAAGCGCTAAGCGCTTCCCAGGCGCGCGGGTAAGGTGGTAGTTACCCGGGGCGCCCCCATGGCCAGCAAGCCGTCCATCCGCGCGTTCAAGCGCGTCCTCTGCGCCAACCGCGGCGAGATCGCGATCCGCGTTTTTCGCGCCTGCACGGAGCTGGGGTTCCGCACGGTGGCCATCTTCTCGGAGGAGGACCGGGTCCATCTGCACCGCTACAAGGCCGACGAGGCGTATCTCGTCGGCAAGGGGCTGGAGCCGGTGGCGGCGTACCTCGCGGAGGACGAGATCGTCGAGCTGGCCAAGCGGCACGAGGTCGACGCCATCCACCCGGGCTACGGGTTCCTCGCCGAGCGGGCCTCGTTCGCCCGCAAGTGCCGCCAGGCCGGGATCGTCTTCGTCGGGCCGAGCCCCGAAGCGATCGAGGAGTTCGGTGACAAGGTGGCGGCCCGCAAGATCGCCCAGGCCGCCGGCGTGCCGACGGTGCCGGGCACGCCCGAGGCGATCAAGACGCTGGAGGCGGCGCGCGCGTTCTGCGCCGACGCCGGCTACCCGGTGATGATCAAGGCCTCGGCGGGGGGCGGCGGGCGCGGGATGCGCGTCGTGCGGAGCAGCGCCGAGCTCCCCGAGATGCTCGAGCGCGCGCGCTCGGAGGCCAAGAAGGCCTTCGGCGACGACGCGGTCTTCATCGAGAAGCTGATGGTCCGCCCCAAGCACATCGAGGTGCAGGTGCTGGGAGACAACCACGGCAACCTGGTCCACCTGTTCGAGCGCGACTGCTCGGTGCAGCGGCGCCACCAGAAGGTGGTCGAGTACGCGCCGGCCTGGTCGCTGCCGGACAATCTTCGGGCACGACTGGCCGACGACGCGCTCAAGATCGCGCGCCAGGTGAAGTACTCGAACGCCGGCACGGTCGAGTTCCTGGTCGCCGAGGACGGCCAGCACTACTTCATCGAGGTCAACCCGCGCATCCAGGTCGAGCACACCGTGACCGAGGCCGTCACCGGGCGCGACCTGGTGCAGGCGCAGCTCTGGATCGCGCAGGGCTACAAGCTCAGCGATCCGGAGATCGGGATCGGCAGCCAGGCGGAGATCGTCCAGCGCGGCGTGGCCATCCAGGTGCGCGTCACCGCCGAGGATCCCAAGAACGACTTTCTTCCCGACACCGGCAAGATCCAGGTCTACCGGCCGGCGGCGGGGAACGGCGTCCGGCTCGACGACGGGTCGGGGTACGTGGGCGCGCGCGTCTCGCCCTACTACGACTCGCTGCTGGCCAAGATCACCGCCAGCGGGCTCGAGTGGAACTACGCCCGCCGCAAGGTGGTCCGGTCGCTGCGCGAGTTTCGTATCCGGGGCGTGAAGACCAACCTGGCGTTTCTGGAGAACGTCCTCCTGCACCCGACGTTCGCCGCCGGCCAGGCGCACACCACCTTCATCGACGAGACCCCCGCGCTGGTGCAGTACGCGCCCCGGCGCGACCGTGCGACGCGCATCCTGCGCTACATCGGCTCGACGATCGTCAACGGCCACCCGACCGTGCGCGGGAAGCCGAAGCCGCCGCTCTCCGTCCTGGCGGTCGAGTCGCCGACGCCGGTCGTCCCCAAGACGCCGCCGCCCCCGGGCACCAAGCAGCTGCTCGAGCGCGAGGGGCCGGAGGGGATCGTCAAGATGCTGCGCGGCGATCGCCGCGTGCGCTTGACCGACACCACCTGGCGCGACGCGCACCAGTCGCTGCTGGCGACGCGCGTGCGGACCTACGATCTGGCGCGCGTGGCGCCCGCGACGGCGCACCTCGGGCACGACCTCTTCTCCATCGAGATGTGGGGCGGCGCCACCTTCGACGTCGCTTACCGGTTCCTCTCGGAGGACCCCTGGCTGCGGCTCGAGGAGCTGCGGCGCCTCTGCCCGAACGTGATGTTCCAGATGTTGGTCCGCGGCGCCAACGCCGTCGGCTACACCAACTACCCCGACGACGTGGTGGTCGCCTTCATCGAGGAGGCGGCGGCGGCCGGGATGGACGTGTTCCGCATCTTCGACGCGCTCAACGACGTCGACAACATGCAGGTGGCGATCGAGGCGGCGCAGAAGACCGGCCGGGTCGTCGAGACGGCCATCTGCTACACGGGCGACGTCGCCGACCCGACCCGCAGCAAGTACGACCTGCCGTACTACGTCAACCTGGCGCAGGAGATCGTCAAGCGCGGAACCCATCTTCTCTGCATCAAGGACATGGCGGGCCTCTTGCGCCCGCGCGCGGCGACGATGCTGGTCAAGGCGCTGCGCGACGCGGTCGACGTGCCGATCCACCTGCACATGCACGACACCTCGGGGAACAGCATCGCCTCCAACCTGGCGGCGGTGGAGGCGGGCGTCGCGGTGATCGACGGCGCGGTCAGCAGCATGGGCGGGATGACCTCGCAGCCGTCGCTGTCGTCGATGGCCTTCGCGCTGCAAGGCGCGCCGCGCGACCCCAAGATGTCGCCCGAGATCTTCGAGAAGCTGGCCGCCTACTGGGAGCCGGTGCGCGCCTACTACGCGCCGTTCGAGTCGGGCCTCAAGGCGCCGGCCGCCGACGTCTACGAGCACGAGATCCCGGGCGGGCAGTATTCGAACCTGCGCGCGCAGGCCGAGGCGCTGGGCGTCGGCGAGCACGGCTGGGACTCGGTCAAGCGGGCCTACGCCGCGGTCAATCGTCTCTTCGGCGACATCCCCAAGGTGACCCCCTCGTCGAAAGTCGTCGGCGACATGGCGATCTGGATGGTCAAGCAGGGGCTCGACGCCGCCGGCGTCAGCGCGCGCGCCAAGGAGCTGACTTTCCCCGAGTCGGTGATCGACTTCATGCGCGGGGCGCTCGGGCGCCCGCCGGGCGGCTTCCCGGAGCCGCTCCGCAGCGACATCCTGAAAGGCGCGGCCAAGGTCGAAGGCCGCCCGGGCGCCAGCATGCCCCCTTACGACTGGGCGGGGTCCAAGCGCGAAATGGAGGGGCTGGCCGGCGTCGACGTGGCCCGGCGCGACGTCGTCTCCTACGCCCTCTACCCCAAGGTGATGCGCGGCTACATGGAGCACCGCGCGCTGCACGGCGACACCTCGGTGCTGCCGACGCCGACCTTCTTCTACGGCCTGCGCGTCGGCGAGGAGGCCTGGATCGACATCGAGCCGGGGAAGACGCTGATCATCAAGCTGCTCTCCATCGGCGAGATCGAGCCCGACGGCGCGCGCGTGCTGACCTTCGAGATCAACGGGCAGTCGCGCCAGATGCGGGTCGCCGACGACGCGGCCAAGGTGACCGGGCCCAAGAACCGGCGCGCCAGCGAGAAGCCGGGCGAGGTCGGGGCGCCGATGCCGGGGCGGGTGATCGACCTCGTCACCAAGGTCGGCGAGCAGGTCAAGGCCGGCCAGAAGCTGATGGTGACCGAGGCGATGAAGCTGGAGACGGTCATCAAGGCGCCGATCAGCGGGACGGTGCGCGAGATCGTCGCCGGCGCCGGTGAGAGCGTCGAGGCGGGCGACCTGCTGGTCGTGATCGAGGAGGCGACCTCGTGAAGTTGTTCCGCCACGGTCCCCCCGGCCAGGAGAAGCCGGGTTTCTTCCGCGGCGAGGTGGCCATCGACGCCTCGGCGTTCGGCGGCGACTTCGACGAACGGTTCTTCGCCAGCGATGGCCTGCGCCGCTTCGCCGACTGGCTGGCGCACGACGGCGTGCGCGCGCCCCGCGTCCCCGACGGCACGCGCCTGGGTCCGCCGATCGCCCGCCCCTCGAAGATCGTCTGCATCGGCCTCAACTATCGCGACCACGCGCGCGAGACCGGGGCCGCGCTGCCGGCCGAGCCGATCGTCTTCCTCAAGGCGCCGAGCGCCTTCGCCGGGCCGACCGACGACCTTCCGCTGCCGGCCGGCGCCGAGAAGCTCGACTACGAGGTCGAGCTCGGCGTGGTGATCGGCAAGCGGGCCAAGAACGTGCGCGTCGAGGAGGCCCTGGACCACGTGGCCGGCTTCGCGCTGCACAACGACTACTCGGAGCGCGCCTTCCAGATCGAGCGCGGCGGGCAGTGGGTGAAGGGCAAGAGCGGCGACGGCTTCGCCCCCCTCGGCCCGTACCTCGTCACCCGCGACACCTTCCCCGAGTTCGGGAACGTCCGTCTCTGGCTGAAGGTCAACGGCGAGACCCGGCAGGACTCCACGACCGCCGAGCTCATCTTCGACGTCCCGACGCTGGTCAGCTACGTGTCCCGCTTCATGACGCTGATACCGGGCGACGTGCTCAGCACCGGCACGCCGGCCGGGGTGGGGATGGGGCGGAAGCCGCCCGTCTACCTGCGCGCCGGCGACGTGGTGGAATACGGAATCGCCGGTCTCGGTCAGGCGCGCCAGACAATTCTGGAATCGTCGTTATAATCGCGCGCGCACCATGACCGTTCTTCGCCGCCTGCTGCGCTCGCAGCAAACGGGTCTCGTCCTCATCATCGTCTGCCTGCTCGTCGTCCTCTCGCTGGCGGCGGGCTCCCACGTCGACCAGGCGACGGGCCGGACGGTCAACAACTTCCTCAACTCGTACACGCTGATCCAGACCGCCACCGACGCCAGCTTCATCGCCATCATGGCGGTGGGGGCCACGGTGGTGATCATCTCGGGCGGCATCGAC
Source organism: Polyangia bacterium (assembly GCA_035607055.1). GTDB lineage: Bacteria > Myxococcota_A > Polyangia > Fen-1088 > Fen-1088 > JADGRB01. The sequence continues at coordinate 25,550 of DATNDC010000006.1, forward strand.
CTCTCCGTCGGCTCGGTCTACGCGCTGGCCAGCGTGGTGATGGGGCTCGCGCTGCGCGACGCGACGGGGGGCGCCGGCACGGTGCTGCTGGGGCTGCTCCTCTGCGTCACCATCGGCGTCCTCGCCGGCGCGGTCAACGGCGCCATGGTGGTCGGCCTCGACGTCCACCCCTTCATCATCACGCTGGGGACCATGTGGATCCTGCGCGGCTTCGCCTTCGTCATCAGCAAGGCGGAGAGCATCATCCTGCCCGAGTCGATGAACCACTTCGCCAAGTCGTCGCTCGGCCTGGGGACGGCGCTCTACCCGATCCCCATGCTGGCGATGCTGGTGGTAGCGGCCCTGGGGGCCCTCTACCTCGGGCGCACGGTGATGGGGCGCCATGTCTTCGCGGTCGGGGGGAACCCGCAGGCCAGCCGCTACTCGGGCCTCTCCATCGGGCGGATCCAGATTGGCGTCTATGTCCTGGCCGGGGCCACCGCCGGGCTGGCCGCCTTCCTGGGGGCCAGCTTCTACGGCTCGGTCTCCTGTGGAGACGCGACCGGATATGAGTTATACGTCATCGCTTCCGCGGTCGTTGGCGGCGCTCGATTGAGCGGCGGTCGCGGCAGTGCCATCAACGCGATGCTGGGGGCCGTCCTCATCGTCCTCATTCGGCAGTCCATCCGGACGCTGCACCTGGATCAGAACTACGAATGGATCATCATCGGATGTGCCATTGTCGTCGCGGTAGTCCTCGATCAGGCCAGCGCTCGCTTCGCGGCGCGGCGACTGGCGGAGGCGGGGCGATGAAAATCCAGAGGCCGTGGGCAGCGCACGTCGTGCGTGCGGCCGCGGCGGCGGCGGCGCTCCTCCTCGCCGCCTGCCACCAGCCATCGAACCCGGCGCCGGCGCCCGCGCAAGCTGCGCCGGCCCCCGCGCACCCGGCCGGCAAGTCGATCAAGATCGCGATGATCGCCAAGAGCTCGACCAACCCGGTCTTTCTCTCGGCCCGCCGCGGCGCCGAGACGGCGGCGCGCGATCTGTCGGCCAAGATCGGCGTCCCCGTCGAGATCGCCTGGCTGACGCCGCCCGAAGAGGACGGCCAGATTCAGGCGCAGCGGATCGCGCAGGCGGTCAACGAGGGGGCCAACGCCGTCCTCATCTCCTGCTCGGACGCCGGCAAGGTGACGGGCGCCATCGACGACGCGGTCGAGCGCGGCGTGCCGGTGATGACCTTCGACAGCGACGCGCCCAAGTCGAAGCGCTTCGCCTTCTACGGCGTCGATGACCGCCGCATCGGCGAAGAGGTGGCGGCGGAGCTCTCCAAGGCGCTCGACGGCAAGGGGAAGATCGCCATCCTGGCCGGCAACCAGAACGCCCCCAACCTGCGCCGCCGCGTCGACGGGATCAAGGCCGAGGCGGCCAAGTCCAAGGGGATCCAGATCGTCGGCACCTTCTATCACAACGAGACGCCGCAGGACGCCGCCGCCGAGGTCATCCGGGTCAACAACGCCTACCCCGGGATCAAGGGCTGGGCGATGGCGGGCGGCTGGGCGCTCTACACCAAGACGCTGCTCACCGATCTCGATCCGGCGAAGATCAAGCTGGTGGCCGTCGACGCGTTGCCGCCCTCGCTCCCCTACGTCGAGAAGGGGCTGGCGCCGGTGTTGCTCGCGCAGTCGTCGTACCTCTGGGGGAACGTCGGGGTCACCAAGATCATCGACAAGATCTATTTCAAGAAGGACGTCCCCGAGATCATCCCCATGGATCCGGTGCCGGTCACCAAGGACAACCTCGGGGCGTGGGCGCGCCAGCTCCACCAGTGGGGCTTCCCCGACGTTCCCGAGGAATACCTCAAGCTGAAGTAGCGGCCTCAACGTTGACGCAAACGTGAACGCCGACGCACCGATCGTTACTCTCCGCGGCGTGGGGAAGCGTTTCCCCGGCGTGCACGCGCTCGAGGAGGTCAGCTTCGACATCGCGCGCGGCGCTTGCCACGCGCTCTGCGGCGAGAACGGCGCCGGCAAGAGCACGCTCGGCAAGCTCCTGGCCGGGATCTACACCCCCGACGCGGGCCAGATCCTGCTCGACGGCCAGCCGGTGCGGTTCGAGGACCCGCGTGACGCGCTCCGCGCCGGCGTGGGGATGGTCCACCAGGAGCTCGCCTTCTGCGAGAACATGACCGTGGCCGAGAACCTCTGTCTGGGGGCGCTGCCGCGCCGCGGACCCTTCATCGACCGTGGCGAAACGGAGCGGCGCGCGCGCCGGATGCTCGACGCGATCGAGGCGACGATCGACGTGCGCCGGCTGGTCGAGGAGCTGACGGTCGCCGAGCAGCAGGTGGTGCAGATCGCGGCGGCGGTGGGGAGCGGCGCGCGGGTCATCATCTTCGACGAGCCGACCAGCAGCCTGTCGCAGGCCGAGGCCGATCACCTCTACACGCTGCTCGGCAGCCTGCGGGAGAGCGGCGTCACCTGCGTCTACGTCTCGCACCGCATGCCGGAGATCTTCCGGCTCTGCGACACGATCACCGTCCTGCGCGACGGCCGCCACGTGGCGACGCAGCCGGTCGCCGCGCTCGACGAACCGGCGTTGGTCGAGCTGATGATCGGTCGCCGGCTCGATCAATACCTCCCCCAGGAGACGAGCCGGGTACCGGGCGAGGTGGTCCTGCGCGTCGACAAGCTCTCGAGCGGCGGCAAGTTCCGCGACGTCAGCCTCGAGGTGCGCGCCGGCGAGATCGTCGGCCTGGCGGGCCTCGTCGGGGCCGGGCGCTCGGAGGTGGCGCAGGCGATCTTCGGGCTCGACGCCGACGCCGAGGGGCGAGTGGAGGTGGGCGGCGTCGCGCTCTCGGGCGGCTCGCCCGCGGCGGCGATGCGCGCCGGGGTGGGGCTGGTCCCCGAGGACCGCAAGCGCCAGGGGTTCATCCCCGACATGACGGGCCTCGAGAACCTGGCGCTCCCCATCCTGCCGCGCCTCGCGCGCTGGGGCTGGCTGCCGGCCGGCGCCGAGCGCACGCTCGGGGAGGAGGCCTTCGGCCGCCTCGCGCTGCGCGCCCCCAATCTCACCGTGGCCACCATGGGGCTCTCGGGCGGCAACCAGCAGAAGATCGTGTTCGCCAAGTGGGTGGCGGCGCGCTGCCGGCTCCTGATCCTCGACGAGCCGACCCGCGGCGTCGACGTCGGCGCCAAGTCGGAGATCCATTCGCTGATCCACGACCTGGCCGAGGCGGGGGCGGCGATCCTGCTCATCTCCAGCGAGCTCCCCGAGCTGATCGCGCTCTCGAGCCGCATGCTGGTGCTGCGCGACGGCCGTCTCGTCGGCGCGCTCCCGCGCGGCTCCGAGCAAGCCTCGCTGATGCGTCTCATGGCCGGCGTGGACGGCGGCGAAGAGAGCGTATCCGCGCCCACGGTTTAGTCGCGCGCTCGCGCGCGCGATGACATCGCTCCCCGCCTCGCGGCGGCATTTTGCAAGAGCGTGTTTCGTCACGTTTCCAGGTGATTTCGTGCGGGTTTCCCCGCAGCTAAATCTAGTCAGCCCTCGGCCGAAACTCTTTACACCAACCACAGCCGCAGCTACGGTCCGCCCCAGTTACCGGAAAGCAGATCGAAGAAAACAACCTGGGAGGGATCATTGATGCGACTTCGTGCCTGCCTGCTAGCGATTGCTGTCGTGGTGCCTGTCCGCGCTTTCGCGCAAACGCCGCCGCCGGCCGCGCCGCCGCCTCCGCCGCCTCCAGTCGAGGCCGCGCCGCCGCCGGTCGCGCCGCCGCCCCCCGCCGCCGCTCCCGCGCCGATGGCGCCTCCCATGGCCGTGGTCGTTCCGCCGCCTGCCGCCGCTCCGTCGGCGGTGCCGCTCCCCAAGTTCACCTGGGGCGGGCTCATCGACACCTACTACATGTTCAACTTCATCCGCGCGGACGGCGCGAACACGCTGACGCCTCCCTCGGGCCGCGCCTTCGACACCAACGCGAACAGCATGACCCTCGCACTGGCGAAGATGTCGTTGAACGCCTCGATGGACATCGTCTCGTTCCAGTTGGACTTCGGCTACGGGACGACGGGCACGGTCATCAACGCCAACAACACCGGCAATCCGGTGGCGGCGTCGGTGGCGAGCGCGATCGGCACCACGAACCTCCCGCCGGACTTCTTGCTCGAGCAGGCGTACGGCGAGATCAGCCTCCCGGGGAACCTGACCCTCGACTTCGGTAAGTTTGTCACCACGGCCGGCGCCGAGGTGATCGAGGCGAACAAGAACTGGCTCTACTCGCGCTCGTTCCTGTTCAACGCCATCCCGCTGCTCCACACCGGTGTCCGCGCGAACCTGAAGGTCAACGACCAGCTGACCCTGCAGGCGAGCTTGGTGAACGGCTGGAACGACGATCCGGACGACAACGCCTGGAAGACGGGTGGCGTCTCGGCCACCATCACCGTCAACCCGATGGTGAGCATCGTGGCCACGACGTACTTCGGCAAGGAGTCGAGCAACCTGACGATGACCGGGCCGACCCCGGGCGACCTGCGGTTCCTCGGCGACCTCGTGGTCGCGTTGGCCCTCAACGACAAGCTCGGATTGAACCTCAACTTCGATTATATCGACGCACCGCCCGAAACAATGGTTCCCGCTGACTCGTCGAGTAACCACCTCCTCGGCGTCTCGCTCATGGGCCGCTACATCGTCAACGATCACCTGTACCTCTCGGCTCGTGGTGAGTTCGTGCAGAACCACGCCGGTGGCGGCAACCTGAACCAGGAAGAGTTCACGGTCATGGCCGGCATCCCGGTCGGGAAGAACTTCGAGCTGCGCCCGGAGATCCGCGGCGACTTCGCGAACAACAACGCGTTCGCGTTCGACGCCACCGGCGCCCCCACCAAGAAGGACCAGTTCACCGGCACGCTCGCCGCGCTGACGTTCTTCTAGACCGCCGCCTCACATAAGCAGCAGCAAACGGGGGGCTTCGGCCTCCCGTTTTTTTTGACGACGCTTCTTCCCGTCGGGGAAACGCGGGCAGTGCGTCGCTGACCATGGAATCGCGTGGCTGTGGCGGGCTCCTTTCGTGTCGGCGAATGATGTGTCAGGCTGGTATGAGCGGCCATGAGCGGCGGTTCAGTGATGCTCGAGACCCTTCGTCGTCGATCGGCCGAGGCGAGGCGGGCGGCCGCGTTGCGGGCCGACGCGGTTCGCGCCGAGGTGGTCGCGCTGGTTCGCGCCCGGCTGCCGCCCGGCGGCCGGGCGTGGCTCATCGGATCGTTGGCTTGGGGGGAGTTTGGGGCGCGGAGCGACGTGGACCTGGTGTTCGACGACGTCGATACGCCCCACCTGATGGACATCGAGACAGTGGTCACGCGCGCGGCCGACGCGCCCGTCGATGTCCTTCAGTTGGGCGATTTGCCCGCCTCGTTCCAGGCCAGGGTGCAGCAGGAAGGGATGGTCATCCATGGTCCGTGACCCGGATGTCTTGGTTCGATTGCGCCGTCTACAAACGGAGATCGCGGTCGATATCTCGGCACTCAAGGAACGGGAGCGAGAGACAGGCGATCTGGTCAGACGGTGGGATGCGGCCGGATCGATCGGTAGGCCGGAGGTGGCACTGCTCGCCGTCAACCTGCACGCCTGGTATACGGCGTTCGAGTCGCTGCTTGAGCGGGTGGCGCGTCTCCTGGATCAGACGGTTCCGACGGGATCGTCCTGGCACAACGATCTGATGGAGCAGATGCGCATCGACGTTCCCGGCCTACGGAGAGCGCTCGTGCCGTCGGAGACCGTCGCGCCGCTGTACGAGCTCCGCAAATTCCGTCACTTCTTCCGAAACGCCTACACCCTCGACCTCGATCTGGCGAAGGTCCGGGCGCGCGCCCGCGATCTCGAGGCCGCCGCTCCTTCCGTGATCGAGGCCCTCGATCGATTCGCAGAGGAGCTGGCCCGCGCGATTCAAGAGCTGACCAGGTCCTGATCGCCTCGCGCGGTCAGCCGCGGACGCGGAGCATGTCGTTGAGGACGCCGGCGGCGGTGACGGCGGGGCCGGCGCCGGGGCCGGTGATGACCAGCGGGTTTTTGCGGTAACGGGTGGTGGTGAAGGCGACCTGGTTGTCGGTCCCCTTGAGGCCGAAGAAGGGGCTCTGGCGGCCGACGACCTTGAGGCCGACGGAGGCGCGCTCCTTGGTGACGGACGCGACGTAGCGGAGGGTGGCGCCCTTGGCCTTCGCGGCGGCGGCGCGGCGGGACCAGTCGGCGTCGAGGTCGTCGAGGCGGGCGAGAAAAGCGTCGCGCGGGAGCGCGCGCATGGCGGCGGGGACCAGCGACTCGACGGCGACGTCCTGGGGCTCGCCGGCGAAGCCGAGCAGGCGGCCCAGGATCAGCGCCTTGCGGCCGACGTCGGCGCCGGAGAGATCGTCGCGCGGATCCGGCTCGGTGTAGCCGAGCTCCATCGCGCGGCGAAGCGCGGCGGAGAACGAACGTCCGCGCTCGACCTCGGTGAGGACGAAGCCGAGCGTCCCCGAGAGGCACCCCTCGATCTTGAGGACGCGATCGCCCGACTCGACCAGCTTGCGGTGGGTGTCGAAGATCGGCAGGCCGGCGCCGACGGTCGCCTCGGTCAGGAGGCGCCGCCCGGCGCTCGTCGCCAGGGCGGTCAGCGCCTCGCTGTCGGCGCGCGGGCCGGAGAGGGGGCGCTTGTTGGCGAGCACCACGTCCATCCCGGCGCCCAGCGCCTGCCGGATGAGCGGCGTGCTCTCGTCGGCGGTGACGTCGACCAGGATGGGATCGCTGAGCGCGTGCTCGGCCAGCGCGGCCAGCGCGTCGGCCGGCGCGCTCGGTCGGCCGCCCGGCGCGTCGGCCAGCGACTTGCCGTCCTGCTTGACGGCGGAGAGCGCGGCGATCGTCCGGGGCGACAGACCGTTCGGATCGAAGACGTAGCCGCGCCGGTCGATGGCGCCGACCAGGCGCAGCTTCGACGCTCCGTTCGCGAGCTTGGTCGACGTCGCCCCGTTGTCTTTGGCCTTCCCCTGACCCTGGGCCATGATCTTGGCCAGCGCGCGGCCGATGAGGCCGAATCCCAGCAACACCGCGTCGGTGTGCGCGGCGCGGGCCGCGGCGCCGCCGCCGATCTTCGAGAGCTGGAAGGCGGCGTGCACCGCGCGCTGCGCGGCCGCCGCGTCCTTGGCGGCGACGACGAAGGAGATGTTCAGCTCCGAGGAGCCCTGGGCGATGGCGACGACGTTGATGCCCGCCTCGGCCAGCGCCGCGAAGACGCGCGCCGCGATGCCTTGGTGGCCGGCCATGCCGATCCCCACCACCGCCACCGTGGCCAGCCCCGACTGCGCCTCGATGCCGTCGATCTCGCCGCGCGCGATCTGCTCGTGGAACTCCTCGGAGAGGCGCGCGCGCGCGCTCCCGGCCGCCCCCTCGGGGATGGAGAAGCAGATCGACTGCTCGGACGACGACTGCGAGATGAGCGAGACGCTGATCCCCTCGCGGTGCAGCGTCTCGAACGTACGCGCGGCGATCCCGGGGACGCCGAGCATGCCGTTGCCGGCGACGGTGAGCAGCGCCTGGCCGCCCGCCGCCGAGAGCGCCTTGACCGGGTAGCGATCGAGCGTGCGGCGCGCCGAGATCTCGGTCCCCGCCGCCGTGGCGTCGGCGAACGGGCGGACGAAGACCGGGATGGCGCGGCCGGCGACCGGGATGAGCGCCCGCGGGTGCAGCACCTTGGCGCCGTAGTAGGCCAGCTCCGCCGCCTCGCGCACGTGCAGCTGCGGGATGACGCGCGCGTCGGGGACCACCCGCGGATCGGCCGTCAGCAAGCCGGGGACGTCCTTCCAGAGCGACACCTCGCGCGCCGACAGCGCGCGCCCGAGCAGCGTGGCGGTCAGGTCGGTGCCACCGCGCCCGAGCGTCGCGACGCCCGTGCTGCGCCGGTCGTCGCCATGCCCGGGCTGGCGGTGCTCGCCGTCCTTCTCTTCCATCTTGGCCGCGCCGATGAAACCCGGGACGACCGGGATGATCCCCTCGGCGCAGAGTGGGCGCAGCAGCTTGCGGGCGGCCAAGTCGGTCAGCATCAGGTTCGGCGAGGCGCCGCCGAACGGCCCGTCGGTGAAGATGATCTCGGTCGCCTCGACATAGCGCGCGCGCAGCCCACCGGCCGAGAGCGCCGCTGCCAAGAGACGCGCCGACAGGCGCTCGCCGCGGCTCACGATGAAGTCGCGCGTCCGCGGCGTCAGCTCCTTGAGCACCGCCAGGCTGGAGAGCAAGCGTTCGAGCTCGTCCATCGAGCGGGCGATCTCCGCGCTCACCTCTTTGGTGTTGCGCGGCGCCGCGGAGCGCAGGATCTCGAGGTAGCGGGAGCGCAGGTGGGCGACCTCCTTGGCCCCGCCCTCGCCGTCGCCGGCGGCCGCCCGCGTGGCCAGCCCGAGCAGGACGTCGGTGACGCCGGCGGGCGCCGAGACCACCACGATGCGCGGCTGGGTCCGCGTCTTGACGATCTCCACCACCCGCCGGAACGCCGCGGCGTCGGCCAGCGACGCGCCCCCGAACTTGTGGACCTCGATCCCCAGCCGCCGGGCGTTGGGGAAGACCTTCTTCGCGCTCATGTCGACGGGAAGATGTATCAGGATCGCGTGGGGGAGGGCCAGCCGGGCTGGGCCGACCTCCTTCGCGAGGAGGTTCGGAACCCGTCGCCGGTTCCGAGTAAGATATGTTCTTTCCCATGTCCCGCTCCACCTTCCGCTGCATCAACGGCTGCCACGGCGAGCACGCCCTCGACGAGATCATCTACAAGTGTCCGAAATGCGGAGACCTCCTGGAGGTGGTCCACGACATGGAGGCGCTCAAGGCCCGCAGCGCGGCCGCCTGGATCAAGCTGTTCGACGAGCGCTACCTGCGGACCGCCTGGCCCTACGGCTCGGGCGTGTGGGGCAAGAAGGAGTGGGTCCAGCCCCACATCCGTGACGAGAACGTCGTCTCGATGCTCGAAGGGGGCACCAACCTGCTCTGGGCCGAGCGCTACGGGCGCGAGCTGGGCGTCGGCGATCTGTGGATCAAGCAGTGCGGCGTCTCGCACACCGGCTCGTTCAAGGACCTCGGCATGACGGTGCTCGTGTCGACCGTCAAACAGATGATCGCCGACGGCAAGCCGCTGCGCGCCCTCGCCTGCGCCTCGACGGGCGACACCTCGGCGGCGCTGGCCGCCTACGCCGCGGCGGCGGGCATCCGCGCCATGGTCATCCTCCCGCGCGGCAAGGTCTCGACCGCGCAGCTGGTGCAGCCGCTGGCCAACGGCGCGACTGTTCTGGCGGTCGACGGCGACTTCGACGACTGCATGGCGATGGTCAAGCGGCTGGCCGAGGAGGAGGGCGTCTACCTCGCCAACAGCATGAACAGCCTGCGCATCGAGGGACAGAAGACCGTGGCCATCGAGATGGTCCAGCAGTTCGACTGGGAGGTCCCCGACTGGGTGGTCATCCCGGGCGGCAACCTGGGCAACGTCAGCGCCCTCGGCGCCGGCTTCTTGATGATGAAAGAGCTGGGCCTCATCCAGAAGCTGCCGCGCATCTGCGTGGCCCAGGCCCAGGCCGCCAACCCGCTCTACCGCGCTTATAAAGATGGCTGGGACAAGTTCAAGCCGGTGACCGCCCAGCCGACGCTCGCTTCGGCGATCCAGATCGGAAACCCGGTCAGCGTCAAAAAGGCGATCCGCACGCTCGAGAAGTTCCAGGGGGTGGTCGAGGAGGCGAGCGAGGCCGAGCTGGCCGACGCCGCCGCCCGCGCCGATCGCACCGGCCTCTTCAATTGCCCGCACACCGGCGTGGCGCTGGCGGCGCTGGAGAAGCTGATCGCCCGCCGCGAGATCAAGGCGACCGATCGCGCGGTGGTGGTGAGCACCGCCAACGGCCTCAAGTTCACCGACTTCAAGGTGCAGTACCACGACGGCAAGCTGCCGGCCGTCCCCCACCCCCGCTACGCCAACCAGCCGGTCACGTTGCCGAACGACTACCTCGCCGTCCGCGACGAGGTCCGCCGAAGATTGGATTGATCATCTTTACGGGGGGCGGCTCGCTGCCGCTCGCGCCCCCCGGGGCCCCCTCGCTTCGCGCGGCGGAGCCGCGCTGCGCTCACCCTGCACGGTTGGGGGGGGCCGCGCCGGATGTCTGACGCGGGCCTCGGGGGCGGCAGGTAGCAAACCCCTGGACGTGGAACGCCTACAGCGTGCTACAGTGAGCCGTTTGGCAATATTCCCGGAAGTCGCGGAGATGAAAGAACAACTCAGCCCAGCGCGTCAAGGTCTGTACGATCCCCAGCACGAGCACGACTCCTGCGGGGTCGGCTTCGTGGTCGATCTCAAGGGGCGGAAGTCCAACAAGATTGTGCGGGACGGCGTCCAGGTCCTGCTGAATCTCGAGCACCGCGGCGCCTGCGGCGCGGAGAAGAACACCGGCGACGGCGCTGGCCTCCTGATCCAGGTCCCGCACCAGTTTCTGGCGGCCGCCTGCGCCGAGAGCAAGGGGCGGATCACGCTGCCGGCCGAGGGGCAGTACGGCGTCGGCATGGTTTTCCTGCCCAGCGATCCCGGCAGCCGCGCCGCCTGCGAGCACCTGTTCGAGAAGGTGGTGCGCGACGAGGGGCAGCGGGTGCTCGGCTGGCGCGAGGTCCCCACCGACGCCCGGATGCTGGGGCCGACCGCCCGCAAGTCGCAGCCGGTCATCAAGCAACTTTTCGTGGCGCGACAGGCGTCTATCAAGGAAGACGACGCCTTCGAGCGGAAGCTGTACGTCATCCGCCGGCGCGCGCGCCACGCGGTGCGCCGGCTGGACATCCCCGAGAAGGCGAGCTTCTACATCGCCAGCTTCTCCTCGCGGACCATCGTCTACAAGGGGATGCTCAACTGCGACCAGCTGACCGCGTTCTACCTGGACCTGCAGGACGAGCGGGTCGAGTCGGCGCTGGCGCTGGTCCACTCGCGGTTTTCGACCAACACCTTCCCCAGCTGGTCGCGCGCGCATCCCTACCGGATGATCGCGCACAACGGCGAGATCAACACGCTGCGCGGCAACGTCAACTGGATGCACGCGCGCGAGAGCATGTTCGCCTCGAAGCTGTTCGGCGACGACTTGCAGAAGTGCATCCCGGTCGTCGACGCCGAGGGGTCGGACTCGGGGATGTTCGACAACGTCCTCGAGCTGCTGTTTCTGTCGGGGCGCTCGCTGCCGCACGCCATGATGATGATGATCCCCGAGCCGTGGTCGAACCACGAGTCGATGTCGCGCGCGCGGAAAGACTTCTACGAGTTCCACGGCTGCCTGATGGAGCCCTGGGACGGCCCGGCCTCGGTGGCCTTCACCGACGGGATCCGCATCGGCGCCACGCTCGACCGCAACGGCCTGCGGCCCTCGCGCTACTACGTGACCAAGGACGAAGTGGTCGTGCTGGCCTCGGAGGTCGGCGTGCTCGACATCCCGCCCGAGCGCATCCTCGAGAAGGGGCGCCTGCAGCCGGGGCGCATGTTCCTGGTCGACACCTCGCAGGGCCGGATCATCGGCGACGACGAGATCAAGGACCAGATGGCGGCCGCGGCGCCTTACGGGGAGTGGCTGAAGGAGAACCTGATCTCGCTCAACGACCTTCCCAAACCGCCGTCGGTGATCGAGCCCGATCACGAGACGGTGCTGCTGCGCCAGGAGGCCTTCGGCTACACCAGCGAAGACCTCAAGGTGCTGGTGGCGCCGATGGCCTCCGACGGCGTCGAGGCGACCGGGTCGATGGGGACCGACACGCCGCTGGCGGTGCTCTCCAACCGCCCGCAGCTCCTTTACAACTACTTCAAGCAGCTGTTCGCGCAGGTGACCAACCCGCCGGTCGACGCCATCCGCGAAGAGATCATCATGGCGGTCGACACCTCGATCGGGCCCGAGGGGAACCTGCTCGAGCCGACCCCCGCCTCGGCGCGCCAGATCGGCCTGCCGACGCCGGTGCTGCGCAACGAGGAGCTGGAGAAGCTGCGGAATTTGGACGGGGGGGCGACCTCGCACGGCTTCAAGAGCATCACGCTGCCGGCGCTCTTCGAGGTGACGGCGGGCGGCGCCGGGCTGCGCTCGGGGATCGAGACGCTGCGCTCGGCGGCCAGCCAGGCCATCGCCGACGGCTACAACATCATCATCCTCTCCGACCGCGGGCACGACCGGGCGCGGGCGCCCATCCCGGCGTTGCTGGCCATCGCCTCGGTCCAGCACCACCTCCTGCGCGAAGGGTCGCGCACGCGCGTCGGCCTGGTGCTGGAGAGCGGCGAGCCGCGCGAGGTGCACCACTTCGCGCTCTTGCTCGGCTACGGCGCCAGCGCGGTGAACCCGTATCTGGCGTTCGAGTCGCTGCACGACATGACCAAGACCGGCCTCCTGCCGGGTGACGCCGAAAAGGCCGAACAGAAGTACGTCAAGGCGGTCGGCAAGGGGATCGTGAAGGTCTGCTCGAAGATGGGGATCTCGACCATCCAGAGCTACCACGGGGCGCAGGTGTTCGAGGCGATCGGCCTCAACCAGCCGTTCATCGACGAGTACTTCACCTGGACCGCCTCGCGCGTCGAGGGGATCGGCATCGAGGAGATCGCCGCCGAGGTCCGCCAGCGCCACCTGCGCGCTTTCCCGGAACGCCCGCTCCCCGAGGACAGCCTCGATCCGGGCGGGCAGTACCAGTATCGCCGCAACGGCGAGTTTCATCTTTTCAACCCGGAGAGCATCCACAAGCTGCAGCTCGCCTGCCGCACGGCCGACTTCAAGGTGTTCAAGGAGTACTCGCGGCTCATCGACGATCAGTCGCGCCACCTCTGCACGCTGCGCGGCCTCATGGACCTGAAGCCGGCGGGAAAGCCGGTGCCGCTCGAGGAGGTCGAGCCGATCGAGGCGATCTTGAAGCGCTTCAAGACCGGCGCCATGTCGTACGGCTCGATCAGCCGGGAGGCGCACGAGACGCTGGCCATCGCCATGAACCGCATCGGCGGCAAGAGCAACACCGGCGAGGGCGGCGAGGACCCGGCGCGCTTCGTCCCCGACGCCAACGGCGACTCCCGCAAGAGCGCCATCAAGCAGGTGGCCTCGGGGCGCTTCGGCGTCACCAGCCACTACCTGGTCAACGCCGACGAGATCCAGATCAAGATGGCCCAGGGGGCCAAGCCGGGCGAGGGCGGGCAGCTGCCGGGCGGCAAGGTCTATCCCTGGATCGCCAAGGTCCGCTACTCGACGCCGGGCGTGGGCCTCATCTCGCCGCCGCCCCACCACGACATCTATTCGATCGAAGACCTGGCGCAGCTCATCCACGACCTCAAGAACGCCAACCCCCGCGCGCGCATCAGCGTCAAGCTGGTCGCCGAGGTCGGCGTGGGGACCATCGCGGCCGGCGTGGCCAAGGCGCACGCCGACCTGGTGCTCATCAGCGGGCACGACGGCGGCACGGGCGCCTCGCCGCTCACCAGCGTCAAGCACGCCGGCGCGCCCTGGGAGCTCGGCCTGGCCGAGACGCACCAGGTGCTGGTGCTCAACAACCTGCGCAGCCGGATCGTCGTCGAGACCGACGGCCAGCTCAAGACCGGGCGCGACGTCATCGTGGCGGCGCTCCTCGGCGCCGAGGAGTACGGCTTCTCGACGGCGCCGCTGGTGGCGGTCGGCTGCATCATGATGCGCGTCTGCCACCTCAACACCTGCCCGGTGGGCGTGGCCACGCAGAACCCCGAGCTGCGCAAGAAGTTCACCGGCACGCCCGACCAGGCGGTCAACTTCATGCGGTTCGTCGCCAGGGAGGTCCGCGAGCTGATGGCCGAGCTCGGCTTCCGCAATTTGAACGAGATGATCGGCCACACCGAGGTGTTGGAGATGAAGTCGGCCCTCGAGCACTGGAAGGCGCGCGGCCTCGACTTCTCGAAGATCCTCTACCAGCCGCAGGTGGGGCCCGAGGTGGGCCGCTACCAGACCCTGGCGCAGGAGCACGGGCTCGAACAGTCGCTGGACATGACCACCATCTTGGCGCTGTGTCAGCCGGCCCTCGAGCGGGGCGAGAGGGTCAGCGCCGAGCTGCCGATCCGCAACGTCAACCGCGTGGTCGGCACCATCACCGGCAGCGAGGTGACGCGCAAGTACGGCCCGGCCGGTCTCCCCGACGATACGATCAGGCTGAAGTTCACCGGCTCGGCCGGCCAGAGCTTCGGCGCCTTCGTCCCGCGCGGCATGACGCTGACGCTGGAGGGGGACGCCAACGACTACCTCGGCAAGGGGCTCTCGGGCGGGCGGCTCGTCGTCTATCCGCCCAGGGAGGCCACGTTCGTCGCCGAGGAGAACATCATCATCGGCAACGTCGCGCTCTACGGCGCCACCGGCGGTGAGGCCTTCATCCGCGGCGTCGCCGGCGAGCGGTTCGGTGTCCGCAACAGCGGCGCCAGCGCCGTCGTCGAAGGGGTGGGCGATCACGGCTGCGAGTACATGACCGGCGGCCGGGTGGTCGTCATCGGTGCCACCGGGCGCAACTTCGCGGCCGGCATGTCGGGCGGCGTCGCCTATATCCTCGACGAAGCCCAGACCTTCGCCAAGCGCTGCAACAAGGAGTTGGTCAGCCTCAGCAAGCTGGAAGACGCGGAGGAGGCCAAGCTGGTGCACGGGCTCGTCCTCCGGCACGCGCAGGCGACCGGCAGCAAGCGGGCCGAAGAGGTCCTGGCCAACTGGAGCCAGTGGGTGCCGTTCTTCGTGCGCGTGATGCCCAACGACTACCGGCGCGTGCTCGAGGCCCAGAAGAAGATGCGCGAGACGGGCCTCTCCGAGGAGGAGGCCGAGATGGCCGCCTTCGAGCTGAACTCCAAGGACACCGCCCGCCTGGGCGGCAAGTAAAAGAAGAAGACGTTTTTCGAAATGGGAAAGCTGACTGGCTTCATGGAGTACGAGCGGCGCGAGCCCCCGGGGCGCGATCCGCACACCCGCGTTCGGGACTGGAACGAGTTCCACGACCACCTGCCCGAGTCGACGCTCAAGGAGCAGGGGGCGCGCTGCATGGACTGTGGCGTTCCCTTCTGCCACACGGGGACGGTCCTCTCGGGCGGCGCGTCCGGGTGTCCCATCAACAACCTCATCCCGGAGTGGAACGACCTCGTCTACCGCGGGCAGTGGCGGGAGGCGCTCACCCGGCTGCACAAGACGAATAACTTCCCCGAGTTCACCGGGCGCGTCTGCCCGGCGCCCTGCGAGGGGTCGTGCGTGCTCGGCATCAACGAGCCGGCCGTGACCATCAAGAGCATCGAAGCGGCCATCGTCGACAAAGGGTTCGAGGAGGGGTGGGTGGTCGCCGAGCCGCCGCTCAAGCGCACGGGCAAGACGGTGGCCGTCGTCGGCTCGGGCCCGGCGGGCCTGGCCGCCGCCGCCCAGCTGAACCGCGCCGGCCACACGGTGACCGTGTTCGAGCGCGACGATCGCATCGGGGGCCTGCTCATGTACGGCATCCCGCCCATGAAGCTGGAGAAGCACGTCGTCGACCGGCGCGTGAACCTCCTCGCGGAGGAAGGCGTGAAGTTCGTGACCGGCGCGCACATCGGGAAGAACTACCCGACCGACAAGCTGCGCGCCTCGTTCGACGCCGTCGTTCTCGCCGGCGGCGCCACCGCCGCGCGCGAGCTGACCGTCGAAGGGCGGAATCTCTCCGGCGTCCACTTCGCCATGGAGTTCCTGCAGAAGAGCTGCAAGAGCCTGCTCGACAGCAACTTCGCCGACGGCCAGTACATCAACGCCAAGGGGAAGAACGTCATCGTCATCGGCGGCGGCGACACCGGCACCGACTGCGTGGGGACGGCGCTGCGCCATGGGTGCAAGAGCCTGGTGCAGTTCGAGATCTTGCCGCGGCCGCCGACGATGCGCGCCGCCGACAACCCCTGGCCGCAGTGGCCGCGCGTCTACAAGCTGGACTACGGGCAGGAGGAGGCGGCCGCGCTCTTCGGCGCCGACCCGCGCACGTACGTGACGGTCACCAAGGGCCTGGTCGGCGATTCCGCCGGCAACGTCAAGGAGCTGCACACCGTGGAGATCGAGTGGGTGAAGAACGGCGACGGGCGGCTCAACATGAAGGAGAAGCCCGGGACCGAGCGCGCCTGGCCGGCCGAGCTGGTGCTGCTGGCGATGGGCTTCGTCGGCCCGGAGAAGCCGGGCCTCCTGACCGATCTGGGTGTGGCGCTCGACGCACGCGGCAACGTCGCCGTCGACGGCGAGAAGGCGACCAGCGTCCCCGGCGTGTTCGCCGCCGGCGACATGTCGCGCGGCCAGTCGCTCATCGTGTGGGCGATCGCCGAAGGTCGCGCCGCCGCCCGCGGCGTCGATCGCTACTTGATGGGCGAGACGTCATTGCCGTAGCGGCGCGCCGGACCTGGTGGGTCTACCTCGCGCGTTGCGGGGACGGGTCGATCTACTGCGGCATTGCCCGAGACGTGAAGGCCCGCATCGCGGCGCATACTTCAGGGAAGGGCGCCCGCTACACGCGCGGGCGGGGGCCGATCGAGCTGCTCGCGGCGCACCGCTGCCGGGACCAGGGGACGGCGCTCAGAATCGAGCGCGCAATCAAGCAGTTGTCCCGTTCTCGGAAATTCGAGGTCGCCACGGACGGCCGGCGGTGGGCGGCGGTGGCCCGGACGGCCCGGGAAAGAGGGCACCTCGGCCGATAGCGCCCGACATGTCGCAGGAAGTCCTCCTGATTTGTTTCCGGCGGATCAATTGTGCGCGCGGCGGGAATTTACCAGCGCTATCGTGCGCGCATGAAGCTGTCCCGTTGCTTAGGTGTATTGACGGCCGGTTTTGGGCTCATTTTTGGGCTCGCGTTCGGCGGTTGCGCCGGCGTGAAACAGAATCCTGGCACCGGCACCGGGGGGAGCGGCGCCGGCAACGGAAAGGGCGGCAGCGGCGGCAGCCACATCAACTTCGACGGCGGCAGCGTCGACCTCCCGGGCAACATCACGATGACGTGCGGGAACGGGATGCAAGATCCCGGCGAGAGCTGCGACGACGGGAACAAGGTCGGCGGCGACGGTTGCACCCCGCTCTGTCAGGTCGAGAGCGGCTGGATCTGCCCTCAGGTGGGCGCCTGTACGCGCCACGTCGTCTGTGGGGACGGGATGGTCACCGCGCCCTTCGAGGCCTGCGACGACGGGAACCAGGTCGGCGGCGACGGTTGCTCGGCCGACTGCAAGACCGTCGAGCCCGGCTGGCAGTGCCGTGTGCCCGGCAAGCCCTGCATCCCCCTTTGCGGCGACGGGGTCATCACCGGCAGCGAGCAGTGCGACGACGGGAATACCGACAACGGCGACGGCTGCTCGTCGACCTGCCAGCGTGAGCCCGGCGCCGGCTGTCCGACGACGGCCTCGGGCGCGCCGGCGGCGGGGAAGTGCACCGTCGCGGTTTGCGGCAACGGGATGAAGGAGGCCGGCGAGTCATGTGACTGCGGCACCGACCCCACGAATATCCCGGCGGGCTGCACCGGCCCCAACGGTCTCTTCAACGGCGACGGGACCGGTTGTTCGAAGACCTGCACCAAGGAGCCGACCTGCCGCACGAGCTCGGGGACCTGCACGGCCGGCGGGGCCGGCACGACGACGGCCTGCTCGACGAGCTGCGGGAACGGCAACGTCGAAGCGGGCGAGGACTGCGACGACGGCAACCAGGTCGACGGCGACGGTT
>DATNDC010000012.1:0-31914 GCA_035607055.1 Polyangia bacterium
TGGCCGACGCGCGGGCGGCCGCCGGGGCATGAGCGCGCTCAGCGACGAGCAGGCCGCGCGCGTCTTCTATACCTGGAGCGCCCAGCAGAGCGCCGTGCCGCTGGAGATCACCGGCGGCCAGGGGGCGCGCTTCACCACCGCGGACGGCGCGCGCTGGTGGGACCTCGGCAGCATGACCTGGAACGCGGCCCTCGGGCACGGCCACCCGCGGCTGCAGAAGGCGCTCTCTGAAGCCGCGACGCGCGGCTTGCTCGTCTACCCGACGGCGGTCTTCCCGGCCAAGGCACGCGCCGGCGAGCTCTTGGCTCAGGTGACGCCACCCGGGCTGGAGAAGACCTTCTTCTGCCTCTCGGGCGCCGAGGCCAACGAGAACGCCGTCAAGATGGCGCGGCTCGTGACGGGGCGAAAGAAGATCGTGGCCCGCACGCGCAGCTACCACGGCGCCACCCTGGCCATGCTCTCGCTCTCCGGCGATCCGAGGCGCGACCCGTTCGAGCCGGGGCTCCCCGGCGTGGTCCGGATGGGCGACCCCTACTGCTTTCGCTGCCCGTTCGGCAAGGAGCCCACCTCCTGTTCGCACGAGTGCGCGCAGGACCTGGAGACGGTCCTGCTTCGGGAGGGGCCGGACACCGTCGCCGCGGTGATCCTGGAGGGGATCGTGGGCGCCAACGGCGTCTTCGTGCCGCCGCCCGGCTACTGGAAGAAGATCCGCGCCATCTGCGACCGCCACGGCGTCCTGCTGATCGCCGACGAGGTCCTCTCCGGCTTCGGGCGCACGGGGCGCTGGTTCGCCGTCGATCACGACGGCGTCACGCCCGATCTGCTGACCATGGCGAAAGGCTTGACCGGCGGGTACGTGCCCGGCGGCGCGGTCATCGTGACGGAGCGGATCGCCCGCCACTTCGACGACCACGTCCTCGTCTGCGGCCTGACCAGCTACGCCCACCCGCTGGTCTGCGAGGCGATCGTCGCCACCATCGAGACGATGCGCGACGAGAAGCTGGTCGAGCGCGCCGCCACGCTGGGGACATTTCTCGAGGAGCGTCTCGACGACTTCGCCCGCGCCCGCCCCGCAATCGCCGAGGTGCGGGGGCTGGGCCTGCTGTGGGCGTTCGAGCTCTGCCTCCCCGGGCCCGGCGGCACCCGCACGAAACTTCCGTTACCGGCTCCGGTGATGGCAAAGTTGAGCGCGAGCTTGCGGGCCCACCACCTGCACATGCACAAGCGCGACAACCTCCTCTACTTCGCTCCGCCTCTGGTGATCACCGAACCCGAGCTCGGGGCGGCCCTCGGCGACCTCGGGCGCGCGCTCGACGAGGCGCTGGCGTGAGCGACGAACGCGCCCCGGGCGACAAGGTCTACGCCGACGTCGCGGGGGCGCTGACCGGCCTGCTGCACGATGGGATGACCATCATGTCGGGCGGGTTCGGCCTCTGCGGCAACGCCGAGGCCTGCATCGAGGCCGTCGCCGGCAGCGGGGTGAAGAACCTCACCATCATCAGCAACAACTGCGGCAACCAAGGCCAGGGGCTGGCGGTGCTGCTCAAGAACCGCCAGGTCGCGCGCGTCGTCTGCAGCTTCGTGGGCGGCAACCCCGACTTGGCCGAGCAGTACCTGGCGGGCAAGGTGAAGGTCGAGCTCTGCCCGCAGGGGACTCTCGCCGAGCGCATCCGCGCCGGCGGCGCCGGCATCGCCGGCTTCTACACGCCGACCGGCGTGGGGACGGTGGTCGCCGAGGGGAAGGAGGTGCGCGAGATCGACGGGCGCCCCTACCTGCTCGAGCGGCCGCTGCGCGCCGACCTGGCCATCGTTCGCGCCGCGGTCTCCGACCGGTTCGGCAACCTCCGGTTCTACCGGACGGCTCGCAACTTCAACCCGCTGATGGCCACCGCCGCCACGGTGACCGTGGTGGAGACCGACCGCTTAGTTCCGAACGGCGTCATCGACCCCGACGACGTCCACCTGCCCGGGCTCTACGTCAAACGGATCGTCGAGGTCACCGAGCACCGGGACGTCATCGAGCACCGGACGACGCGCGCCCGCGGCGGCGCGCCCAAGCAGTCCGAGCTGACCCGGACCCGCAAAGGTCGCGCGTGAGCTGGACCCGCGAGCAGATGGTCCGCCGGGCGGCCGCCGAGGTGCTGCCGGGGCAGATCGTCAACCTGGGGATCGGGATGCCGACCGAGGTGGCCAACTACATCAACACGCAGCTCTCCGTCACGCTGCAGTCGGAGAACGGCCTCCTCGGGATGGGCCCCTACCCGAGCGAGGACGAGGTCGACGCCCGCCTCATCAACGCGGGCAAGGAGACGGTCACCGCGCTGCCGGGAGCGAGCCTGTTCGACTCGGCGCAGTCGTTCGCCATGATCCGCGGCGGCCACGTCGACCTGGCCATTCTCGGGGGGCTGGAGGTCGCCTGCAACGGGGACCTCGCCAACTGGACCGTCCCCGGGCGGCTCATCACCGGCATGGGCGGGGCGATGGATCTGGCGGCGGGCGCGCGCCGGCTGGTCGTCCTGCAGAACCATACCTCGAAGGACGGGAAGTCCAAGCTGTCGACCAAGCTGACCCTGCCGGCCACCGCGCTCGGCTGCGTGAACCGGGTGATCACCGACCTCGGCATCTTCGACGTGGGAGGCGACTGCTTCGTCTGTGTGGGCCGCGCCGACGGGGTCGGCCGGGAGGCGATCCTCAGGGCCACGGCGGCGCCGGTGCTGTTCACGACGGCCACCTCGGGCGGGTAGCGCCTCCGGCCCGAGCTTGCCGCGCCAGGCTCGTCTATGTCACCGGCGCCTCAAGATCTTGGGCCAGCGGCTTGACGATCTTCGATCGTCGAATAGATTCCCGTCGAGCTTGTACCGATGTGGATAGTTCGGCTCGCGCTCCGGCGCCCTTACACCGTCGCCGTGATGTGCGTCCTCATCCTGGTGATGGGGATCCTGTCGCTCACCCGGATGGTGGTCGACATCTTCCCGGCCATCGACATCCCGGTGGTGGCGGTCATCTGGAACTACCCGGGCCTCTCGGCGCAGGACATGGAGCGCCGGGTGGTGCTCATCAGCGAGCGCGGCTTCTCGACGACGGTCAACAACATCGAGCGCATCGAGTCGGAGTCGATCCCCGGCATCGGCATGCTCAAGCTTTACTTTCAGCCTGGCGTCGAGATTGGCGCCGCCATGGCGCAAATCAACGCGCTCACCAGCACCATCCTGCGCATCGCGCCGCCGGGGATGACGCCGCCGACGATCATCCAGTTCAACGCCTCGAACGTGCCGGTGTCGCAGCTGACGCTCTCGAGCGAGACGCTCCCCGAGCAGCAGATCTTCGACTACGGACTGAACTTCATCCGGGTGAAGCTGTTCACCATCCCCGGCCTCTCGACGCCGGCGCCGTTCGGCGGCAAGCAGCGCCAGATCAACGTCGACATCGACCCGCGGCAGCTGGCCAGCAAGGGGCTCTCCCCCTACGACGTGGTCAACGCGCTCAACAGCGAGAACGTCATCCTGCCGGCCGGCACGGCCCGCATCGGCAGCCGCGAGTACAACATCCTCATGAACTCGAGCCCCGCCGAGGTGGCCGAGTTCGCCAACATTCCGGTCAAGATCGTCGACGGCGCGCCGGTGCTGCTGGGCGACGTGGCGCGGGTCTCCGACTCGTTCGCCGACCAGACCAACGTCGTGCGGGTCAACGGCCGCCGGGCCGCCTACCTGGCGATCCTCAAGCACGCCGACGCCTCGACGCTGGCGGTGGTCGACGCCGTCCGCGACGTGCTGCCCCAGATCAAGGCCGCGGCGCCGCATGGCCTCGAGCTGAAGATCGACTTCGACCAGTCGCTGTTCGTGCGCGGCGCCATCGGGGGCGTGGTGCGCGAGGCCGTCATCTCGTCGCTGCTGGTGTCGCTGATGGTCGGCCTCTTCCTCGGCAGCTGGCGGAGCATGGTGATCGTCTGCACCTCGATCCCGCTGGCCATCTTCTCGGCGATCGTCGGGCTGCACCTCTACGGGCACACCATCAACATCATGACCCTCGGGGGGCTGGCGCTGGCCATCGGCATGCTGGTCGACGACGCCACCGTCGAGGTGGAGAACATCCACCGCAACCGGATGATGGGCAAGCCGCTGACCCGGGCCATCCTCGACGGCGCTCACCAGATCGCGGTGCCGGCCATCGTCGCCACGCTGTCGATCTGCATCGTCTTCTTCCCGGTGGTTCTGCTGGTCGGGCCGGCCCGTTTCCTCTTCACGCCGCTCGCCATCTCGGTGGTGCTGGCCATGCTGGCCTCCTACCTCCTGTCGCGGACGCTGGTGCCGGCGCTGGCACGGCTGCTCATGCACAGCGAGCACCACGACACGCCGGGCGCCCCTCTGCCCGCCGGCGGGTGGAAGCGGATCGCCGTCCGGTTCAACCGCTGGCGTGACGCCAAGTTCGAGCGGTTCCAGAACCGCTACGCGGCCGTGCTGGCGGCGGCGCTGCACCACCGGCGCTTCACCATCCTGACCGCGGGGGCGATCTCGATCGCCAGCCTGGGATTGGTGTTCGTGGTGGGGACAGATTTTTTCCCTTCTGTCGACGCGGGGCTCATGAAGCTGCACTTCCGCGCGCCCGACGGGTCCCGCCTCGAGAACACCGAGGCGCTGGTGGCCAAGGTCGAGGACGGCATCCGGCGCATCGTCCCCGCCCGCGAGATCGAGACCATCAACTCGATGATCGGCGTCCCCGTCTCTTACAACCTGGCGTTCGTGCAGACCGACAACGTCAGCCCGATGGACGCCGAGATCCTGGTGGCGCTCAAGCCGGGGCACGCGGCGACCGCCGGCTACATGCGCCAGATCCGCAAGGTGCTGGTGCACGACTTCCCCGGCTGCACCGGGTACTTCCAGCCGGCCGACATCGTGAGCCAGGTGCTGAACTTCGGCCTCTCCTCGCCGATCGACCTGCAGGTCGAGTACCCCGACCTCCAGAAGGCCTACGACTACGCCCGGCGCCTGCGGGACGGCGTCGCCGAGGTGGCCGGCACGGCGGACGCGCACATCGTGCAGGTGATCGACTACCCGGCGCTCAAGGTGAACGTCGACCGACTGCGCGCGGCGCAGGCCGGGATCGCCGAGCGCGACGTCTCGAACAACCTGCTCGTCTCGCTGTCGTCGAGCGGCCTGGTGGCGCCGTCCTTCTTCCTGAACCCGCACAACAACGTCAACTACTTCGTGGTGGTGAAGACGCCGCTCTCCCAGCTCTCCTCGGTGAGCCAGGTGATGTCGACGCCGCTCACCGCCGGCACGCCGCTCTCCTCCACCAGCGGCAGCGCGCCCGCCGCCGTCCCCGAGGCGCCGACGCAGATGCTGAGCGGCATCGCCCAGGTCGAGCCCGGCGGCAGCCCCGAGCAGATCAACCACTACACGGTCCAGCGGGTGATCGACGTGGGGGCCAACGTCGAGGGGCGCGACCTCGGCTCGGTGGCGGCCGACATCCAGAAGAAGATCGACGCGCTCGGCAAGCTGCCGCCGGGGATGCGGATCACCCTACGCGGGCAGAACCAGGTCATGAACCAGTCGTTCCGGATGCTGGGCCTCGGCCTCATTCTCGCAGCGCTGCTGGTCTATTGCCTGATGGTCATCCTGTTTCAGTCCTGGCTCGACCCCTTCATCATCATGGTGGCGGTGCCGGGCGCGCTGGTCGGCATCCTCTGGATGCTGGTCTTGACCCACACCACCATCAACGTCGAGTCCCTCATGGGGGCGATCATGGCCGTCGGCATCGCCGTCTCGAACTCGATCCTGCTGGTCAGCTTCGCCAACGATCTGCGCGTCGAGAAGGAGGGGGTCACGCCGCTCGAGGCGGCGCTGGAGGCCGGCCGCACCCGCCTGCGGCCGGTCATCATGACGGCGCTGGCGATGATCATCGGCATGATCCCGATGGCGCTGGGGCTCGGCGAGGCGGGCGAGCAGAACGCGCCGCTCGGCCGGGCGGTCATCGGCGGCCTCGGCATGGCCACCTTCGTGACGCTGTTCGTGGTCCCCGTGGTATATGCCACCTTGCGCGTCAAGCTTCCGAGCAAGCACGTGATGGAGCAGAAGTTCTTGAGTGAGGAGCGCGAAGGGTTAGAAGACCTGGACGGTCCCTCACCCTCGGGGAGTCAGGCCTGATGTCGTCGCCGCGACCGCTCCACGACATCGACGAGGACCGGGCCACGGCGGTTCGGCAGGGCGGCGGGCCATCGGCCCCCAGCCCGAAGCGCTCGGGGCTCTTCTACCTCGTGGGCGCGGCGGTCTTCGTGGCCACGGTCCTCGGCGTGCTGGGGCTCGGCCACCACCGCCAGAGCGAGGCGCGCGACGACGCCCAGGCCCGCGAGGCCGAGGTGAGCCTCGGGCCGCGCGTCCGCGTCGCGACCGTCAAGCAGTCGGCCGGCATCCGCCACCTGGCGCTTCAGGGCGAGGCGCGGCCGTTCTACGAGGTCACGCTCTACGCCAAGGTGGCCGGCTTCCTCGCCGACCTCAAGGTCGACAAGGGGGATCGGGTGAAGAAGAACCAGCTCATCGCCATGGTGACCGCCCCCGAGCTCGACTCCCAGTACACCGCCGCCGTCGCCGACGCCCGCAACAAGAGGGTGAACGCCAAGCGGCTCTCGGCCCTGGCGCCGACCGGCGTCGTATCCGCGCAGGAGCTGGAGCTGGGCCAGGCGACCGCCGACGTGGCCGACGCGACGCAGGCGACGCTGGCCACCGAGCGCGGCTACCGGATCATCCGGGCGCCGTTCGACGGCGTCGTGACCGCGCGCTTCGCCGATCCGGGGACGCTGATCCAGAGCGCCGCCAACGCCCAGAGCGGCGCCGTCCCCATCGTCTCGGTCGCCAAGGGGGACCAGCTGCGCGTCTACGTCTACCCCGACCAGTCGAGCGCGCCGTTCGTCCGCGCCGGCGACGAAGCCACCATCACCGTCCCCGAGCGGCCGGGCTGGTCGCGCAAGGCGAAGGTCGCGCGCACGAGCGGGGAGCTGTCGCCCAAGACGCGCACCATGCTGACCGAGGTCGACATCCAGAACGACGACCACGTCATCGTCCCCGGAAGCTACGTGCAGGTGATGCTGGACGTCCAGGTCCCGCCGCTCCTGGAGATCCCCGCCGAGGCGCTCACCACGCGCGCCGACAAACCTCAAGTTGCCACGCTCGATGGCGAGCAACGCATCCACTACAAGCCGGTCGTGGTCGCCGACGACGACGGGCAGACGGTGCGACTGGCGAGCGGCCTCGCTCCCGGTGAACGCGTGGCGCTCGATGTCGGCGGCGCCGCCCAGGACGGCAGCCCCGTCCAGGTGGTCTCGCCGGCCGCGGGCGCCGCTGGCCACTGACACCCTCGGCCCCGCCCCGCCCAGTGGGGCCGCCGTCAGATTGGTAGGGCCCCCACAAGGCTGTGGCGCCGCCTGGTGAGGCCGGCTTGGCTCTGCTCACCCTTCCCGCCCTTCCCATCCGGGCCAGTCCGACCTCACCAGGCTCTGCTCAGGCCCCCGGGCCCAATCCAACCTGACCGGGCTCTGCTGAGTACCCGAGCCTTGCCCGGCTCCACAGGGATCCATTCGGACCGAGCCTGGCGCGGGAAGATCGGGCCGGGTGGGCAGGGTGTGTAGGGTGAGCAGGCCCGAGGTTCCGGCGCCCAGGCGACGCGCAATTGGTCCGGCGCGAAGGCATTCAGCATCCGGGCCCGGTTCGGGCGCGAACGGACTGCGATCACCGGGCGACGATGTCGAGCGACGGGCGGGCGGGGTCCTCGCCCTCCCCGCTCTCGGCGTAGGCGCGGATGTCGATCGTCGACGGCGTGTGGGCGGGCGCCGTGAAGGGCCAGGTCTTGTGCAGGCGCGAGCGCGCACATTTCGCGCCGCTGCCGGGGGCGCAGTCGTGCGCCAGGTCGATTCCCAGCACGTGCTCGCCGGCAGCGACCGAGCCGCTCCAAAGCTTGCGGAAGTCCGGGCTGTGCAGCTCCGCCACGTCCTTGTCCCTGGTGACCACCGGCTCGAAATCGAGCGAGATCACCACCGAGCGCGGGCTGTACTCCTCGGTCACCTCGTCGCGGTAGCGGATGACGACCGGCGCCTGGGCCGTCGCCTTCTGCTGCGCGGCGCCGAGTGCCTCCTTCATCCGCTCGCGGTCGCTCTGAATCGCCTCGTCGCCCGCGTGCGGGCCGAAGGTCAGCGCCTCGTCATAGGCGACGCAGGCCTTGGCCGTCGCGTCGCGCTTCTCGTAGACGTGTCCCAGCGTCAGGTAGGCCTGCCGGCAGTGCTGGGGGGCGCCGGCCGGGCCGCAGCTCTTGCCGGCGAAGGCCTCCAGATCGGCCACCGCCGCGTCGAGCTTGTGGTGCTTGAAGGACGCCTGGCCACGCTCATAGAGCTCTTCGGGCGAACCGCCACAACCCGCCACCAACACCGCCGCGAGAGCGCCGCAGAGCGCGACACCTCGAACCGTACGGAGGGGCATGCGGCACGCATGGTACACGAATTTCCATCAATCGCGTTTGCGGACCGGCCCGCCGCCGGGATCACCCCGCGGGCGGGTTCGGAGGCGAGATCCCGACCCGGGCCAGCGCGGCGTTCACCGCCTTGAGGTCGTCCCAGGCCAGCTTCTTCTTGCTGGGATCGCGCAGGAGGTACGCCGGGTGGAAGGTCGGCATGAGCGGGATCCCCTCGTAGGTCCGAAAGTTGCCGCGCAGTCGGCTGATGGGCGAATCGTCGCGCAGCAGGCACTGCACCGCGAACTTGCCGAGCGCCACGATCATGCGCGGACGGATGGCGCCGAGCTGCTTCTTCAAGAACGGCTCGCAGGCGGCCACCTCATCCGGCTCGGGGTTGCGGTTGCCGGGCGGGCGGCACTTGAGGACGTTGCAGATGTAGACGTCGCCGCGCGCGTAACCCATCGCCTCGATCATCTTGGTGAGGAGCTGCCCGGCCTTGCCGACGAACGGCTCCCCCTGCGCGTCTTCGTCGGCCCCCGGCGCCTCGCCCACGAAGACCAGGTCGGCGTCGGGGTTTCCCACGCCGAAGACCAGGTTCTGGCGGCTCGGCGCCAGCTTGCAGCGCTGGCAGTCGCCGAGCTCGTCCCGGACCAGCTGAAGGCCCGCCCGCCCGCGCGGGGCCCCCGCGTCCTCGTCATCCGCGGGCGCCGGCGAGGCGCTCGCCGGCCCGGGCGGCGGCGGCGAGACGACCGTCGCCGGGGCCGCGCTGAGGGGTTTCTTGGCCGTTGGTTTCATCGAGACCCCCAGGAGGCCCGAGCGCCCCCGCATCGTGAGGTTGGTCCGAATCTGGGCCACCACGGCCCGCAGCTCCTCGCGCGCGCCTTCCCCCTCACCCGCCATGCGCGCCTCCGGCGTCGGCTCGCGACTGGCTCGCGCTCTCCGGGGTCACCAGGGCGTCGACCGCCAGCGCGTAATAGAAGGTCGGCAGCACCTCGGCGACCCGCACCGTCTTGTCGCGCCCGAGCGCGCCGTCGTGGTCGGTGTCGCGCCGCTCGATCTCGTCGACGATCGTCGTGTACGCCTCGAGAAACACCGGATCCGTCGCGATCACGTAGGCCCTCCCCAGCGCCCAGGCGGCGCAGGCATTCCAGCTGTTCTCGTCGAGGCGCCGGGGCAAAAAATCACGGGGAGCGCCGGCCGCGATCCGCTCGCGCAGCCAGGCGCCGACGAAGGGGGTGTTCCCCTCGGCCGCGATGACCGCCAGGATGCGCGTCGCGGTGGTCGACGAGAAATCGAACAGCCCACCAGGTGGCGCCGGCTCTGCCGAAAATGCGGGCGGCGCTTTCATGCCGAACGCCCGCTCCACGAACTTGCGGCCGCTGGCCAGGAGCCCGCGATCGTCGAGCGCCCGGGCGTATTCGATGAGGGCCAGGGCCAGAAAGCCCGGGTCGCGGAACTCGCGCCCAGAAAGGTCGTCGAGCGCTCCGAGGTGCATCGACAGCACGCGAGCCGCCCGGTCCGCGATCGCCTGTCGCTCCGGATCGACCCTCCCGAGCGCGTGCTCGGCGCTGACCGCCCACAGCACCATGGCGCAGTCGTAGGCCGCCTCGTCGTCGCTGGCGCTGTCGATGGCATCGGGAACGAAACGCTCCGCCGCGTCGACGAGGAATGTCCAGGCCTCGCGCCGCGCGGCGGTGAACTTCTCGACCCCCGACAGGCGCTGGTGGCGGGCCCAGATCCAGACCGCGGCCAGCGTGGCGTGGAAGTCGGGATCGGGAGCGCCCGGCCAGGGGGTCACGTGCCCGGCGTGCGCGCCCGCGGTCGCCTGGCGGGCCACCATGACGCTCCCGGCGCCCGCGAGGTGGCGCACCGCCTGCTGGGCGTAGCTCTTGAGCCGCGCGTCAGGCATGAGCTCCGCTCCCCGGGCCGGCGTCCCGGGGCGGCAGGCGCGGCGCGAACAGCCCCCAGAGCCGATCGGCGATCATCCGCTTGGCAGCCCGCGGGAGCTCGGTGCGCGCCCCGTCGGCGAACAGCACCATGACCGCGTTGTCGTCGGCGTCGAAGCCGATCCCCGGGGCGCTCACGTCGTTGGCCACGATCGCGTCGCACCCCTTCTCGGAGAGCTTGCTGGCTGCCCGCGCGGCCAGCGCGTCGCCCCCCTGCAGCTCGGCCGCGAAGCCGATGAGGAAAGGCCTCCCGTTCTGCCGGGCGCGCGCCACGCCGGCCAGCAGATCGGGGACCGGCGTCAGCTCCAGCGTCAGGTCGCCGCCCGCCGCCCGCCGCGACAGCTTCCCGGCCGCCCGCGCGCGCGGCCGGAAGTCGGCGACGGCCGCGGCCATGACCACCGCGTCGGCGCCGGGTGTCGCCGCGGCGAGCGCCGCCTCGAGGTCGGCCGCCGTCTCGACGTCCACCCGTGTCACCGCTCCGCCGACAACCGGCGTCCCCGGGCCCGCCAGGAGCGTCACCGCCGCGCCGCGCGCCGCCGCCGAGGCCGCCAGCGCGGCCCCCATCTTCCCCGAGGAGCGGTTGCCGAGGAAACGGACGTCATCGATCGGCTCGCGCGTCGGCCCGGCCGCCACCACCACCCGCCGCCCCGCCAGATCGCGCGGCGCCAGGAGGCGCGCGGCCGCGGCCGCGATCTCGGCCGGCTCGATGAGCCGCCCGGCGCCGATCCATCCGCAGGCCAGCTCGCCGCTGTCGGGGCCGACCGTCGAGACACGGCCGCCGCCCGCCGGGCCGAGCAGCCGTCTCAAATTGGCCTGGGTGAGCGGGTTCTGCCACATGTTCACGTTCATGGCCGGCGCCAGCAGGAGAGGCGCCTTGCTGGCCAGCACCACCGCGGTCAGGAGATCGTTGGCCATCCCGGCGGCGAGGCGCGCGATGGCGTCGGCCGTCGCCGGCGCGACGACCACCAGATCCGCCTCGTCGGCCAGCCGGATGTGGCCGATGTCGGCCTCGCTGCCGAGGTCGAACAGCTCGCGGGCGACGGGCGCCCCGGAGAGCGTCTGCATGGTGAGCGGCGTGATGAACTGCGTCGCGGCGTCGGTCATGACCACCCGCACCGTCGCGCCGGCCTTGACCAGCAAGCGGCAGAGCTCGGCGGCCTTGTAGGCGGCGATTCCGCCGCTCACCCCGAGGACGACCCGGCGCCCCGCCAGCGCGGCGGTCGCCGCCTCGGCCGGCCCGGTCCCCAATTGGTCGATCGACCCGTCCATCCTTTCGTCCATCCTGGCCGAATATGTCACGTCTCATTGAAACGCGACGCAAGGTAAAATGCCGCCCGTGACGGGACCGGGCGGGTTTCCACGCCGATTCGACAAGTACGTGCTGCTCAAGCCGCTGGCGCGCGGCGGGATGGGCCAGCTCTACTTGGCGCTCACCGGCGCGGCCGGCCTGGAGAAGCTCTGCGTGATCAAGCAGGTGATCCCCGAGCTGGTCGCCTCGGAGAACGCGCGCCGGTTCCGCGACGAGGCGCTGGTCGCGCTGCGGCTGGCGCACGGGAACATGGTCAGCGTGTTCGACGCCGGGATGGAGGGGGGCCAGATCTTCCTGGCCATGGAGTACGTCGACGGCAAGGACCTGCTC
The DNA here is from genome assembly GCA_035607055.1 of Polyangia bacterium. Lineage (GTDB taxonomy): Bacteria > Myxococcota_A > Polyangia > Fen-1088 > Fen-1088 > JADGRB01. Next base: position 12,025 of record DATNDC010000012.1, read on the forward strand.
GCCACCTGGAACCGCTGCGCCGAGAAGCGCGTCCCCTTCCCCGTCGACATCTCGGTCTACATCCTCAAGGAGGTCGCGCGCGCGCTGGTCTACGCCCACGCCTTCGAGGATCTGAAGCTGGTGCACCGGGACGTCTCGCCGGCCAACGTGCTGCTGTCGCACACGGGCGAGGTGAAGCTGACCGACTTCGGCCTGGCGATGTCGATCCTCAAGATGGAGCGGACGACGCCGGGGATCGTCTACGGCAAGCTGTCGTATCTCTCGCCGGAGCAGGCGCGGCGCCACCCGCTCGACGGGCGCGTCGACATCTACGCGGCCGGGATCCTGCTCTGGGAGCTTCTCACCGGGCGGCAGCTCTTCCCCATCGCCAGCCCCAAGGACCAGCCGAACCCCGACGCCATGGCGCGCGCCCGAAACCCCGAGGTGGTGCCGCCCTCGAAGATCACCAGCCGCGTGCCGCCCGAGCTCGACCGGATCGTCATGCGCGCGCTGGCGGCCGAGCGCGAGGACCGCTACCCGAACGCCGAGCTCCTGCGCGCCGACCTGGCCGGCTTCCTGGCCGAGACGGCACCCAAGACCGACGCCGACCGCCTGGCGGGCTTCCTGCGGCCGCTGTTTGCCGACGACGTCCGCGCCGAGAAGCAGGAGCGCGAGCGGCTCATCACGGCGTCGCGCTCGATGCTCTCGGGCGCGATCGGCGCCCGCCCCTCCGGTCCGCACACGCCGGCCGAGGAGCCGCGGGACGGGACCGACCCCCGCATCGGCACCACCCTCGGCGGCCGCTACCACATCCGGCGGCTGTGCGGCGAGGGGGCGATGGGGCGGGTCTACGAGGGCCAGCACATCGACATCGGCCGGCGGGTGGCCATCAAGGTCCTGCACGCGCGCTTCCACCACGCCGCCGATCTGGTCGAGCGGTTCAGGCGCGAGGCGCGCGCCGCCTCCAAGATCGGCCACCCCAACATCGTCGACGTGACCGACTCGGGGAGCACGCCCGACGGCGCGTTCTACTTCGTGATGGAGTTCCTCGACGGCGTCGGCCTCGAGGAGCTGATCGCGGACAACGGGCCGCTACCGGTCGAACGGGCGCTGCTGATCGCGGCGCAGATCGCCCGGGCGCTCGAGGCGGCGCACGCCGCCGACGTGATCCACCGTGACCTCAAGCCGGCCAACGTCATGCTGGTCAACCGCAGCGACCAGGAAGACTTCGTCAAGGTGCTCGACTTCGGCATCTCCAAGGACCTCGACCTGGCCGTCGGCGCGGCGCTGACCCGGCCCGACGTGGCCATCGGCACGCCGGCCTACATGGCGCCCGAGCAGGCGGCCGGCAAGGCGGCCGACGTGCTGACGGACGTCTACGCGGTCGGCGGTCTGCTCTACGAGATGCTCACCACCACGCCCCCCTGCGTGGGCGACGACGCGATCGAGGTGCTGCAGCGCAAGGCGTCCGAGGACCCGCGCCCGATCGGCGAGCTCCGCCCGGACATTCCGCGCGACGTGCAGAAGCTGGTCATGCGCGCCCTGGCGCGCGCGCCGGGCGAGCGCCACTGGTCGATGACGGCGCTCAAAGAGCAGATCCTCGCTTGCCTCACCACGGCCGAAGGGGCGCCCTCACCGGTGCGCGGGCCCGCGCGCTCGCTCACCTCGCCGCGGCGTCCGCTGGGGAGCGCCGAAACGGCGGTCGCCCAGCCGGTGACCGGGACGACGACGGCGCCGGTCCACCGCCTGCGGCTCGGAGGCCTGGCCGCCGCTGCGGTGGTGCTGCTCCTGGCCGGTGCGGTCGCCGGGATACGTCTCTTGAAAGGGACCTCGGCCGACGCGCGCCCGCCCGCGGTCGCCGCCGTTGCGCCGCCGCGCCTGCCGGCACCCGCGCCGATTGTCCCGGGTGCGGCGCCCACCTCCGTGCTCACCCCTCCGCCGGCCGCGGCCGGCGCCGGCGACGACGAGCCTCACAAGGTTCTGGCTGTCGCATCGCGACGCGCGATGACGGCAGATCCGGAGCCGGCGACGTTGCGCGCGGCCGCCCATCGCGCCTCACCGGCCACGCCGTCGGACCCGCGGCCGTCGAAGGGCACGACGACCGCGGCCGCCCTTCCGCCGGCCTCGCTCGCCGACACGACCGAGATCCTGAACCGCGGGCAGTCGGCGTTCGATCGCGGCGACTACCAGGAAGCGATCCGCCGGGGTCGCCAGGCGATCGCCGCCGGCGCCGAGATCAACGGGCGCCTGCTGGTCGGCGACGTCTACTTCCACCTCGAGCGCTACCGGGAAGCGCTGCGAGAATACAACGCCGCCGTGGCACGCGATCCCGGGGACGTTTCCGCGCGCCGCCGGCGGGATCTGGCGCAGGAGAAGGCGAGCCAGGCCGGCGCGCGCTGAACGCGCCCGGCCCGGACGCCGACTACTTGATGTAGCCCTTCTTCGTCAGGTACTCGGCGACCAGGATGGCCCCGCGCGCCGCGCCCATCCGCGTGTTGTGCGAGACGAGCAGGTACTTGATGCCGTTCTGCAGGACCGGGTCCTGGCGCAGGCGGCCCACGACGGTCGACATCCCCCCCTCGGTGTCGCGGTCGAGGCGGACCTGCGGGCGGAACGGGTCGTCGCTCACCGAGATGAGGTGCTTGGGGGCCGACGGCAGCTCCAGCGCGGCCAGCTCGGCGCCGAACTCACGCCAGGCCGCCTTGACCTCGTCGAGGCCCGCCTTCTTCTTCAGCTCGACGAACACCGACTCGGTGTGCCCCTCCATGACGTTGACGCGCGTACAGGTGCAGGAGACCGCCACCGGCGCGGGGACGATCTTGTCGCCCGCGAGCTTGCCGAGGATCTTGTGGGTCTCGGTTTCGACCTTCTCTTCTTCCTTGGGGATGTAGGGGACGATGTTGTCGAGGATGTCCATCGCCGAGACGCCCGGCGAGCGGCCGGCGCCGGAGAGCGCCTGCATCGAGGTCATGATGACGCGCGAGACGCCGAACGCGTCGTCGAGCGGCTTCAGCGTCATGGCCAGGCCGACCGTCGTGCAGTTCGGGCCGGGCGAGACGAACCCCTTCCAGCCGCGCTTCTTGCGCTGGACATCGATGAGCGCGGCATGATCCCAGTTGACGCCGGGGAGAAACACCGGCACGTCGGGCTCGTAGCGGAAGGCGCTGGCGGTGGAGATGACCGGGATGTCGGCCGCGCAGCGCGGCTCGAGCTCCTTGGCCACGTCGGCCTCGACGGCGGAGAACACCAGCCGCACGCCCTCGGTGGTCAGGTGCGCCGAGTCTTCGACGGTGATGCCCGCGTGCTCGGCCGACAGCGGCTCGCTGCAGTGCCACTTCGAGGCCCCCTTGTCGTCCTTCACCGCCTCGGCGAACTTCTTGCCCGCCGAGCGGCTCGACGCCGCCAGCTTGCGGATCTCGAACATCGGGTGTCCGGCCAGCGAGGCCAGGAATTGTTGTCCGGCCAGGCCGGTGGCACCCACCACGGCGACAGGGATACGTGACGACATCTGCTTCTTCGAACCTCCGGGGCGCGGAGTTTAGCAGCAGCCCCAGGTTTTCCGCCAGATGGGCATCAGGCCGCGCGCTTGGCGTAGTAGAGCGGGCCGTCCGGATGCTCCGGGTTCGGGCGGACCTCACGCGACCGCGGATCGATGACGAGATCCAGTCCCTCGAGCGGAATCTGTCCGATGAGGGGAGTGGTCCCTTCGGGCGCCGCCAGCACGTCGCAGCTCATCCCACGGCCCAGGATCTCGATCCAAACACTACGAAAGTAGGTCATCTCGCAGAGGCTGCCATCAGCCAGCTCCACTTGCGTAGTCCGGAACGGACGCAATCCGAGGCGGCGACAGACGTCGATCGGAATAACCACGGTCGTGGCGCCAGTATCGACCATCGCCTCGACCTCCTGTTTGCGAACGTCCTCGGGCTTGATGAGGCCGGATGCGGCGTTGTCGATATCAGCGCTGTTCCACAACTTCAGGTTGGTCATGACCGCTCCCATTTCCTCGGTTGCCGACCCAAGACTGTTTGCGGTTGCGAGCTCAGTCTACCACCCGCGCTGGCGGGCGGCCTCGTAGAGGGCGATGGCGGCGGCGACGGAGGCATTGAGCGACGAGACGCTCCCGCGCTGCGGGATGTGGAAGAGGCCCGTGCAGCGACGGGCCACCGCCTCGCGCATCCCCTTCCCTTCGGCGCCGACGACGAGACCGACGGGACCGGCCAGGTCGACCTTGTCGAGCCGCTCGCCGTCACCGGCGCCCGCGCCGAGCACGCGCAGACCGCGCTCGCGCAGGTAGTCGATGATGCGCAGCAGGTTCTGCACCTCGGCGATGCGCACCCGCTCGGTCGCGCCCGCCGAGGCCTTCACCGCGCCGGCCGTGACCGGCGCGGCGCCCCGCGCCGGGATCACCACCCCGTGCGCGCCCAGCACCTCGGCGCTGCGGACGATGGCCCCCAGGTTGTGCGGATCGGTGATCCCGTCGAGCAGCACCACCAGCGGCGGCGCGCCGGCCGCGGTCGCTGCGGCGAGGATGTCGTCGATCGTCGCGTAGCGAAAGCGCCCGGTCACGGCGACCAACCCCTGGTGCACCGCGCCGCCGGCCATCTCGGCGACCAGGCGGCGCGGGCGGGTCTCGACGGCGATGCCGCGCTCCTTGGCCGCCTGGACGACGCGCTCGATCTCCGGCGAGCGCGTCCCCTCGGCGAGGTAGAGGACGCTCACCTCGCGCGGCCGCGCGCGCACCAGCTCGTCGACCGGCCGGACGCCGAAGATGATGCGCTCGTCTCGTTCGGCGTCGCTCACACGCCGGCTTCGACTTCGCGGACCAGCTCTTCGAACGCCGCCGCCGGATCGGGGGCGTCGCGCACCGGGCGCCCGACGACCAGGTAGTCCGCCCCGTTGGTGATCGCCTGGCCGGCGGTGGCGACCCGCTTCTGGTCGTCTTTCTTGCTGGCCCCCGGCGCGGCGGCCGGCCGGATTCCCGGCACGACGATCAGCAGGCCCGGCGCGGCGCCGTGGGCCGCCTCGATCTCGTGCGGCGAGCAGACGAGGCCGTCGATCCCGGCGCGCGCCGCGATCCGGGCGCGCGCGCGGACCATCTCGGCAATGGTCTGCTCCACCCCCTCGGCGCGCAGATCGTCCTCGGCCAGACTGGTCAGGACCGTCACGCCGAGCAGCTTCACCTTCCCGGCCGCCGCCTGCGCCGCGCGCGCCAGCATCTCGTAGCCGCCGGAGGTGTGCAGCGTGAGCAGGTCGGCCTGCACGCGCGCCGCCGAGGCGACCGCGCGCGCCACCGTCTCGGGGATGTCGTGCAGCTTGAGGTCGAGGAAGACCTTGCCGCCGCGCGCGCGCACCAGCTCGACCGCGCGCTCCCCCTCGGCGACGAACAGCTCGAGGCCAACTTTGTAGAAGGCCGGGCGCCCGTCCAGACGATCGAGGAGCTTGCCCAGCGTCCCGCAGTCGGGGACGTCGAGCGCCACGATGACCCGCTCGCGCGACGGGATGTGCGCCGACCGCGTCGCCGGAGCCATCACTTGCGCTCCGCCTGAACCTCGGCGGCGACGATCTTCACCGCCTCGTCGAGCTTCAGTTTGCGGACCTCGCTGCCGTTGCGCCGCTTGAGCTCGACGATCCCCTCGGCCACCCCCTTCTTGCCGACCGCCAGCCGGAACGGGATCCCGATCAGGTCGGCGTCCTTGAACTTCACGCCGGCCCGCTCGTCGCGGTCGTCGAAGAGGACCTCGATCCCCGCCGCCGTCAGCCCCTCGTAGAGCCGCTTCGCCGTGGCGAGCACCTTGTCGTCGTCCTGCTGCAGCTCGAGCAGCGCCACCTCGAACGGCGCCAGCGGCACCGGCCAGACGATCCCGTCCTTGTCGTGGTTCTGCTCGATCGCCGAGGCGACGATGCGCGTGACGCCGATGCCGTAGGTCCCCATCACCGCGGGCTTCTCCTGGCCGTCGACGTCGAGGAACGTCACCCCCATCGGCTTCGAGTACTTCGTTCCCAGGAAGAAGACCTGGCCCACCTCGATCCCGCGGTAGGCCTTGAGGCGCCCGTTGTCGCAGCGGGCGCAGGCGTCGCCGGCGGCGGCCATCCGGTAGTCGCCGACCGCCGTCGGCTTGAAGTCCCGGTCGACGTTCACGCCCGTGAGGTGGGCGTCGTTCTCGTTGGCGCCGACGATGAAGTCCGACAGCGAGGCCACCTCGACGTCGACGTAGACCGGCACCGCCATCTTCAGCCCCACCGGCCCGGCGAAGCCGACCGGCGCGCCGGTGACCTCCCTGACCGCCGCCTCACCGGCCAGCGCCAGCGTGTCGGCGCCGGCCGCCCTGCCGAGCTTGATCTCGTTGACCTCGCGGTCGCCCCGGACCATGACCGCCACCGGCCGGCCGTTGCAGAGGTAGATGAGCGTCTTCACCAGCTTCTCGGGCGGAACGCCGAAGAAGCCGGAGACGTCGGCGATGCTGTGCTTTCCGGGGGTCGCGACTTTTTTCACCGGTTGCGAGGGGTTCGGCTTGACCGCCACCTGCCGCGCCACCGCCTGCTCGACGTTCGCCGCGTAGTCGCAGCTGTCGCAGGCGACCAGCGCGTCCTCGCCCGTCTCGGTCAGCACCTGGAACTCGTGCGACGCCGAGCCGCCGATGTTCCCCGTGTCCGCCTCCACCGCCCGGAAGGCCAGCCCGCAGCGGGTGAAGATGCGCGAATAGGTGTCGTACATCTTCTTGTACTCGCGCTCGGTGTCGGCCTCGTCGACGTGGAACGAGTAGCCGTCCTTCATGATGAACTCGCGCCCGCGCATGAGGCCGGCGCGCGGCCGCAGCTCGTCGCGGAACTTGGTCTGGATCTGGTAGAGGTTGAGCGGCAGCTGGCGCCAGCTGCGGACGTCGCTGCGCACCAGCGCGCAGATGACCTCCTCGTGGGTCGGGCCGATCACGAAGTCCGCTCCCTTGCGGTCCTTGAACCGGAGCAGCTGCGCGCCGTACTTTTCCCAGCGCCCCGACTCCTGCCAGAGCTCGGCGGGGATGACGGCCGGCAGGAAGACCTCGGAGCAGCCTGCGCGGTCCAGCTCCTCGCGGATGATCTTCTCCACCTTCTTCACCACGCGCCAGCCGAGCGGCAGGAACGAGTAGACGCCGGCCGCCACTTTCCGCAGATAGCCGCCGCGCACCATGAAGATGTGCGACGGGACCTCCGCCTCCGAGGGGGCTTCCTTGAGGGTGGGAATGAGGGTCTGGGACATCCGCATGAGCAGGGTTATTAACATAGACGGGACAGCCAGACGTGGTGGGACCGCATGGGGCTCGACGAATACAACCGGAAGCGCAATTTCACGATCACCCGTGAGCCGCCGGGCGAGGCCGCGCCGGCCGCTGGCAAACCCGCGGCCCTGCGGGCGCGCCAGTTCGTGATCCAGAAGCACGCCGCCACCCGCCTCCACTACGACTTCCGGCTGGAGCTCGAGGGGGTGCTCAAGAGCTGGTCGGTCCCCAAGGGGCCGAGCCTCGACCCCAAGGTCAAGCGGCTGGCGATGCGGACCGAGGACCACCCGATGGCCTACGCCGACTTCGAGGGGATCATCCCCCAGGGCCAGTACGGCGGCGGGACCGTCCTTCTGTGGGACCGCGGGACCTGGGAGCCGCTGGAGGGCGACCCGCACCAGGAGCTCGCCGCCGGGAACCTCAAGTTTCGCTTGAAGGGCACCAAGCTTCAGGGCGGATTCGCGCTGATTCGCCTCAAGCCGCGCGGCGCGCGCCGCGGCGAGGACGACGGCCGGAGCTGGCTGCTGATCAAAGAACGCGACGCCGAGGTCCGCGACGAGGCAGCCGGCATCATCACCGACGATCGTCCGGAGAGCGTGGCCACCCGGCGAACGCTGGAGGAGATCGCCGCCGACCGCTCCCACGTCTGGCACTCGAACCGCGCTCAGATCGACCTGAGCGACGTGGCGGGCGCCAAGCGCGCTCCCCTTCCAGCGAAGGTCGTGCCGCCCAAGGCAGCCGCCCGAAAGGCGCCTCCGGCCGGCGACGACTGGCTGCACGAGATGGCCATCCCCGGCGAGCGACTCCTGGCCCGAACCGAAAATGGGGAGGTCCGGCTCTTCGGGCCGACCGGCGCGGCGCTGGCGACCGCGGCTGCCCGCAAACGGCAGGCGGTCGCCGACGCCGTCCGTCTGGTTCCGTCGGCCACCCTGCTCGTGGACGGTGTCCTCACCGCGGTCGCCCCCGACGGCCACGCCGACCCCCAGGCGCTCGCCCGCACGCTCGACGGCGAGGGCCCCGCCACCCTCACCTACTACCTGTTCGACCTCGCCTATCTCGACGGCCACGACCTGCGCGCAGTCCCCCTCGGCCGCCGAAAGGAGCTGCTCGCCGATCTCCTCCGCAAGGTGGCCGAGCGGACCTGCCTCCGCTACCTCGATCACGTGGTGGGCGGCGGCGCCGCCTTCCAGCAGGCCGCCCGCGCCCTCGGCATCCCGGCGATGCTCTCGCGGCGCGCCGACTCGCGCTACGATGGCCGCGCGGGCTGGCTGACCATCCCCTGCGACACGCGTTGAGCGCCGACGGGCTCTGCCCGGCGGTGCTCGTCGCGCGGGGATCTAAAGGACCCTGTCAGGGTCCTTTACTCGACGGCAGCGGCTTGATGTCGGCGCCGTCGACGACGTAGACGACGGGCGCGTCGGCCCGCTCGTGGGCGGCCCCGAACCGGAGCAACCCCGTCAACCCCTGGAACGTCCCCTCGGCGAGCGCGTGGAGCAGATCGCCGCGCGTCTTGGCGCCGGCCGCGAGCGCGGCGCGGATGGCGTTCACCCCGTCGTAGGCGTAGGCCTCGGTGGCGTGCGGGTCTTGCCCGTAGGCGGCCCGGTACGCGTCGACGAAGGCGCGCGCCCGCGGATCGTCGGCGCCCGCGTAGAAGCCTGGTGCCAGCAGCGCCCCCTGAACGTAGCGCCCCGAGCTCTGCAGGAGGCGCGGCGAGAGATCGGCCGCCGTCGAGAGCAGGAGAACATTGCGCGGACGCGGCTTGCCGGGCGCTCCCGCCGGGCGGGGGGCCCCCCAGGGGGCCGCCCAGAGATCGGCCGCCGCCAGCGCGGGGGCGATCAGCTCCAGCCGATCCGCGCCGTCGGCCACGAACACCACCTGCGGCTGCGCCCTCTTGATGGTCGCCACCACGCCGGTGAACGACGTCGACCCCGGCGGATAGCTGGCGTCGGCGGCGACGTGGCCGCCGGCCTCCGTGACCGCTTGTTTGAAGGCGCTCCGCAGCGCCTTTCCCACCGACGTGTCGGGGCCGACCAGCGCGAAGCTGCGCGCGCCCAGGTTCAACGCCGTGCGGGCCAGCGCCGCCGCCCGCGCCGCGGACGAGTGGACCAGCATGAACGCCGACGGCGGCAGCGCCGCGGCCGCGTCGTTGTCGAGCATCAGAAGCGGCATGCCGTCCGCCGCGCTGAGCGGAGCCCCTCCGCGTTCGTCGCGCAGATCGAAGGCCATCACCACGCCGATGACGGCGTCGGCCGCGAGATCGTCCAGCCGCTGCTGGGCCCGGATCCGATCGGCGCCGGGATCGCGCAGGTCGAGCTGCATGGCCGGCGCTGCCGGGGCCCCGGTCGCCAGCATGGCCGCCCGCAGCGCCGCCTCGCCGACCGGCTGGAACTTGCCCGAGAGCGCCAGCTCGAGGCCGAGACGCCCCGGATCGCCGGCGCTCGAGCCGCGCCCCGAGGGCGAATCGAGCCCGACCGCCTGCCGCGCGTCGGCCCCTTCGGAGGCGATCTCCTTCGCTCCCGCGGCGTCACCGCGCGCGCGGAGCGCTCCGGCGGCCGGCCCGGCCAGGAGCGCGCGCACCAACCCCTTCGGGGGCGCCGAGCGGAAGGTCTGCACCAGCGCATCGGGGCCGAGCTTGCCGGCCAAAGCGGTGATGCGCTCGCGCGCGTAGGCCTGCTCCGGCTCGCGACCGCCGCGGGCGTACGCGTCCCACAGCTCGATGGCGGCGGGGAGCTCGCCGACGCCGGCGGTCGCCTCGGCCAGCGCGCCCCGCAGCTCGCAGAGCGCGTCGTCGCCCGGCCCGGCGGCGCCGGCGGGCGGCAGGAAGGGCAGCAGGAGCTCGCGTGCGCGGGCGAACTGACCCAGCCGCACGAACGCCAGGCCGAGGTAGTAGCGGGCGCTCGACCCCGTCCCCTCGTCGGGCGGTGGCGAGGTCCAGGGCTCGAGCAGCCCGCGCGCCGTCTCGGCGTCGCCCCGCGCCAGGGCCAGCCGCGCGAGCATGAGATCCGCGGCCGGGCGGGCCGGGTGCTGCGGGTGGTGATCGTGGAAGGCCTCCAGCAGCGGGCGCGCCCCCGCCGCGTCACCGGCGTCGAAGCGCGCCTTGGCGGCGGCGAAGTCGGCGTCGCCGCCCGGATCGTTGGTGGCGCCCGCCGGCAGCTCCGGGCCGTTCTGCGTGGTGGGTGGCTTCCCCGGCTCGGGTACCACCGGCGCGGGCAGCGGCTCGCCCGAGCCGTAGGTCCCCGGAAGCGCGGGCGCGGTCTGCCCCGAGGCCGCGCAGGCGGCAAAGAGCAAGAGAGCGTAGACCGCGAGTCGCACCACGCCTCTTTCTACGACCGAAGCCGCGCGTTGTCTCGTTTTGGGGAGAGCCCCAGGGCCACCGTCTTCCGCGTGAAGGTCGACACCCCCAGCTCGGCCAGCGCGCTGACCGACACCCACCTGCGACCTGCACCCGCGCGCCCGGCGCGGGCGACCTCGATCCGAAATACCTCCGCGGTCACGTCGCGATGGGTGAAGACGTGCCGGACCGCGCCCCGGTGTTCGACCTTCGCCGGCCGCGCGCCCGCGGCGAGCGCCAGCCGCCGGGCCACGGCGCGGGGCGAGCCGGACGCCACCGCCGCCTCGGGAAGCGCCCAGGTCCCGGCCAGGAGCCCCTCGGCCCGTTTCACCAGCAACACGCGCGCGCCGTCGGTCAGGCAGGCCGAGGCGACGCGCACCACCGGCCGCGCGGGCTTCCGCGAGCGCCGCGGGATCTCGTCGACCTTCCCGGCGGCGAACGCGGCGCAGGCGGCGCGCAGCGGGCAATCGCCGCAACGCGGAGCGCGCGGCGTGCAGACGGTCGCGCCCAGCTCCATCACCGCCTGCGTGAAGTCACCGGGGCGAGCGCGGGGGACCTGGCGGGTGCCGGCCGCCCGCAGCCGGACGCGCGTGGCGGGCAGATCGATCGACTCGGCGACGCCGCCCAACCGGGCCATCACGCGCGCGCCGTTGCCGTCGAGCGCGAACGTCCGCGCCCCGAAGGCGATCGCCGCCACGGCGGCCGCCGTGTACGGGCCGAGGCCGGGCAGCCCGCCGAGCGCAGCCTCGGTGCGCGGCAGGGCGCCGCCGTGCTCGGCCAGGGCGGCCGCGGCGGCCCGCCGCAGGTTGCGGGCCCGCGCGTAGTAGCCGAGGCCCGACCAGAGCGCCGTCACCTCCTCCTCGTTCGCGGCGCCGAGCGACGCCAGCGTCGGGAACCGCGCCAGGAAGCGTTCGAAGTAGGGGATGACCGTGGCGACGGTCGTCTGCTGCAGCATCAGCTCGGAGACGAGCGTCTTGTACGGCGAGGGATCGCGCCGCCACGGCAGGTCGCGCCTGGTCCGGTCGTACCAGTCGAGGAGGGGCGTAGCGATGCGCATTGTGGTGCCGCCGCAGTGTAGTACAACGGGGACGTGGCTCCCGCGCCGCCTCAGCCCGACATCGCCGCCGCCGTCGCCCGCGGCGAGATCGCGCCGATCTACTGTCTCTCCGGCGAGCGCTACCTGGTCGACGCGGCCGCCGCCGCCATCCGCGCGGCCGTGCTGGCCGAGGCGGGCGCCGCGGCCGCGTTCAACCAGGACGTGTTCGACCTCAAGGAGAAGGGGCTCGGCGCGGCGCTCGGCACCGCACGCACGCTGCCGATGCTGGCCAAGCGACGGCTGGTGGTCGGCAAAGCCATCGACGAGGTGAAGGCGGCCGACCTCGAGCCGCTCGCCGACTACGCCGAGGACCCCAACCCCGCGACCTGCCTCCTGCTCGTCGCCGACAAGGTGGACGTCCGCTTCAAGGCCTTCCAGGCGCTCAAGAAGCGCGGCTACCTGCACGTCTTCGCGCCGCTGCGCGACCAGGCGCTCGGCGGCTGGCTGCGGGCGGAGGCGCGCGCGCGCCAGGTGACGCTGGCGGCCGACGCGGCCGAGGCGCTGGCCACCGCGGCCGGGCCCGACCTCGGCCGGCTGTCCCAGGCGCTCGATCTGCTGGCGCTCTACGCCGGCGGCAAGCCGATCGGCGTCGACGCCGTCGAGGATCTGGTGGCCGAGACGCGCGAGCGCGGCATCTTCGAGCTGACCAAGGCGATCGGCGCGGGCAACGTGACGCGCTCGCTGGCGCTGCTCACCAACATGCTGCGCAACCGCGAGCCGGCGCTGCGGATCCAGTTCATGCTGGCGCGCCACCTGCGACAGGTCTGGCGCGCCAAGGAGCTGGCCGCCGCCGGCGCCGGGCGCAACGAGATCGCGGCCGGCGTGGGCATCAACCCCTACTTCCTCGACGACGTCCTGGTCCCGGCGCGGCGGATGTCGCGCGCCGCGCTCGAGCGCGCGTTCGAGCGGCTCTACACCGCCGACGTCGACCTCAAGAGCTCGAAGCTCGATCCCGAGATCGCCCTCTCGCGCCTCGTGCAGCGCCTGGCCGAGAGCTCGGCCTAGCCCGCCCGCGTATGCGCCCCGCCCTCGCCGCGCTGCTGATGGCCCTCGCTCTGGCCGCCGCCGGGCGCGCCGCCCGCGCCGACGAGCCGCCGCCCGCGCCTCTTCCCGACGCCGAACCGGCGCGCCAGTCCCCGGCGACACCGCCGACCAAACCGCGCTACTTCTACTTCGGCTACGACTACGGCACCCAGGCGCTGTACGGGCCGCTCTGGGTCTTCGTCAACCGCGGCTACGACGTCCTTCAGGACCACGTCGCCGGACGCAACATCTTCACCTTCGACTACCGGACCAACACGCGCAACGTGCTGAAGAACGTCATCGACCCGTTCCCGGCCATCGCCGCCGACGGCTGGAAGACCTTCCTCACCGAGGAGATCTTCCCGCTCTCGTTCACGCAGAGCACCGCGCGCTGGACGCCCAACTACAGCCTGCACCTCATCGGCGGCGGGATGACGTACAGCTCGCTCACCGAGTGGTTCGAGGACTATCACGTCCCCGCGCCCCGCGTCTTCTCGGCCTTCACGCTGATGGCGGCCGCCCTGGTCAACGAATCGCTGGAGAACAAAGGCTTCGTCGGCTTCAACACCGACTGCATCGCCGACATCTGGGTGTTCGACATCGGCGGCATCATCCTGTTCAGCTTCGACTGGCCGAACCGCTTCTTCAGCCACACGGTCGTGATCGCCGACTGGTCGCTGCAGCCGTCGTTCACCCTGCCCAAGGGGGAGCTGCACAACGTGGGGAACTACTTCGCCGCCAAGTGGGCCCTCCCCTTCTACCGCCGCCTGTCGCTGTTCGCCTGGTTCGGCGAGGCGACCACCGGCGGGCTGTCGTTCGCCCTCGACGACGAGTACGCGATCTCCGCCTCGGCGGGCGGCGCGGCCATCCACCTCACCAACACCTCGACCGAGAGCGTGGAGAACGTGGTCAGCTTCGTCCCCACCGCCGCCGTCTTCCTCGACCGGCGCAACTCGCTGCTCGCTTCGCTGCAGGTGACCAACGTGGACGACTACTTCATCCACCTCAACGTCTACCCGCACGCCTTCTGGACGCGCGGCCCCTCCGTCGGCTTCTGGGGCGTCCTCGACAAGCGCGCCCGGCCCGCGGCCGGGTTCGCCATCGGCCGCCCGCTCGGGATCGGCGGCGGCTGGAGTAGTCTCTAGAAGAGCGTCGCCGCCAGGCGGCGGGCGCGAGCTACTTGCCGGCGATGCCGGCGACGGCGACCGTCAGGCGGGAGACCGACCGCGAGGCCGTCCCCTTCTTGATGACCCCCTTGGAGGCCGCCTGGTCGATCGCGCGCACCGCGTCCTTGAGGAGCGGCGTCAGATCCTTGCTGGTCTTGCTCCCCATCGCGGCGCGGAGCTTCTTGATCGCCGTGCGCATCGCCGTCGTCTGGGACGCGTTGCGCGCGGTCCGCCGGATACGCTGGCGGTTTGCCTTCTCGGATGACTTGATGTTCGCCACGTCTTTCGCCTTTCGAGGCGCGCATCATGCTGACCGCCCCCGGGGTTGTCAAGGCGGGCGGCCGCCTCAGCCCAGGCCGAGCTCGTCCAGGGCGGCGTCCGAGAGGCCGAAGAAGTGCCCCGTCTCGTGCAGCAGGGTGGTCCGGATCTCCTCGCGCAGCTCCTCTTCGTCGCGCGCGGCGCGTTCGAGGTTGCGGCGAAACAGCAGGATCTGCGTCAGCCCCGGCTGTCCGCCGAGACCGGTCCCGGCGTCGCCGTAAGCCGTCCCGCTGAACAACCCCAGCGCCCGCGGGTCGAAGCCGGCGTCGACGTCGGCCTCGGCCGGAAGCTCGGCGATCACGATGGGGATCCCTTCCAGCAGCGCGCGCGCCCGCTCGGGGAGCTCCCCGAGCGCCGACTCCGCGACGGCGGCCACCTCGGCCTCGGGGAGGCGCTCGCCCTCGGCGTCGGCCGCGCCGGGGGCCGCGTCGAGCGTCCAGGCCCGCTTCCAGGCGGAGCGCTGCTCTTCCTCGTCGCCCAGCTCCTCCGCCGCCGCGCCGAGCGTGTGCCAGGCGTCGGCCGAGCCCGGGCTCGCCTCGCACAGCACGCGCAGCCGCGCCCGCGCCGTCTCCGGATCGCCGACCGCCAGGTGCAGATCGGCGATCTCCAGCGCCAGCTCGAGATCGTCGAGCCGCACCTCCGGCGGCGGCAGATCGTCGAGCGTCTCCTTCGCCGCCTCCGTCTCCCCCAGCTCCACCTCGAGCCCCGCCTTGAGCGCCACCGCCGACAGGTACTCGCCCTCCTCCTCCGCGAGATCGAGCGCCCGCTCGGCGTGGTCGAGAGCCTCCTCGGTCGCCTGGGGATCGCTGGCCAGGATCTCCGCCAGCCACAGCTCCGGCGTCGCCCACTCGGGATCCGCCGCCGCCGCCCGGCGCAGCGCCGCCGCCGCCTCGGCGTCCTCCCCCTCCTCCCGGAAGCAGGCGGCCAAGAGCAGCAGCGCCTCCGGCGAGCCGGCGTCGAGCGCCGCCGCCCGCCGCCGCGCCTCGGCGACGTCACCCGCCTCCAGCGCCTGCCACGCCGCTTCGACCCGCGGGTCGACCTCGCTGGTCACCTCTTCCCCCTCGTCCGGTTCGCGCGTCATGCGCCTATGTTAGATCGCCGAGCTCGTCAGCGCCGCCAGCGAAGCGCGCATGTACGAGGCGGCGACGTCGGCTGTGCGGCGGGCGTCGTCCGCGCTCCCGATGGTCGGCGCCACCTCGACGACGTCGGCCCCGAGCAACGCAAACGCAGCCCCGACCCGGGTGATGAGCGCGCGCACGAAATCCGGCGCCAGGCCGTCGGGCTCGGGCGCGCCGGTCGACGGCGCGTCGCCGCCGTCGGTGGCGTCGATGTCGTTCGAGAGATAGACCCGTCGCACGCCGAGCGCTTGCAAATGCGCGATCACCTCGTCGATGACGGCGGCGCCGCGCTCTCGCGCCTCGGCGGCCCAGAACTGCTTCACGCCCAGCGTCGACTCCCAGTGCTGCTTCGAGCGCGAGGACGTCCGCACGCCCACCTGCACGAGCCGCCCGCCTCGCCCGACGAGCTCGTTGGCGTGGTAGGCCCAGGTGGCGAAGCAGATCCGCACGCCCAACCGCTCGGGCAACAGATCGGTGTGCGCGTCGGCGTGCACGATCGCCCAGGGCTCGTCGACGTGACGGCTCAGCGCCGCCACCACCGGCCAGGCGACGGAGTGATCGCCGCCCAGCATGAAGATGCGCAGCCCCGGACGCGCGGCGAGCAGCCGATCGACGACGTGCTCCGCGATGGTCAGCGGCGCCACGGGCCAGTCAGCGTCGGCTGCCGACGGCCCGTAGAGCGCCGCGCGCGTGCGCCGGAGCTGCGCTTCGCTCAGCATGTCGTCGCTCAACAATTGCGGCACCGAGAAGACGTCGCCGACGTCGACGATCGCCGCGCGCGCCGCCCGCGCGGCGAAGTCGGGAACCAAGCGCAGCAACGCGGCGCGCACGGCCTCCGGTCCGAACGCCGCGCCGCGCGCCAGCCCCGCGCCGCAGTCGGACGGAATGCCGACGATCGCCACCTCGGCCGTGGGGACGGCGGCCAACGCGGCCTGCCATCGCGCCTGGATCTCGGCCGCGTCGCGCGCGTCGTACAATTTTTTCTGCAGCGCTTCCCGCTCCACGCGGCCGGTGCTGACGGTGTGAATGCCGCCGCCCGCGGGGCGCAGGAACTGCGAGAGGTCATCCATTTGGTTACACGCGAAACGCGCGATCAGCGTTTGGGTTTCATCACCGAAAATCGAAACCGATCCACGCTGCGCATCACGCCTCTTTTTTAGTGCGAAAATCGTCCGCGTTCAGCCCGAACCGCTTGGCCCAGCGGTAGACCAGCGCGGGCTTACGGTCGAGCTCGCGCGCCACGCGCATCATGTTGCCGTGAAAGCGGCGGATTAGTGCCTCGAGCTCGGCGGCGTCCGGCGGCGGCCGCGATTTGCGCCGTCCCTGCGCGGCCTTCAGCTTCGGCGCCTGGAGGATCGCCGCCGGCAGATGCTCGACGCCGATCCTCTCGGCGTCGCGCGCCAGCGCCTCCGCCTGCGTCATCACCTTCCCGAGCTCGCGCACGTTCCCCGGCCACTGGTAGAGACAGAGCGCCTGGAACGCCGGCAGATCGATCGGCTTGTTCCGGTCGGCCATGAGGTACGACGCCAGCGCGCCGAGGTCCTCGATCCGCTCGCGCAGCGGCGGGATCTGGATCGGCTCGGCGCCGAGCCGCGCCGCCAGATCGACGCGCAGCCCGAGGCTCCCCGACTGCGACGGCGCCGCGGTCCGGCTGGTCGCGGCGACGATGCGCGTCTCGAGCCGCCGCGCGCGCAGCCCGCCCACCGGCGCCAGCATCCGGTCCTGCGTGAAGCGCAAGAGCTTCGTCTGCAGCTCGGGCACCATCTCCCCGATCTCGTCGAGGAACAGCGTCCCGTTCTCCGCCTCCTCGATGATCCCCGGCTTGGCCATCGCCGCCTGCGAGTGCGCGCCGCGCGCGTAGCCGAACAGCTCCGTCTCGACCAGCTCGCGCGGGATGGCCGCGCAGTTGATGGCCACGAACCGCCCCGGCCGCTCGCTCGCGCGGTGGATCGCCGTGGCGTAGACCTCCTTGCCGACGCCCGTCTCGCCCGTCAGCAACATCTCCTCGCCCGCGATCGCCAGCGCCCGCAGCTTCTTGCAGACCATCGCGAACGCCGGGTTGGTCGTGGCCACCGGCCCGAACGGCCGAGTCAGCTCTGCCTCGATGGCCGCCTTCTGGGCCATGGAGGTAATCCGAAACACCAGCACGTGCGACCCCACGAAGACGACCGCCCCGTCGCGCAGCCGAACGGTCGTCTCGACCGGCTCCCCGTCGACGACGGTCCCGTTCGTGCTGGAGAGGTCGGTCAGCTCGTAATTCTCGTTGTCCGACGACGGGCTGATCGCCAGGTGCTGCGAGGAGACCATCCGGTCGGGCAGGACGAGCGACGACTGCCCCGGCTCGCCCTGGGTCGGCTCCCGCCGCCCGACGACCAGCGACCCCGTGAACGTCGCGATCCTGTCACGGCCCCGCGGGACATTCCCCTTGTTGTCCCCCACTATCAAGATCAGGGGGATTTTGACGGGATCGTCTGACGCTTCGTGGCGCGGGACGAAGGTGGTGCTTTCGTTGGGGGTGATCACCGCGGATCTGCCCCACAGTAAAGCGTAACTTCGCTTGCGTAAACGGATATATCACTCGCCGCCGAACTGACCCCTCCGCCCGCATAAACCCCCGAGCTTACGGCCTTCCCCAATTGGTCCCCCGGTTGCTCCTGGAGTTCCGGAAGCCGCGCCAATTCCTGACGCGGATGTCCGGAACCCAAGAACCAGACCACGAGGGGGACCCATGCTCAAGAAGATTGCTTTGACGACGCTTTTTGCTCTTTCATTTGCGGTTGGGGCGTCGGGCGCGGTGTTCGCGAAGTCGGCGACGAAGGCGCCGGTGCCGAGCACGCCCCACGGGATTGGCTGCTGGCCGATGCAGATGCCTGGATGCTGACGCTGCGAGGAAGCTCGCGCGGAGGATTCAGATTCCGCTCAGTGGAAGGTTAGGAGTCTCGAAACCTCCGCGCGCTCCACCCGGACGTGCTGAAAAACGGATGAATCAGACGATAGATCGCGGGGCCAGCATTCCAGCTCCCCGAACTGTCCGTGCTGATCGGCCACATCCAAACGACCTCCGGTCTTTGCGCCGGTCGATACGTCGTGCTCGAACCAAGAATTTTGGCCACGCGAAGTCTCGAGGCTCCAAATCTTTGACGGCGACGACCACACTGGCGGACACGAGGCGGCCGCGTCCCAGGAGATACGGAGCTGGCCATCGGCCACCGACACGATCTTCAGCTTTTGAACACCCATTTGGGTAACGTAGGCGAGAGTTTTCCCATCGGGCGAGAACGCGGGGAAGAGTGGAAGGTCGTCTTCATGGGCAAACGCTTTACAATCCGGCGCCGCCGCCGAACAGAGCAGCAGATCCTTCTTCGAGTAGTCGATATACGCCCAGCGCGCCCCGTCTGGAGCGAACCGGGGCTCGACGTCGACTTTGCCGAACGTGAGATGTTTGAGCTCGCCACGCGCGTTTTGAGACCAGACGTTGAGTGTTCCGTCCACGTTCCACTTGCTCACCAGCAGATCTCCGGACGGTGCGCGGTCGCCTGAGTAGTTCTCGCCGTCCGTCGTCAATTGTTGGCGATGTCCGCGATCGTAGTACCAGAGGTCGCTCGCCACGTGACGAGCGATGAGCACGTCTCCCGGCCGACCTCGGGGCGAGGAGAGCCGGGCTCGAATGATATCGAACCCCGGATAGCGGCCTAAGTTTTCGAGTGAAACGTGTTGCCAGTCGAGCAAGCCCAACGCCGAGACCGATGCGGAAAGCTGATAGGAAACCAAGAGATCGTCGTCCCGCCAGGCGAACTGCACCCGATGGATCGAAGGAGCCGCGACGGTCTTTTCCTCCTCGAATCGTTTACCGTGATAGACCGCGACAGCGTAGTTCGGTTCTCCGTCTGCGATGAGAAGGGCAATCGACTTTCTCGAAACGGCCTTATCGAGGATGACGTGCTGCGCTCCGAACGCCGCATCTCGCAGTAGCGAGAAGCTCATCGTGGGCAAAGAAAAGATCGCGGCGTGAGATTGATCAACGTTGTAGACGAACTCGTCTTCGTCCACCCACGCCGCTGCCGATCCCGACGTGATCGTCTTTGCCGACTTTCCGTCAGGCGTCGGTGAGAGTCGAACCTCATCGGCGCCAGCCTGGCTTTGGCCTGCAAACAGCAACGCCCGCCCCGAGGGCGAAAGCTCGGGGCACCCCACTCGATACGCCTCCGGATCCAGGGTGGAAGGCCGACCCTGGCCAGTCGATAGACTGAAATCTTCCGCTCGGCGCGGTGCTCCCCAGACGATTCGTGCTGTCCCGGCATTCACCATCGAAAAGCAGTGGACGCGACCCGCCAAGTCGGCCAGCACTCGGGTGCTGCTGGACCAGTCCTCTCCCCGGCCGCTTGGTTGAAGTCGCGGACCGTTTGCAGTCGCCGGAACAGGTTCCATGTGGCGCCGCTTGTTAATCTGGACCATCCGCAAGCCCGCGGCACCGAGGATCACCGCGCCAAGCGTGGCGATGAAGGGTGTCCTCTTACGGCGGCGCACCTCCCGCTTCCTACTCTTGAGCGCCGAACCAAATAGATTTGCTAC
Source organism: Polyangia bacterium (assembly GCA_035607055.1). GTDB lineage: Bacteria > Myxococcota_A > Polyangia > Fen-1088 > Fen-1088 > JADGRB01. The sequence goes on from DATNDC010000012.1 coordinate 31,887, forward strand.
CACCCCTGCATCCGAAGGGCGATCGAGC
>DATNDC010000014.1:0-32948 GCA_035607055.1 Polyangia bacterium
GAGACCTGGGCGGTGCAGGTCCCCTGCGTGCCGACGCCGTTGCAGGTCATGCAGGTCCCGTTGCAGGCGTTCTCGCAGCAGACGCCGTCGACGCAGAAGCCGCTCTGGCAGGCGCCCGCGCCGCCGCAGGCCGCGCCGTTCGCCTCCTGCGGGACGCAGCTGCCGTTCGAGCAAAAGTTGCCCGAGCTGCAATCCGCGTTGCCGACGCAGATCTTGAGGCAGCTGCCGTTGCCGCAGACGTAGGCGCCGCACGAAGAGGTGCCGCCGGGCACGCAGGTGCCCGCGCCGTCGCAGGTCGGGGCGGCCGTGTCCGTCGAGCCGGTGCAGGCCTCGGGGCCGCAGGCGGTGGTCGCCCCGTAGAGCGCGCAAGCGCCAGCGCCGTTGCACATGCCGCTGTGACCGCAGGTCGAGGGCGCGTCCGCCGTGCAGTCACTGTCGGGGTTCGTCCCCGCCGTGACCGCCGCGCAGGAACCGTCCGCCCCACCCGTCTTGGCGGCCGAGCAGGCCATGCAGAGGCCGGCGCAGGCGCTCTCGCAGCAGACGCCGTCGACGCAGAAGTTGCTCGTGCACTGGCTGCCCGCGATGCAGGCGGCGCCGTTCGCTTGCGGCGTCACGCAGTGCCCGGCCGGGTTGCAGAAGGTGCCCGACGTGCAGTCGGCGGCCGAGAGGCAGCTCGTCTTGCAGGCGTTGGCGCTGCAGACGTAGTTGCCGCAGGAGGTGCCGGTCGGGACCGTGCAGGTCCCCGAGCCGTTGCACATGCCGGCCGGCGTATCCGTCGAGCCGGTGCAGGTCTCCGACGAGCATTGCGTGGTCACCGTGTACTTGCGGCAGGCGCCCGCGCCGTCGCACATACCGTCGGTGCCGCAGGTGGAGGCCGCCTGCTGATCGCACTCGTTGTCCGGGTCGGTGCCCACGCTGATCGGCTTGCAGAGGCCGTTGGCGGCGCCCGTCTTGCCGCTCGCGCAGGCCATGCAGAGATCGGTACAGGCCGACTCGCAGCAGACGCCGTCGACGCAGAAGCCGCTCGCGCAGCCGCTGTTGTCCGTGCAGCCGCCGCCGATGCCGCCGTCGGGGGGCATGTCCACGCCCGCGTCGACCACACCGCTGCCCGCCGCGCCGTCCATGCCGGCCGCGCCGTCTATGCCGGCCGCGCCGCCGTCCGTCGCCGTGCCGCCCGCGGCGCCACCGGTGCCCGTCGCCGTCGCGCCCGCCGCCCCGCCGGTGCCGCTCACGCCGCCCGTCGCGCTCGAGCCGCCGGTGCTGGTGCCGCCCGAGCCGGTCACGCCGCCGGTCCCCTTGTTCCCGCCCGTCGCCGACCCGCCGGTGCCTTGCTTTCCAGCCGCGCCGCCCGAGCCCCCTTCGCCGGTCCCGCCGCTGGGGCCGCCGCAGGCCACCAGGCCGAAAATGGAGGCCAGGGCCAAAATTCGAACGGCACGTGAGTCAACGAGCAGATTGGCCATGCGATCCATTCTCTTCCCCCTTCGCGCTGGATGCCAAATGCTTTGTCAACGAAGCCACAACGTTTTTACAAACCGAGGAATGCGTTCACCACGCCCGCGTGCGCGGGCTTTGGAAGGTAATTGTCGTCGAACAGCAGCGGCTGGGGTGTGGCGCAGGTCATGCCGTTCAGCCAAGAGTACTTGTCCGTCACCCCCCAAAACGTGACGCCCAGGCAGAGCGGAGCTTGCGCGCAATCTACGACGATGTCGTGAAACCTCGCGCTTTGCGCGTTCAAGTCGCTCGTGCATATCTGGACGTCCATTTCGCTCACGAAAACGTTCAGCCCCAGAAGCGCCAACCGCTGCATGTTCGCCGCCACAGAGGCAGCCGAAGGCGAATCGGCGGGTCCCGTGTGCATCTGTAGCCCGACCGCGTTGATCGGGACGCCCCGGGCGAGCATCCCCTTGACCAGGTTGTAGACATAATCTGCCTTCGCGCCGCTCCCCTCCGCCCCGTAGTCGTTGTAGACGAGGAGCGCGCCCGGATCGGCCGCGTGAGCTGCCCGGAACGCGTCGTCGATGTAGCCGAGGCCGAGGCGCTCGGAAAAAATGTCCTCGCGGAGCATGAGACCGCTGTCGTCGACCGCCTCGTTGACGACGTCCCACGCCATGATCTGGCCGCGGTAGTGGGAGACCACGTACGTGATGTGATTGACCATCGCATCGTGGAGAGCGGTGGCGTCGGTGATGTTCGACACCCAGTCCGGAAGCTGCGAGTGCCAGACCAAGGTGTGCCCTTTGATCTGCATGCCGTTTTGTTGGGCGAAGTGGACGATCGTGTCAGCGCCGGAGAAGTCGAAGCCGCCGTTGACGGGCTCGATGGCGTCCCACTTCATCTCGTTCTCGGGCGTGAGGAAGTCGAACTCCGCGGCCGCGGTGGCTGCGTAGTCGGCCTCCGCGAGGTGCGACGCGCCCACCGCGGCGCCGATCAGTCGGTGGCTCGGCGCCGCCGCAGCTCTCAAGGTCATCTGCGGCCCGGCGTCGCCCGCGTCCGTCTTCGAGCCGGCGTCCGTCTTCGAGCCGGCGTCCGTCTTCGAGCCGGCGTCCATCTTCGAACCGGCGTCCATCTTCGAACCGGCGTCCATGCCGCCGCCCGCGTCGATCCCCATCTCGCCCGCGGCACCGCCGGCACCGCCGCTGCCGCCCGGGCTACCATCGAAGCCGCTGCCACCCGCGAACCCCGGGGCTCCGCCCGTCCCGCCGGCGGTCGCGCCGTCACGCCGGCAGGCGGCGGCGCTCAGAATCACGAAGCCGGCGAGCGTCCCGGCGGCGCGAACGCGGCGAAGCCGAGCGTGACGCCCTTTGAAAAGAGAATGCGCGACGGGGTGCATAGGAATCGTAAGGGCCCGTAAGCGACGTAGCGGCCGGGCTGAGCGCTCGACCGGGCAGGTTAGTTTCGCAGAGCTCGTCTGGACTTGGATACGTATGCTTTTGCCTACAGGGCGTCAGATGGGCGTCCATGTGGCGAGGTCAGGGCCTCCCCCGGTGATTCGCCCTGCCCCACCGACACGGCGTTGAATCCTTGCTCGGCGCCCCATTAGAATTCCCTCATCCCCGTGACGACGCCCCATGTGGAGCCCGGTACGTTGCTGGGCGGGACGTACCAGATCGTCCGCCGCATCGGCAGCGGCGGAATGGGCGAGGTCTACGAAGCGACGCACGCGCGCCTGGCCCACCGGTACGCGGTCAAGTTCCTCCACCCGGGCCTGCGGGACCATCCGGAGGCGCTCCCGCGCTTCATGCGCGAGGCGCAGGTGACGTCGCGCTTGCGGCATCCCGGGATCGTCTCGGTCGTCGACTTCAACACGCTGCCGGGTGGGATCGCCTACCTGGTGATGGAGTACCTGGACGGGGAACCGCTGGGGAAGCTGCTGGCGCGCGTGGGCCCGCTCCCCCTCCCGCGCGTCGTCGAGATCACCGATCAACTGAGCTCGGCGCTCATGGCGGCGCACCTCGAAGGGGTCGTCCACCGCGACATGCACCCGCAGAACGTCTTTGTCCTCCCGGCGGCCCGCGGTCAGAGCGAGCGCGTGAAGATCCTCGACTTCGGCATCTCCAAGATCGCCTCGCTGTCGCAGAAGCTCACTGGCGCGGCGGCGGTGCTGGGGACGCCGCAGTACATGTCGCCCGAGCAGGCCGAGGGGAAGAGCGACGAGCTCGACGCCGCCACCGATCAGTTCTCGCTCGGCACCATCGTCTACGAGATGCTGACCGGCCGGCCGGCGTTCGACGGCACGACGCTGGCCTCGATCGCCTACCAGATCGTTCACGCCAAGGCGCCGTCGATTCAGGATTTCCGGCCCGAGCTCCCCGCCGAGCTCGACAAGGTCATCACGCGCGCGCTGGCCAAGGATAAAAAGAGCCGCTTCCCCTCGGTCTCCGAGTTCGCCCTGCACTTTCGCTGGACCGCCGCGCTGCCGGGGACCGACGTTCCGCCCAAGCCCGTGGTGAAACGGCCGGCGCACGGCTTCGACCCCGAGGAGAAGACGGCCGTCTCCGCGCTACCGTCGGGGATGGCGGAGGTCATCCGCCAGACCTCCGGGCTGTCGTGGCGCCCGGTCACGCCGGCGCCGGCGCCCGGCGTACCGACGCCGCGCCCGACGGTGCACAGCGACCCGACGGTGGTGAGCACGTCGCACTTCGCCGCCGACGATCCGTCGCTGGTCAGCCGGGCCTTCTTCGACAGCGAGCCGTCGGTGGAGTGGCAGCAGCCCCGCCGTTGGGTGCCCGGCAACGGCCTGGCCGTCGCGGGCGTGCTGCTCGCGGCGGTCGCCGTCGGGCTGGTCCTGCGGGGCCGCGTCCACCCGTCCGAGACCGCCGCCAGGGCTCCCGCGCCGGCCGTTTCGGCGCCCGTGGCGGCCACGCCGCGCGAGGCGCCCCCATCTGCGCCGGCGCCCCTTGCGTCCCCCTCGCCTCCCCCCGCTCCCGCGGGCCAGGAGGCGACGGAGCCAGCCCCGGCGGCACGCGCCGGCGAGCGGACGGCCGACCGGAAACCGATGGCGCGCGCGCACGCGCGACCCGCCTCGGTGAAGGCCGCTGCCACCCAGCCCGAGCAGCCGGCGACCGGCCCGGCGAATTGTCGGCTCACGGTCGGCTCGTTCCCCTGGTCCGACCTCTGGGTGGACGGGGCGGACACCGGCCTGCAGACCCCGGTGGTCGATCTCCCCCTCGCTTGCGGCCTGCACAAATTAGAGTTCAAGCGACGCGACCTAAAAGTCGACCAGATAGAGAACGTCACGGTCAATGAGGGCCATGCGTTCAAACGACAGTACGAGCTCGAGGGGGTCGGCGTCGACGACTGACGTTGCCGTGCGCGTCGGCCGAGGTGCGTCGGGGTGGCAGCATCGCCCACAAACCCGTGTTTCCATTGGTGAGGGCGGTAGCCCTTCGCGCCAGATCGGCCTAGGATGATGCCCGTGGGGGTTGAGAGTCCGCAGTCGCCTCTCCCCGGCGCGAAGCCGTTCGGGAAGTATTTTCTGCTCGAGCGGATCGGGGTCGGGGGGATGGCCGAGGTTTTCCTGGCGGTCGCGCTTGGCCCGCAGGGATTCCAGCGCACGCTGGTCATCAAGCGGATGCTCTCGCATCTGTCGAAGGATCGCGCCTTCGTCAAAATGTTCATCGACGAGGCCAAGCTGTGCGGCCTGCTCTCGCATCCGAACCTGGTTCAGATCTTCGAGTTCGGTCAGATCGAAGAGAGCTTCTTCATCGCGATGGAGTACGTGCAGGGCGAGACGCTGCTCGCCGTGCAAGCCAAGCTGGCCGAGGAGAACCGCATCGCGCCCGTCGGCGCCGCGCTGGAGATGGTGCGGCAGGTCTGCCTCGGGTTGCAGTACGCGCACGGGCTGCAGTCGACGGCGGGCCAACCGCTGGGCATCGTCCACCGCGACATCTCGCCGTCGAACCTGATGGTCAACTTCCACGGCGGCGTGAAGATCCTCGACTTCGGGATCGCGCGCGTGACCGAGGAGCTGCGCGAGACCAAGACCCAGGCCGGCACGATGAAGGGCAAGGTCTCGTACATGTCCCCCGAGCAGGTCAAGCTCGAGAACATCGACGGCCGCTCGGACGTCTTCGCCGTCGGCATCGTGCTGCACGAGCTCCTGACCGGGCGGCGGCTGTTCAAGTCGAGCAACGAGTTCACCGGCGCCAAGCTGATCCTGGAGGCGGTGGTGCCGGTCCCCTCCTCCGTCAACCCGGCGGTGCCGGCCTCGGTCGATCCGATCGTCATGCGCGCGCTCGATCGCAACCTCGAGACGCGCTATCAGAGCGCCGGCGAGATGGCGGAGGATCTGGAGAAGGCGCTGTTCGAGATGCGCGCCTCGCCGCACGAGGCCCGCAAGCTGCTCGTCTCGCTGTTCCCACGCGGCCCCTCGCGCACGGGCGAGGTCCAGCTGCCGTTCACGCCGTCGCCCGCGGTGGTGGCCGAACCGAGCGGCACGCCGTCGCTCACCCCCCGCGGGTCGTCGAGCAAGATCACCAAGGCGATCCCGGACGCGCCGCTGGAGGTCGACCTCGGGGATCTCGCCGCCTCGGGGCCGGTGGCCAGCGGCGGGCGCCGGCGCGCGCGCGGCCGCTGGCTGGCGCTGGGCGCGCTCGGCGGCGCGGTGATCGCGATCGTCGCGCTCGTTCAGTCGCCGCACAAGGGACCGCCCCAGGAGGTCACCGTCGCGCCGGCCGCCGCCCAGCAGCTCCCGGCGCCCGCGAACGCCCCAGAGCCGGCGGCGCCGCCTGTCCCCAGCCCCAAGGAGAAGGCGGGCGTGGAGATCTCGCTCGACTCGACCCCGCAGGACGCGCAGGTGATCCGCGAGGACTCGGGCGAGACGGTCGGCCGCACGCCGCTGACGATCACGCTGCCGCAGGGACGCGACGTGATCTCCTTCCGCTTCGAGAAGCCCGGCTTTTCGCCCGCCAGCTACAGGGTGATCCCCGACCTGGCGAAGTCGGTGCGCGCCGAGCTGTTCGCGGCGCCCAAGGAGGCGCCAGAACCGAAGCACGTCGCCACCGCCGTCGCCCCGCCGCGCCGGGGCGCGCCGTCGCACGGGAAAGCCGCGGCCGCGCACGAGGCCCACCCGGTCGCCGCCGCCGCGCCGGTCGAGAGCGCGCCGGCGCCCGAAGGGGCGCGCGACTGCCTGCTGTCGATCGCCTCCTTCCCCTGGGCCGACCTCTGGATCGACGGCAAGGACACGGGCCAGCGCACGCCGGTCGTGCACTACCCGGTCTCCTGCGGCGCGCACAAGCTGACGCTCAAGCGACGCGACCTCCACATCGACCGCGCCGAGCAGGTGACGGTGGCGCCCGGCCACGAGCTCAAACAGCACTACGAGCTCGGCGGCGACGACTACGCCGAGTGACCTCGGGCCTCGGCCTTCGGCCTCGGCCCGGCGCCCACCGAGGACAAACGCGCAAGAGCGCGACCGCCTGAACGGCGACCGGCTTGAAGCGACCGCGAGCGCGGAAGCCCTGGGCGCGGGGGACGCCGTATCCGCGCGTCCGGCGAGCGCTACCAAGCGACGGTTCAGACCGTTCGGGCGGCAACCTCCTTGCCGCGCGGTAGCCTGAGCTCACCGACGCGAAGACGGACGTAACGGACGTTGGCCCATGTTTCGTGCGGGCTTGAAAGCCACGCGCGAACAACGGCAACCGCCCGCACGAGTGCGCTCGCCGGACGCGCGGATACGGCGTCCCCCGCCCCGAGCGTTAAAGCTCGAGCGCGACGCCGATGTTCAGGTCGACGTTGACGGTGAAGTTCGGCACGCCGACCAGCGCCTCCATCTCGGCGACGAAGCCGACCGCGTCGGCGAGCTTGTACTGAAAGCCGGCGCTCGGACCGAACAGGATGGGCCCGGCCGCGACGGTGTCCTTACAGGGCCCCATCGGATTCGTTCCCGAGCCGCACGTGTTGACAAAGGACGCGACCGGCACCACGTGGCGAATCGTGCCGTACCCCGCTGACAGCGAGGCGTACGGCTGAAAGTCGCTCGATGGGTCGAAGAACGACCAGGACGCCTTGACCAGCCCCGCGAACGCGCCCGTGAACGGCGAGCAGATGTGATCGCTGCCGCAGTCGTTCAGGGTCCCGTCGGGTGCGGCGGGAGGAGCATACGGCGTGGCGCCGCTGACCAGCTGCAGGCGCGCCTGCACGCCGACCCGCAGCTGCGGCAGCACGAAGTAACCGACCTCCGGCGCCAGCTGGCCGGTCCGCGTCCAGCCGATCCCCGACGTGACCGGTTCTTTGGTCACCTCGCCGGTCCCGCTCGCCGTCCCCACGCCGCTGCCGACGAGCAGCGCGAAGTAGAACGACTTGGGCGTCGGAGGCGCCTTCGGCGGGGTCTGCGTCGCCACCCCGCCCCCCGGCTTGGCCTGCTCGACCAGCGCCACCACGATCGGATCGGCGGCGCTGCCCCGCCTCACCAGCACCGAGCCGTCCTGGCGGCGGGCCTCGAGGTAGTAGACCGTCTGCTGCTCGTTCGTCGCGGTGGCCGGGATGGCCCCCACGTAGGCGCCGGTCGGATCCTTCTTCAGCGGAACCTCCTCGAACGCGGGCGCGGCCACCGGCCGGTAGCGCAGCACGATGGCGCTGGCGCCGAGATCCTTGTCGGGGACGACGGTGATCGGCACCGGCTTCCCCATCTGCCCGACGCGGACCGGGTCGTGCACCAGGGCCTTTTCGGGCGGCAGCTCGTCGCTGGCGCCGTTGGCCAGGCTGGCGATCGCCTCGTCGAACGCCGCCTGGATCTCGGGATTGGCCAGCCCCGGGCTGAGCCGCACCTCGGGCTGGATGTGCAGCGCCTTGCGGAAGTACTTGATCGCCTGATCGCGCTGCTGGAAGCCTCCGAGCGTGACGATCCCCAGCGTCATGTACGTGCGCGCCCGGACCGGGTGCATGGTGAGGCCGGCGCGCTCCGAGACCTCGAGCGCCTCGTTCAGCAACCGCACCGCCGTCTCGAACTCGAGGTGTTGGTAGGCGTCGACGGCCTTGCGATTGAGGATCGTTATCTTGCCGATGGTCGCGCTGTCCCGATCCTCCGCCTGGGCGGGTCGCGACGCGAGCGTCGCGGCAAGGAGAGCGACCAGCAGCCAGAGCGCGCCCGTTCGCGTGCCTCCCAGCGACGGTGAGTCGTGGCTCGCGCGAGATCGCACGTTATCTACCTTACCGGGAATGCATGCACTGCGACAGTCCTCAAATGGCGATCGCGGCCGCAGAAAAGGCGGAAATCGCACGCAGGAATACACGAACCCACTGTTCGGCGACTTCGCGACCGCGCTTTAGGCAGCGTCGAAGCGATACTCGGTGGCGCGGGCCCCCGGACGTTCATTTTCCGGAACGGCAAATGTGTGACCAGCGCGTAGAGCGCCGCCTCGCAAAAACTGAGCAGGCGCTCGGGCGGGAGCGCGGCCAGCACGCGGTCGACGTTCGCTTCGAGAAAACCGAGCGCGTTTTCCAGCCTGCCCGCACCTTCGGCGGCACCGGCTGCTCGCGTCCGGCCATGATCACGATGACCCCGGTGGCCATGGCGTGCAGGATCATCTCTCGGCGTTGGCCACGACGCGGCTCGCGACGTCCCCGCGCTGGAGGGCGCGCGCGCCGGCGTGAAATGCGAGCTGCTCCGTCCAACCAGCACCAGCTCGGGATCGCCCATACCCACGTTCTATCGGCCGTGATCGCTGTCATCGACGGTGGTCGCCGGCATGGGAAACTCCCAACCCACGGAGGCCGGATGACCACCTGGCGATGGATCGTGATGCTCTCCCTGCTCGGCGGTTGCTACGCCTCGGCGCCGCCGCCACCACCGCCGCCCCCGACGCCGGCGTACACGACGGTGCCGCCGCCGCCCGGACCTGCCTACGCGGCGCCGCCCGCGCCGGCGCCGCTCGAGCAATGGGCGCAGATCCACCCGCAGGCGGCGCGCGAGCTCGGCGACTGGGCCCACACCTACCCGCAGGCGGCGCGCCGTTTCTTCGAGTGGGACGGCCAGCACCCGGAGCGCTCGCGCGAGTTCGTCTGGTGGACGATCGGAAACCCCACGCTGGGGCTCGACGCCTTCGTCATCTCGCACCCCGGCTGGCCGTTCTTCAACGAGATCATGCAGCGCCACCGCCCCGCCGCCGACGCCTTCATGGCCTGGTGCCGCCGCCACCCCCCGGCGGCGCAGGCGCTGATGAACCACCCGCGCGCGCTCGAGTGGGCGGGGCGCAACCTCTACCGGATGTAGCGGCGCCCGCGCGTCAGCCGCCGTCTCCGCGCTAGCCGCTGCCCGGCATGGGCATCAGCTCGACGACCTCGATCCAGCCGTCGGGCATCATGAAGTGCGGGTGCCCCTTCAACGTCTCGGCGACCGCCTCCTTCGACTCCCCCTGCAAGATCGAGTAGCCGCCCAGATCGTTCTTGGTGGGCGAAGCGCCCGACGGCGTGACCTTCACCGTGCTGCCGAGCGGCGCGCCCATGTCGACGATCGACCCCGCCGCCTTCTGGCCCCAGGCCATCCAGGCCGCCATGCCGGCCTTCTGCTGCTCGGGCGTCGACTTCATCATCTGCTCGAACGCGGTCACCGGCGCCTTGTAGAGAACCATGAACTTCTTCATCGCGAACCCCTTTCTCCGAAAGAGACCACCTGCCGCCCCTCCCTTAACCCATCGGGCGGAATGGGCAAGGGACAACTTCTTCGCGGCGGTCACCAGGCGCCGCGCAGGTTAGCCGCGCAGCTCCCCAGACGGCGCATCGAATCGGTGCGCCCGTCGTATAGTATCCGCGGCCGGGCTCAACCGGCGCGGAGCGAAGCTGATGTCGATCTCGCCCCCCCGTTTACCTCGAATGCGGACCCTGGCCGTCGTCCTGGCCGCGGTCGCGGCCGGCTGCAGCGCGCCCGGCCGGAGCGACGGCACCGCCGCGGGCTCCGGCGGCGCGACCGGCAGCGGCGGCGCGACGGGGAGCGGGGGCGCGAGCGGCAGCGGCGGCGCCGCGGGAAACGGGGGAGCGACCGGCTCGGGCGGCACCAGCAGCGCGCTGGGCGGCGCCACCGGAAAGGGAGGCAACGGCGGTACGGGGGGAAGCATCGCGACTGGCGGAGGACCGGGCAGCGGCGGCGCCGGCGGCATGACCACCGGCACCGGCGGCGGCCCCCCGGCCGTCACCATCCCGGGCAGCGGCAAGTGCTCGGCCCCCGCCGGCGCCAACCCGGCCGACGCCATGGCCGCCTACGACAAATGGAAGACCGATCTGGTCACCAGCTCCGGCGCCAAGGGGTACCTGCGCGTGCAGCGGCCGAACTCCTCGGGCGCCCAGGTCGACTCGTCGAACTCGGAAGGGATCGGCTACGGGATGCTGCTGTCGGTGTTCGCCAACGACCAGAGCACCTTCGACAACCTCTGGATGTATTCGCAGCAGTTCCTCGACCCGCAGGGCCTCATGAACTGGTACATCGCCGCCGACGGCAATTCGGTCTTGGGGATGAACGCCGCCACCGACGGTGACGAGGACATGGCCTTCGCGCTCCTGATGGCCGACAAGCGCTGGGGCGGGAAGGGGAGCCTGCCGACCACCTATCTGGCGGCCGCGCAGAAGCAGATCGGGCTCATCTGGCAGTACGAGGTCGACCCCCAGAACAACTACGTGCTGACGTCGGGAGACGTGGAGGACGGCTCGGTCATCAACATCTCGTACTTCGCGCCCGCCTACTACCGCGAGTTCGGCAAGGCGACCAACGCGGCCGCCAACTGGCAGAAGGTGATCGACGAGAGCTACCTGGTCATCTCCAAGACGCTGAACCCGACGAACGGCAACCAATCGAACGGCCTTCTCCCCGCCTGGTCGACGCCGGCGGGCGTGCCGATGACGCCGCCCAACACCAGCATGCCGCTCTACGACCAGCTCGACTCCTGTCGCATTCCGTTCCGCCTGGCCGAGGACTTCTGCTGGAACGACGATCCGGACGCCCTCACCTACCTCCAGCTCATCAGCGGCTTCTATACGAGCGTCGGCGTGGCCAACCTGGTCGACGGCTACGACCTCAACGGCACGCCGCACCCGCAGTTCGTGACCGCCGGCGGCCCGCGCGCCGCCTCGTTCGTCGGACCGGCCGGCGTCGGGGCGATGGCCACCGGGACGACCTACGTGACGTTGCGCGATCAGGCCTACGCCAGCGTGGCGACGCTGACGGACCTGGCCGGCAGCACTTACTACCAGGAGTCCTGGACGGCGCTCTCGCTGCAGATGATGACCGGCATGGTCTCCGACCTCGACGCGCAGTAGCCGCCGCGCACCGTTACACGACAAACCGCCTGCCTGCTAACATCGGGAGGCGCAGCGCGCCCGCCCATGGCCCAACCGCTCAAGATCGTGCCCGCCGCTCGCGACGGCGCGAAAGCCGCCCGCGGCGCGCCGCCGCGCCCCGCCCTGACGTCGCTGGCCGGCTGGGGCAACAACCTGCGCGCCGATTGCCGGCTCTGCGAACCGGAGCTGCCCGGCGAGGTCGCGGCCGCGGTCGATCGCGCCGGGACGGTGGCGCGCGGGCTCGGGCGCAGCTACGGCGACGCCGCGCTCAACGCGGGGGGCCAGGTGCTCGGCCTGCGCCGGCTCGACCGCTACCTCGGCTTCGACGAAGCGACCGGCACGCTGATCTGCGAGGCGGGTGTCAGTCTCGAGGCCGTCATCCGCGACTTCGCGCCGCGCGGCTGGTTCCCGATGATCACGCCGGGGACCAAGTTCGTGACCGTCGGCGGCTGCATCGCCAACGACGTGCACGGCAAGGCCCACCACGCGCAAGGCTGCTTCAGCGCCTGCGTCGACGCCTTCACGCTGCTGCTCGCCAGCGGCGAGGTCGTGCCGGCCACGCGGGAGATCAACAGCGAGCTCTTCTGGGGGACGTTTGGCGGGATGGGGCTGCTCGGCGTGGTGCTGACCGCGACCATTCGCCTGCGCCGGATCGAGACGACGTATTTCCGCCAGCGGTCGTTCAAGGTGCGCGACCTCACCGAGATGCTGGCCGTCCTCGACGAGCAGGACCAGGCGTTCCCCTATTCCGTCGCCACCATCGACGTCTTCGGCACCGGACCGCGCCTCGGCCGCGGCGTGATCACCGTGGGCGACCACGCGCGTCGCGACGAGCTGCCGCCGCGCCTCGCCGCCCATCCGCTGCGCGTGTCGGGGCCGCCCAAGGTGACCGTCCCCTTCGAGCTCCCCGAGCTGACGCTCAACAAGCTCACCGTCCGCGCGGTCAACGCCTTCGTCCAGCGCACCCAGGCCGGCGCGGCGGCGTTCGGCCACTACGAGGGGTTCTTCTACCCGCTCGACAAGATCGCCCACTGGAACCGCGGTTACGGCCGGCGCGGCTTCGCGCAGTACCAGTTCGTCATCCCCTTCGCCGACGGCCTCGCCCGCATGCGCGAGCTCCTGGCCGCGATCCTCTCGGCGGGCGAACTGCCATTTCTCAACGTGCTCAAGCGGTTCGGGAAAGAGAGCGGCGGCATCCTGTCATTCCCCCGCCAGGGGTACACGCTGGCGATCGATTTTCCGATCCGCGCCGGCACCATCAAGCTCCTGCGAAAGCTCGACGCGATGGTCCTCGACGCCGGGGGGCGCGTCTATCTGGGCAAGGATTCGTACCTGGAGGCGGCGACTTTTCGCGCCATGTACCCAGCGGCGATCGATCGCTGGCTGGCCCTCAAGGCCAAGTTCGATCCCGACAACGTCTTCACCTCGGATCTCGGCCGGCGTGTCGGGCTGGTCCCGTCGCGCTGAGATCCGCGCACGCTGCGCCTCCACGACAACGCCTCCTCGGGGAACGCCTACGCGGGGGCGCCCCGGCAACGACGCTGTTGGATCTTCGTCAAGTGGCGTCGGACGTCACGGCACCGATACGGTCACCCGCAGGAACGTCGCTGGGATCGACGTCGTGCCGGCCGCGGCGCTCCGGTTCTCGGCCGCGAACAAGGCCTCCAGCTCGCGCGTCAGCTCCCCCGCGCGCCCGTTGTTCTCGGCGGCCTCGAAGGCGTTCATGGTCGGCCCGTAGAAGTTGCGGAAGGCGGCCACGAACGCCGCCGGCGTCCCCGCGAAGTTGAAGACGTAGGTTTCGCGCGCGAACGCGATCTCGTCCGCCGTCACGCCCGCCGCGCCGAACCGCGCCACCACCTCGCTCTCCACGCCCCAGAGCATCGGGCTGACGAAACCCGCCGGCGGCGGGGGCGCGTAGGCGGAGCTGATCTTGAGCAACTGCGCGACCATCGTCGGATCGTGGGGAATCCAGTTCCCCATCACGATCCGCCCACCGGGTCGGGTGACGCGCACCAGCTGTCGCGCGACCTCCGCCGGCCGGGGGGCGAACATGGCCCCGAAGACGCTGACCACGAGATCGAACGACCGGTCGGCCAGCTCGCGTAGGTCGGTGGCGTCTCCTTGCTGGAACCGCAGGTTCGCCAGGCCCGCCTCCCGCGCGCGCCGGTTGCCGGCCGCGACCAGACTCGACGCGATGTCGACCCCCAGGACGTCGGCCCCGAGACGCGCCGCCGGCAGAGCCGTCGTACCGTCCCCGCACCCGAGGTCGAGCACCTTCATCCCCGGCCTCACGCCCAGACGACCGACGAGCGCCTCGCCACTGTCCCGCATCGTCTCCGCGATGCGCGCGAAATCACCCTTCTCCCAAAGCGCCTGATTGAGATTCATGTCGGCTCCTCCTGCCATCAATCCTAGAGAACACGGTCGCGGCCAGGACGTGCCACTCTCGCCAACCTCCGGTGGCGATTCGGCCAACGCCCCTCGCCTCGGCGCCGCCTCAGACGGGCGGGCGCGCCCAGGGGATCTCGGGGGCCGCGGGAAGCGGCCGTCCCGCCGCCGCCAGCAACCCGCGGCAGCGGGCGCAGAAGTCGTACTCGCGGTCGCAGGTGGCGACGTGGCCCTCGGCGTCCTCCATCAGGCAGCCGCGGGTGGGGCAGTGCTCGAGGCCCAGCGTGTGGCCGGCCTCGTGAACGGCGACCTTGGCCAGCCGCTCGCGCGCGTGCGCAGGGCCGCGCGATTTCATCCGGCAGCGGAACTCGGAGATGACGCTCGACGCGCCGTCGAGCCGCCCCAGCCCGAGCAGCCCCCAGTCGACGGCGCGCCTCTTGGTGGTCGAGATGTCGACGCCGGTCAACCCCAGGATGCGCGCGCCGTCGGGCGGCAGGCGCCCGTCGAGAAAATCGAGCAGCTTCTCGGCACGGTAGCGGCGGCGCGGCGGGTAATACGCGGCCGCCGGCAGCGCGGCCCGCGGCAGAAGCCGCGTGTCGATCCCGATGAGCGCGGTCAGCGCCCGCCGGACCAGGTCGACGTCCGCGCCGGGCAGGTCGCCGCCGAGCGGCTGGATGTAAAGGAGCGGCCGCGCCGGTGCGCCCCCCGCGCGCCGGCCGCAAACCAGCGCCGCCAACCCGCCCGCGCCCAGCCGGCAAAGCTCTCGCCGCGTCACGTCCATGGATTCCCGGATTTCACCTGCTCCGACGGACACCCGCAATAGGCGCCGGTTCCACGGTCGAGCCTGCGCCCGCCCATCCGTCACCCCACGACGGCGCGCTCGACGTGCAGAGCTGACGGGCCGGCTTGTGGCGCGGGCCACCTTTCAGGAATCAGTGGAAACCAGGACCGGCACGACTGCCCTGCAATGTCCAAGATGAAGGGCGTGTCGGTCGTGATCGTTTATCTCACGATCATCGGAGCGCTCTCGATGGCCTACCTGGCCGCCCGACCACACTTCGAGGTCCAGCGCCACCGGCGGAAGCTGCGCACCATGACCGCCGACGAGCTCGCCGAAGAGGCGCGCCAGTGCGCCAAGAGCGCCGGCTATGAGCGTGCCTTCTCCAACGCCGCCCTCTTCCAGCGGCACCGCGACTGGAGCCTCCCCGCGCTCGCCCGCGCCATCGACGAGCTCTACGCCCGGGCCGCCGACCTCGACGAGCGAGAACGGACGATCGATGCCCCCGGCAGCCTCGACGACTTCTACGCCTTCGGTCTCTGCTCTGTCCGCGCGGCTCTGGACGAGCGTCCGCGGGCGTGACCTCGGGCCCTACGCCCCGGCGGTCGCCAGCGCGGCGCTGACGATGGCGCGCGCCTCCTCGAGGATGGCGGCCAGGTGGTCGGCGCTCTTCAGGCTCTCGGCGTAGATCTTGTAGATGTTCTCGGTCCCCGAGGGGCGGGCGGCGAACCAGCCGCTGGCGCTGGCGACCTTGAGGCCGCCGATGGCGGCGCCGTTGCCGGGAGCGCGGGTCAGCTTGGCGACGATCGGATCGCCCGCCAGCGACGACGCCTTGACCGCCGCCGGGTCGAGCTTCTTGAGCGCCGCCTTCTCGCTCGGCGAGGCCGGCGCGTCGACGCGCGTGTAGTACGGCGTCCCGAACTTGGCGCGCAGGTCCTGGTAGTGCTTCCCGGGATCGCGCCCGGTGACGGCGGTGATCTCGGCGGCCAGCAGATCCAAAATGATGCCGTCCTTGTCGGTCGTGTGGACGCGGCCGTCCCGGCGCAGGAAGCTGGCGCCGGCGCTCTCCTCGCCGCCGAAGCCGAGGCTGCCGTCGGCGAGACCGCTCACGAACCACTTGAAGCCGACCGGCACCTCGCGCAGCGTCCGTTTCAGGTCGGCGGCCACCCGATCGATGAGCGTGCTCGAGACCAGCGTCTTGCCGACCGCCGCCGACGCCGGCCACCCCGGACGGTGCGCGAACAGGTACCCGATCGCCACCGCCAGATAGTGGTTGGGGTTCATCAGGCCCGCCGGCGTGACGATGCCGTGGCGGTCGGCGTCGGTGTCGTTGCCGAAGGCGACCGCGAACCGGTCCTTGATCTGCAGCAGGTTCGCCATCGCGTACGGGCTCGAGCAGTCCATCCGGATCTTGCCGTCGTGATCGAGCGGCATGAACGCGAAGCGCGGATCGACCGTGGTGTTGACGACGGTCAGGTCGAGCTTGAACTGCTCGGCGACGCGCGGCCAGTACTGCACGCTGGCGCCCCCCATCGGGTCGGCGCCGAGCTTGACGCCTGCGCGCGCGATCGCCTCGACGTCGACGACGCCGGGCAGGGCGTCGACGTAGGCCGACAGAAAATCGAATGGCAGCGTGGTCGAGGCCCTGCGCGCCTGCCCGCCCGAGAGGCGCTTCACCTCGGTGCGCGCGCGCAGCAGCTCGTTGGCGCGCGCCTGGATCCCGTCGGTGACGTCGCTGTCGGCCGGACCGCCGTGGGGCGGGTTGTACTTGAAGCCGCCGTCGCGCGGCGGATTGTGCGAGGGCGTGATGATGATGCCGTCGGCGAGCCCGTCCCGGCGGCCGTCGTTGTACGTGAGGATCGCGCGCGACAGCGCCGGCGTCGGCGTGTAGTCCCCCTCGGGCGAAACGAGGGTATGCACGCCCGCCGCCGCCAGGACCTCGAGCGCGGTCGTCAGCGCCGGGGCCGACGCCGCGTGCGTGTCGGCGCCCAGAAAGAGCGGGCCGGTGATCCCTGCGCGCGCCCGGTGCTCGCAGATCGCCTGCGTGATGGCCAGGATGTGCGCCTCGTTGAAGGCGCCGTCCTCGGGCGCGCCGCGGTGGCCGCTGGTCCCGAAGGCGACCTCCTCGCGCGGGTTGGCGGGATCCGGCCGGCGGTCGTAGTAGGCGGCGACCAGCCGATCGACGTCGATCAGGAGGTCGGCGGGCGCGGGTTTTCCAGCGAGCGGCGAGGCGGGCATGGGAGGACGGTAAGCCCGCGCGCCACCGGTTGGAAGCGCCTTGGACGCCTTTCAGGGTCGGGAGCGCGCCGTTTCGAGACTAGCGCAGACTGGCGCTGAAGCCGGCCGGCGCGCGCATCTGCCGCGCGTGCCAGGAGATGCGGGCGGGGTGGACGACCGCCACGCAGACCGACTCGCCCGAGCCGACGTCGAGGTCCGATTCGCCGTCCCAGGCCAGCGGCGCGCCGCCCCCGCAGTCGGGCATCGCGCCCTCGCGGGCCGGGACGCGCGTGTAGTGCGCGCCCGCCGTCTTGTCGACGTTCACGTGCAGGAGCCGCACCGGGCCCATGACGAGAACGACGGGCGCCGGCGTGGTGACGCGCGCGGTTCCGCGAAGATCAGACGACCGAACGCGCGCCGTTGCCTGCCCCGTCCCGCATCCCCCCGCCGCCAACGCCAACCCAAGGACTGCTTTGATGATGTGCCGTGATGTACGCGATGTAGTCATGTGTGTTTTTTTGACTACCGTACACGCACACCCATCTACATACAATCACATTTGCGAAAACCGTATGTGACTTCACCGTTAACATCTAACTACCTAGAATTACTGGTAACAGGTAACGTCCGTCGGTCGCGGACCGTTCAGCCGGACGTGGCGTCGAGCAGGGAGAGGGCCGGGAACCCGGCGCTCATCGCGGCGTCCATCGTCTTGACCAGCGTCTCGAAGCGGATCGCGTCGTCGGAGATGATCTGCACGTCGGTCTGGTCGGGATGGAGGCGCTTGACCGCCCGCAGCTCGTCTTCGAGGCGCGCGTAGTCGAGCGGCAGGGGCTTCTGATCGTCCTGCACGATCAAGTTGAAGCCGTCCTCGCGCACCGCCACCGCGACCCGCAGATATTCGACGAGCGCGGGCCCGCCCTCCTGTCCCTGCCCTTTCTGTTGTACCTCCAACCGCGCGAGCTGCGTCCAGACGGCGGTGATGAGCAGGAACGCCACCATGCAGGTGAGCAGATCGATGTAGGGCACCAGGTTCAGCTCGGCGTGGAGCGGCTTCTTACGATCGCCGCCCCCGCCATCGACGACGATGGACATGGGACCTCCGAATTTTGAAGACGCGGCGCCGCAGGCCCGGGTAGTTCACAGCAAGGACAACGTGCGCGAGCCGTGGTTCCCGAGCTCGTCCGTGCCTGTTCGGAAGTCCTCCCGAGCGTCAGCGAAACGTAGCGGACGACGGATGTGACGTAACGGATCCTGGATTCCCGGCGGCCGAACCTTCGGGGCCGGGCGGGCATCGGCTTTGCTCTAGTCGAACGGTCGAGGGTCAAATGAAACTCGATCGTCTCCTCTTCAGAGCTTTTCTTCCCCTGACGCTGGTCTGCCTGAGCTGCGGCGACAACAACACGCCTCCCGGTCAGCAAATGGGCAGCGGCGGTCCCGGGTCGATGCGCGGCGGCAGCGGAGACGGCGGCGCGCCGGCCACCGGCGGCGCCCCCGGGACGGGGGGGAGCGGCGGCGCGCCGGGGACCGGCGGCGCGGGAGGCGCCCCCGCGAACCCGCTCGCCTGCGCGGATATTTTCGATCAGGGGACCCTCGCGACCTACGACTTCGACATCACGGCCGATCAGTGGGCCAGCCTGGAGTCCGAGTTCAACGACCTCACCATGCTCGACGCGGGCATCGACTTCGCCACCTATCACCCGATCACCTTCCACCTCAACGGCGAGACAGTCACCGACGCACAGATCAAGCTGCACGGGCAGTCCTCCTGGGCGCAGACGGTGATGTTCGACGGCGACAAAGCCAAGATGCAGTTCGACGTCTCGTTCGCTCAGACGAACAAGGCGGGCGCGTTCCACGGCGTCAGCAAGCTGGTGTTCGACATGCCGCGCGACGACTGGACGTTCATGCACGATCGCCTCTCGCAGGCCTGGCTGCGGCAGGTGGGGGTCATGGCCCCCTGTTCGGCGAGCGCCCGCCTCAACATCAACGGCACCTACTACGGCCTCTACGTGCTCGAGCAGGGGGTGGGGGACGGAACGATCCGCGCCTTCTTCCCCAACAACGCGGGCGGCGATCTCTGGAAGGGCGGCGTGCAGCTCGAGACCAACACGACGGGGAACACAACCCGCCTCAAGACGTTCCGCGCCGCCGAGGATCTCACCTCGCTGGCCGCGATCATGGACATCCCGGGGTCGCTCAACGCCTGGAGCGCCGAGGCGATCATCAACGACTCCGACGGCTACTACAACGGCTCGCACAACTTCTGGCTCTACGACCAGGGAGCGGCGGGCTTCATCTTCCAGCCGCAGGACACCGACTCGACCTGGGACTGGCTGGCCACCTTCGACCTGTCGGGCGCGCAGGATCACCCCATCTACTGGTGGGTGAGCCGCGCCAAGCCGGCGCCCATCCCGGGCGACAAGTGGGGCGTCGTCTTCGCGGACGCCGGCTGGCGCGTGAAGTACGCGGACGCCATCGAAAACCTGCTGGGGCAGTTCGACGTGGCGCAAATCCAGGGCTGGATCGACACCTGGTCGCAGCAGATCTCCGCGGCCGCCACCAGCGATCCCCACGCCTGGGCCACCGCCGCGCAGATCCAGAAGGCCACCCAGACGGCGCGGGCCATCGTGCCCGAGCGCGCGGCCTACCTCCAGAGCTTCGTCGACTGCGAGCACGGCGTGGCCGGCGTCGCCACCGACGTGGACGGCGACGGCTACACCTGGTGCAACGACTGCGACGACAACAACGCCGCCGTGAACCCCGGCGCGCCGGAGATCTGCGGGAACGGCATCGACGACAACTGCAACTCGTTCGTCGACGAGGGTTGCCCGTAGCGCGCGCCCGCGCCGCCTACGGGAACATCCCCGGCTGGAACAGGTCAGCGAGGTCGTTCGCGCCGGTCACGGTGGAGAGGACCGGCAGTCCGAAGATCTCGTCGACCGACTTGGTGAACGAGCCGTGGGTGTAGGCCACCCCGCCGGTGTAGCCGATCTTGACGCCCGGGCCGATGGCGACGAACGGCATCACCGTCCCGCCTTCGGGCTCATCCCACATGATGAAGAGGACGCCCTGGTGCGCGTTCACGAAGTCGATCATCGGCGGCAGGTTCGCCTGGAGCCAGGCGTCCCCCGCCGCGACCACGTTGGACGATGGGCAGCCCGAAGCGCCGTGCATGTCGTTGCAGAGGTTGGGGACGACGAAGCTGTACTGGGCCACCGTCCCCTGGGCCAGCGCCTGGGCGAACGAGGCGGTCGTGTAGGCCTGGTGGTGCGCGGCGCAGGTGGCGTTGGTCGCCGACGGAGGGCTGCCGGCGGTGTCCTGGAAGAACACGAACGGGTCGTGCTTGGCGGCGTAGAACCCCGAGGAGTGAACCGGGCAGGCGCCGGTCGAGCTCGACAGCCCCTCGGGGTAACTCATCCAGCTCACCGCCGGCGAGGCGGCCTCCATCTGCGTCACCAGGTGCGCGGTCGACTTGGTGCTGTTGCTCGCCGACGGATCGCTGTCGGTGGTGAAGGTGGTGTCCGAGAAGCTGTTGGTCCCCGCTTCCATCCAGACGTAGTGCGGCTCGCTGGGGAGCGCATCGGGGAGCGGGTCGGCGAACGCGGTGGCGTGGGCGTACTTCTTGATGAGCCCGTTGAGATAAGGGGCGTCGCTGCTGCCGTAGACGGAGCTCGAGGATTCGTTCTCCATCACCACGGCGAAGACGTACTTGATCGGGCCGCCGCCGGTCGAGGTGGTCACCGGGGCGCCGCCGGTCCCGGACGCGCCGCCGGTCGCCGGGGTACCGCCGGCTCCGGCGGAGCCGCCTGCCCCGGTCGCGCTGCCGGCCCCCGTCGCGCCGCCCATCGCCGGCGTACCACCGGTCGCGGTGGTGCCGCCCGTGCTCGGCGTTCCGCCGGCGCCCGTGCTCCCGCCCGTGGCGGGCGGGGTGATCGTTCCGGCCGTGCCGCCGGTCCCGGCGCTCGACGGGGCGCCACCCGTCCCGGGCGTTCCACCTTCCGATGAGCCCGCGCCTCCGGTCGAGGTCGGCATGGTCGCGCTTCCGCCCGCCCCGCCCATCGCCGTGTCGGAGCTCCCGCCCGTTCCGGTCGAGCTGCCCGCGCCGTGCGGATCGGACGCCGGCCCGGAGCCCACGTCGGTGGGGCCGCCATCGCCGGAGCCGCACCCGGCGGCCAGCGCAGCGAACGGCAGCAGCGCCGCGAGAGACAGAGACAGAACGTTGCTGTGCTTCGCTTTGGAGCGTGACATGTCCTGAGGTACGGACCGAGACCACGCCTCGGACGTGTGCGCCGCACGCGCACCTCGAGCGCGAGAGCCCGCCGGCGCCGGATCAGCGCCCGGGCGGCGGCGCCAGATCGGCCTCCGTGAGGCCGATCGCCTTCAGCCACTCGGGCGTCGGCGCGATCAACTTGCGCGCGTTCAGATCGAAGAGGCCGATCGTGAAGAGCGTGTCACAGCAGAGGTTCCCCTCGTCGTCGACGATCTGCTGGACGAAGCGGCCGATCTTCCCCACATACGACTCGGTCCAGCTACGGATCGTGATCCGCTGGCGATTCCGCAGCTCGCGCTGGAACTTCATGTTGATCTCGAGAATCGTGGGGCCGATCCGCCGGCGCATCACCTCGGCCAGACCGTAACCGTTGCGCGTGACCAGGTCCCAGCGCGCCTCCTCCAAAATCTCGAGGTACCGGGCGTTGTTGACGTGCCCGAAGGTATCCAGGTGCTGCTCGCGGATGACGAGCGCGTAGTCGTGCGCGGAACCGAGCATGTGATCCTCCCCGGCCGAGCTTAGCGCGCGTCGGTGCGGGCGCTAGAAGTGCGGGGAGAGCGCGACGCCGCGGAACATGGTGTTCGGGGGCGAGGTGACCGTGTACAGCACCGTGGGTGGCGCCGTGCCGCCGTCGGCGAAGACCACCAGCCGGTCGGTGCCGGTCTCGGCGGTGGTGGCCATCAGCGTGACGGTTCCGCCGTCGGCATATCCCGCCAGGCCGCGGAAACCGACCGCCGGCGAGAGGTTCAGCGTCGCCGCCAAGGACCAGACGTTCCCGTCGAACGTCCACTTCTGCAGGCCGGCCTCGTCGTCGGCGACGTAGAGGGTGTCGTTCCCCGCGACGGTGCCGTCGAGGTCGAACAGCACGAACCCGTACGGGCTCTCGCTGGCGGTCGTCAGACCGGGCAGCAGCGTCGCCGTCTGACCGACGGTGACGGGGAGGCCGGTGCCGATGGTGAACACGCCGATGTAGCTGCCGCTGCCCGATGAGCCGTAGAGCTGCCCACCGAAGATCCCCAGCCAGCGAACGTTCGCCGGCGTCGCCAGCACGGTCGTCCCCGATTGCGTGGCGGCGCCGAAGAGGCCGTACCAGACGTCGGCCGCGCCGCCGAGCCAGAAGCCGCTCCCGTCGACGGAGACGGCGCTGCGCGCGTTGGTGCCGCTCTCGGCGGTGGAGAAGGAGGTCGAGGTGTCGACGTTCCCGGCGGCGTCGATCCGCGCCACCGACCGGAAGACCGTGGCCGCGGTGGTCATGGCCACGGTGGCCGTCCCCGGTGGCGTGGCATATCCCGCCGCGGTGAGGTAGTGCCCGGAAGACGACAGGGCCAGGCCCCCCTCCGAGGTGGCGGTGCCCGCCATGGTGAACGGCTGCTGGGCACCGCTGGCGGCGGTTGGGAGCGCCACCGTCGAGAGCAGCGTCCCGTCGGGCTGGAGCTCTTCGACGAATACGGCGGCGGACGACGCGGTGAGCGCGCTCGCTCCGTCGCCGACGCGTAGCACGCGGAAGGTGAGCGGGTTGCAGTGCGCGGCGGCGTCGCAGACCTTGGTCCCCGCGCTCGAGCAGATCGTGCCCGCTGGCTCAGACGAAAAGCCGCACTGCCCCGCGGTGCAGACCGCGCGCTGGCACAGCGTGGTCGGGCTGGGACAGCTGCTGGCGTCGATGCAGGCGGCGCCGCCCGCGCCGCCCGCCGCGCTCCCGCCCGCGCCGCCCGTCGCGCTCCCGCCCACACCACCCGTCGCGCTCCCGCCCGCGCCGCCCGTCGCGCTCCCGCCCGCGCCACCCGTCGCCGCGCCCCCGGCGCCACCCGTCGCCGCACCCCCAGCGCCACCCGTGGCCCTGCCGCCGGCGCCACCCGTCGGGCTGCCACCGACGCCACCCGTCGGGCTGCCGCCAGCGCCGAGCCCTCCCCCGCCTCCGGCACCTGCTTTGCCCCCGCCCCCGCCCGCGCCGCCCAGACCGCCGGTCCCCTGCGCGCCGCCCGGCGCGCCGGTCCCGGCGCCGCCCGATGTTCCACCGCTGCCCGTTTCGGGGCGCGAGGTGACACTGCCGCAGGAGACGGCCAGCAACAGGGCCGCCCCCAGCGCCGCCCGACGACAGAGTCCGTCCATCACGATGAGGGGTGAAACGCCCTTCCGCACCAGAATTCCCATCGCAACAGTATCTTTCAAAACAGCACGCCGGCGCTCGCCGAAACGATTTCCTGCGCCGGCAGGTCGCCTGCCGCGCACGACGCACCGTTGCCCACATTGCCGTTCAGGCGGCAACCGAGCGCCTTCTCCAGGTCGAAGCCGACGAGCGCCCCGACCTCGATCTCGTTGCGGCGCGAGATCTCGACGAACGCGCCCAGGTTGGCCCCCACGAGCAGTCCCGTGTAGACGGCGTCGGTCGCGTCGCGCTCCCCCTGCCCCGACGCCCCGGCGCGAAACAGCCCGAGCTTCGGCCCCAGGAGCGCCTCCGTCCCCCACGGGAGCGACAGGTGAAAGAACGGAGCCGCCGCCGCCTCGAAGTTGTAGAAGATGACGCCAGGGACGGAGTGGTCAGGGTTGAGGAGGTCGTACGACAGCTCGCCGTTGATCGAGAACCGGTGGTCGAGACGGCCGCCCAGGACCAGGCCCAGGCGCAGCCCCAGCCCCGTCGACGAGCCGTCGTTTTGAATCGACTGCACGCCGGCGAACAGCAACGCGAGGACCCGCCGCTGCCGCTCGAGCGGCGCCGGCGCGGCGAGGGCCGGGAGCGGCGGTGCCGCGCCGGTGGCGGCGGGCGCGGTCTCCTGCGCGCGCGCGGTGGGCCCCCCGGCGAGGCCCGCGACGGCCAGGCCCACCAGGAACGGTACGAGCCCGCGCGCGCGCAAGCCGATCAGCCGCCGACCAGCCGCCCGGCGCGGTAGTCGTCGACCGCCTGGCGGATCTCGTCCTCGGTGTTCATGACGAACGGACCGTAGCGGGCGACCGGCTCGCCGATCGGGCGCGCCGCCAGGCAGAGCATCCGGCCGCCCGACGCCGAGCGCAGGGCCAGCAGATCGCCCGCCCCCAGCACCGCCAGCTGGCCGGCCGCGACGGCCGTCCGCGCGCTCCCCACCTCGGCGTGCCCCTCGATGACGTAGACGAACGCGTTGTGCGTCGGCGGCAGCGCGCGGGTCATCGAGCCACGCGGCGGCAAGCTGACGTCGAGCATCTCCGGTGCACTGACGATCCCCTCGACCGGCCCGCGCCGGCCGTCGACCTCACCCGCGACCAGGCGCACCGACGCGTCGTCGACCATCGCCTCGACGACGCGCGCGGGGGCGATGTCCTGGTAGCGCGGCCGGATCATCTTGTTCGCCGCCGGCAGGTTGACCCACAGTTGAAAGGCCCACATCCGGTCAGTCCCACCTCGTTCCTGCAGCGGCATCTCGGCGTGGACGATGCCGTGCCCGGCGGTCATCCACTGCGCGCTGCCGGGGCCGAGGTGGCCGTGGTTCCCCATGCTGTCCCGGTGCTCCATCGCGCCGTCGAGCACGTAGGTGACCGTCTCGAACCCGCGGTGCGGGTGGGTGGGGAACCCCGGAAGGTAGTCGTCGGGGTTGTCGGAGTGGATCTCGTCGAGGAGAAGGAAGGGATCGAGGATCGGCAGCGCGTGCGATCCGAGCGCGCGGCGCAGGTGGACGCCCGCCCCCTCGACGGTCGGCTGGGCGTCGACCAGGTTGGCCACCTCGCGCGGGCGCGGCGCGCCCGCGGCGGCGCGCGGCGCCTCCATCCGGCAGGCCCCCAGCGCGCCCGCCGGAACGGCGACCGCCAGCGCCTTCAGCAGGTCGCGCCGATCGAGGTCCTGCGGGCCGCGCGCCATGTCGAAAGGCTACCACGCCCGCGCGAACGTCAGCGGCGCGCGCGGGCGATCGCCCGCAGCGACAATCCGCGCAGGATCACGGCCAGCGGGACGAAGAAGGTCGGGATCGAAGGTCGGGATCCACCGGCAAGAGAAAAAGTGTCCGGCCCGGCATCTGGTCCAGGCGGTATTGCTGATATAAGAGGGGCCGCGTGGCTCGGCCCGGCTGGCGTGTTGGTCTCGTCCTGGTGTCCGCGTTCGCGCTTGCGCTCGCCGGCGCCTGCGGCGGCTCGTCGGTCGTCCCTCCCAGCGACGGCGGCCGCGACGGCAAACCGGCCGCCCACGACGGCGGGCATGACGCCCCGGAGCACGCGGACGGTCCCAGCCACGAAGACGCCGCGCGACGGGACGACGCCACGGCAGACGCGGCGAAGGAGGCCGAGCCGAAGGACGGCCCGGCCGCCGACGCCGGAATCGACAGTGGCCTCCCCGCCGGCTGCGACACTGGCTCGCAGGGCCAGGCGACCGAGCTCCGCTGCACCGGTCTCTACGCCGACTGGGCGACCAAGACCGTCGCCGCCAACGTCCGCCCGTACGATCCGGGCCTGCACCTCTGGAGCGACGGCGCCAGCAAGACGCGGTGGATCTACCTGCCGCCGGGCACGAAGATCGATACCTCGAACATGGACGAGTGGACGTTTCCGCCGGGCACCAAGATCTGGAAAGAGTTCGCGCTCGGCGGGACGCGGATGGAGACGCGCCTCCTCTGGAAACGGCCGATCGGAGCCGGCTCCTGGTACTTCACCACCTACCGCTGGTCGGATGACGGCGAGACGAGCACCAGCGAGCTGACCACCGGCCAGCTCTTCGGCGCCGACGCCGGCGCTGCCAGCGGCTACGAGATCCCCGCCCAGACCAACTGCTACGACTGTCACGGCGGCCGCTTCGACGCCGCGCTGGGGTTCGAAGCCGTGGCGCTCTCCTCGCCCGGGGCCTCGGGCGTCACGATGGCCACGCTCACCGCCGGCGACCTGCTGACCGACCCGCCGGCCGCCCCGATCGTGATCCCCGGCGACGCGGCGACGGCGGCCGCGCTCGGCTACCTGCACATGAACTGCGGCACCTCCTGCCACAACCGCGGCACCGGCGAGGCCGGCACCACCGCTTTCTACATGCGCCTCGACGTCGCCACGCTGACCTCGCCGCAGACGACCGACACCTGGACCACGGGCCTCAATCAACGATCGTACTTCACGCTCCCCGGCGTCGCCCAACCGCTGCTCTTCGCCCCCTGCGACCTGGACGACAACGCCGCCTACTACCGCCTCAGTCACCGCGACGGCGTGGCGGGCACGCCGGCCGGGACGCAAATGCCGCCCATCATCTCGCACAAGGTCGACACCGACGGCATGGCTCAGGTGGCCGCCTGGCTGCAGGGCTTCCCCCAGTGCGGGGCCGCCGACGCCGGCCGCGACTGAGGGACGCCCGTGCTAGCGTCACCGGCATGTGCCGGAACATCAAGACGCTGTTCAACTTCGCGCCCCCCGCCACCGACGAGGAGGTCCGCGCGGCCTGCGAGCAGTTCGTGCGCAAGCTGAGCGGCTTCACCCACCCCTCGCACGAAAACGAGAAGGCGTTCGACCGGGCCGTCGAGGACAGCTTCCGCGTCGCGCGCCGCCTGGTCGATTCGCTGGTCACGCACGCGCCGCCGCGCGACCGTGAAATCGAGGCGGCCAAGGCGAAGGCCCGCGCCATCAAGCGCTTCGGCGCCTGACGCATGCTCACCTCCCTCGTGCTACCGCTGGCCCTGTCGTCGTCGTTGGCGGCGTCGATCGCGTTGCCGGGCGGACCGCCGGTCGGCATGGACTACCTGGCCTACGACGCTGCCAACGGGCGCGTCTGGGTCCCGGCCGGCAACACGGGCAACGTCGACGTCATCGACGTCGCGACCGGCAAGGTGACGCCGGTGGGCGGCTTTCCGACCGCGCCCTCGACGCGCCCCGGCCGCCCGAACCGCGGGCCGAGCTCGGCCGCCGTCGGCGACGGCCAGATCTGGATCGGCGACCGCGCCGACGACAGCGTGTGCGCCGTCGACGCCCGCACGCTGGCCCGCGGCCGGTGCATCCACCTGCCGTCGGCGCCGGACGGTCTGGCCTACGTCGCGGCCACGCACGAGCTCTGGGTGACGACGCCGCGCGAGCAATCGGTCACGGTCGTCGACGTCTCCGGGAAATCGCCCGGGCCGCCGGCGGCGATCAAAGTCCCGGGGAACCCCGAAGGGGTGGCGGTCGACGCCGGGCGCGGCCTCTTCTACACCAACCTCGAGGACAAGGACCGAACGCTCGAGATCGACGTCCGGCGGCGCGAGGTCGTCGCCAGCTGGCCGGCCGGCTGCAACAGCGAGGGGCCGCGCGGCCTGGCGCTCGACCCCGGGCGGCGCCTGCTGTTCGTCGCCTGCACCGACGGCGCCGTCGCGCAGGACCTCGCCCGCCGCGGCAAGCCGGCGGGCCGCCTCAAGACCGGCGGTGGCGTCGACAACATCGACTACGCCGGCGCGCCCGGCCTGCTGCTCGTCGCCTCGGGGCGCGACGCGACGCTGACGACCGCGCGCGTCTCGCCGGCCGGCGCGCTGACCGCGATCGGTTCGGCCCCCACGGCGCCAGGCGCGCGTTGCGTGGTCGCCGCCTCTGACGGTACCGGCTATGTCGCCGACTCGGCGGGCGGTCGGCTCATCGTCGTGAAGCCGCCGCCCGCGCCCCCCCGTTAGGGCGCGACGCCCGGGCGGGTGTCGATCCCGGTGTGGGTGCGACTGACCCCGGCCGGCTGCCCGGGGAGCTGCAGCTCCTTCGGCGCCGGCGTGGGAATCCGGGCCACCAGCGCCATCCCCTGAGCCTGCTGCTCCAGCAAGGTGGGCGCGATCTCGCGCAGCAGCTCGGCCACCCCCGGCGCGCGCGCCAAGGCCTGCCCCTCCTGCGCCTGATCCAACGTGGCCTGGTTGGCGTTCACCATCTTGGTGGCGAAGTCGTAGTCGAAGCGCGCGCCGCTCGAATTCATCAGGTCGACCCGGGTCAGCGAGCCGTTGGCCATGGCGCCGGCCCCGAGCCGGATCGAATCAATGTTCATCCCGGCCTCGCGCGCGTAGTTCACGATCTTGGCGTCGGCCGCCGCGCTCGCGTTCAGCAGCGCGGTGGCGTAGTCGCGCACGGCGGGCGAGGTCGCCCGCTGCTGCGCGAGCTCCGCGTCGACGATCACCTGCTGGTTCCGCCGGTGCAGCTCCGTCAAGACCCGCTGGTCACCGCCGCCCCGCTCATTGTAGGGCGAGCTGACCGTGGCTGCGATCGGCGGCGCCATGGCCGCGGCGGTCGGCGGCGGCGCGGGCGGCGGTACCGGGTTGTCCGGCGCCACCGTCTGGGCCGCCACGCCCGCGGAGATGAGTAAACAGACCGCGGCTCCCGCCGCCCACCAGCTGCCGAGCTTCCCCTTCCCCATGTCACCCACCTCCCCTATCCTCGAAACCTGACGCTCGAGCCCGCTCCGTCAAGCCCGACCGTCGCGGGCGACGTATACTCGAGGCATGGGCAAGTTTCGCGGAACGGTCCGACGCAGCGATCTGGAAGGCGGGCACTGGCAGCTCGAGGCCGACGACGGCACCACCTACGTGCTGGAAGGGACCACGGGCGGGATCGAACAGGATGGGGCCAAGGTCGAGATCGACGGGGCCGTCGATCGGGACGCGATGGGCTTCGCCATGACCGGGCCGACGCTGCGCGTGAAGAGCGGCAAAAAGGTCTGACCTCGTCCTGATCCAGAGTCCAAGGCGCTGGCGGACGACGTCGTGCGCGCGTGGGAAGCGTGGCGCGCGGCCTAGCGCCCGACGACCTCGACCCGGACCGTCACCACGCCCTCTTTGATCATCCCCAGCTTGCGCGCGGCTCCCTCGGAGAGGTCGACGATGCGGCCGCCCGGGCAACCGCAGCGATCGTTGATCCGGACGATCACCGAGCGGCCGTTGGCGCGGCTGACCCGCACGCGCGTTCCGAACGGCAGCGAGGGGGAGGCGGCGGTCATGGCGTTCGGATCGAAGCGTTCGCCGGAAGCGGTCTTGTGGCCGGCGAAGCCGCGGCCGTAGTAGCTGGCGCGCCCTTCCTGCACGCGCGGTCCGCCGCCGCGGCGCGCGCCCTCTGCCGTGGCACAGCCGAGCGCCATCGCCGTCGCGGCGGCGGCGGTCAGAACGACGATGCGCAGGCGCAGCACGCGCCGGGCCTCGGCTGTCAGGGCCGTGACTTCGCTCCGCCGCCACCAGGCGGGCCGTCCTCGAGCAGCATCTCTTCTTCTTCGGCGCCCGGCGGCGGCGCTTTATCCCCGCGGCTCTCGATGGTGCCGATGCCGTACTTTTCCAGCTTGTAGTAAAGGGCGCTGGTCTTGATCCCGAGCAACCGCGCCGTCTCGGTCTTCACGCCCCCGCTCTTGTCGTAGGCGCGCTCAATGAGCTGCCGCTCCAGATCCTCGAGCAGCGCCGGCAGCGACATCTCGCCGCCCGGCAGCGCCAGCGCGTTCTCGGGCAGCCCGCCGCGCACCGAGGCCGGCAGCGCCCCGACCTCGATCGCCGTCCCCTCGGCGAAGACGAGCGCCTGCTCGATGACGTTCTCCAGCTCGCGCACGTTCCCGGGCCAACCGTAAAGACCGAGCCGCGCCAGCGCCCCGTCGGTGATCCCCTTCTTGAGGTCGATGGCCGCGTTGGTGCGCGGCCCCAGCTTGGCGATGAAGTGGGCGACGAGGCGCGGGATGTCGTCCTTGCGCTCGCGCAGCGGCGGCACCTCGCAGGGGACCACGTGCAGCCGGTAGTAGAGGTCCTCGCGGAAGCGCCCGGCCGCCACCTCGGCGGCGATGTCCCGGTGGGTCGCCGACAGGACACGGACGTCGACCTTGATCGTCTCCTCGCCGCCCACCCGCTCGAACTCCCGCTCCTGCAGCACGCGCAGCAGCTTGAGCTGCAACCCGGGCGTCACGTCGCCGATCTCGTCGAGGAACAGCGTCCCCTTGTCCGCCAGCTCGAACCGCCCGAGCTTCCGCTTGATGGCACCGGTGAAGGCCCCCCGCTCGTGGCCGAACAGCTCGCTCTCGAGCAGCGTCTCGGTCAGCGCGCCGCAGTTCACCTTCACGAACGGCCCCGAGGCCCGCTTCGAGCGGGCGTGGATGGCACGCGCCACCAGCTCCTTGCCGGTCCCCGATTCGCCGTGGATGTAGACCGAAGCGTCGGTCGGCGCGACCTTCTCGACGAGCTGGAACACCGCGCGCATGGCCGGCGTGTCGCCCACGATCTCGTCGAAGCGGTACTCCCGCGCGGCGTCGTCGCGCAGCGCCGCGCTCTCCGCTTCGGCCCGTTCGCGCGCGCGCCGCTCGGCCCGCAGCTCCAGCGCGCGGGAGACCTTGAGCCGGACCACCTCAGGCGCGAACGGCTTCTGGATGAAGTCGAAGGCCCCCCTCCGCATCGCCTCCACCGCCGTCTCCACGGTCCCGAAGGCCGTCGCGATCATCACCGGGCAATCGGGATCCCGCTCGGCGACCCCCTTCACCACCTCGAGCCCCCCTTTTCCTTCCATCTTCAGGTCGGTGATGACGAAGTCGATCGCCCCCCGCGCCGCTCCGAGCTGTCGCAACCCGTCGTCGCCCGAGGCAGCCAGGACCGCCTCGTGCCCCATCCGGCGGACGGTGGCCCCCAGCCCCTCGCGCATCGTTTCGTTGTCGTCGATGATGAGGACGCGGGCCATCTCGGTTAGCCTACCCCGGTCTCAAAATGTCAGACAAGCCCAGTACGTCCACCCGGAAATCGCCCCTTGACCTGCTCCGCCCCGCCGTGCGGGCCATGCCCGGCTATACGCCGGGCGAGCAGATCGCCGACCTCACCAAGCTGAACACCAACGAAGGCGCGTTCCCCCCTTCGCCGCGCGTCCGGGCGGCGCTGGGCGCCATCGCCGACGAATCGCTGCGCCTCTACCCCGATCCGACGGCCAGCGGCCTGCGCGCCGTGGCGGCGGCCCGCTACGGCGTCTCCCCCGACGAGGTCCTGGCCGGCAACGGCTCCGACGACTGCCTGACCATCCTCTACCGCGGCTTCCTCGACCCCGGCGAGCGCGTCGCCTGCCCCTGGCCCACCTACGGCCTCTATTCGACGCTGGCCGCGTTGCAGGGCGCCGAGCTGGTGCGGCGGCCGTTCGTCGTCGAGGGGCGACGCTTCGTGCTGCCGTCGGATCTGACCGCCCAGCGGGCGAAGATGATCATCCTCGCCAACCCCAACAACCCGACCGCCACGTTGGTTCCGGTCGATACCCTGCGCGCGCTCTGCGACCAGGCCCGCGAGGCGATCGTCGTCGTCGACGAGGCGTACGTCGACTTCGCGCTCGGCGCCGGGATCGACGCCAGCATGCTCCCCTCCCTTGGCCAGCACGAGAACCTGGTCGTCCTGCGCACGATGTCCAAGAGCTACAGCCTGGCGGGCGCGCGCCTCGGCCTCCTGTTCGCCGCCGCGCCGATCGTCGAGGCGCTGACCAAGGTCAAGGACAGCTACAACGTCAATGCCGTCACCCAGGCGATCGGCATCGCCGCGCTCGAAGATCGTGCCTACCAGGAAGACGGCGTCCGCCGGACGCTCGCCGAGCGCGCGCGACTGGAGGCGGCGCTGGCGGAGATGGGCCTCACCTGGCCGGAATCCGCGGCCAACTTCCTGCTGGTCGAGCTCGGCGCGCGCGCCGAGACCGTCTACCAGGCGCTCAAGAAGTCAGGCCTGCTCGTCCGCTGGTGGTCGGCCCCCGAGCTCCGGACCGCGATCCGCATCAGCGTCGGCAAACCCGCGGACAACGACCGCCTGATCGCCGCTCTCAGGGCGGCGCTCTAGGCGAGCTCTCTCATATTCGTCACATCCTCCCTGGAAGCCAGTCCGAGTCCGTGGCTGCGCTCGCGTGCGGAGAGTAGCGGCTCGCCCTCATCGGGCGCGGACTCAACATCCGCCGAATCAAGTCGGGCGTGGCCTCGGGGGGGTGGCCGGACGCTCTTCGAGCTTCAGGGGCCCGCCGGCGCGCTGCCAGCCGACCGTCGCCATCGAGGTCGTCGGCGCAACCGTGGCCACCGGGCCTCGAGCGCCCGCCGCGAATGCAACATCCGCGGAATCAAGTCGGGCGTGGCGGTGCCACCCCGAAAAATGAGGCCCCGAGCTGCGGGGGTCGATGCCGGGAGGCGCCCGGAGATGCTTCCGGAAGTTGAGCAGCACGTAGACCATGCTCGCGCGCATCTGCCGCGGCGTCGTGAGCGCACGGGCGTGGTACCGATCGCCGACGACCTTCCCCTTGCGGCCGAGGACGCGGTTGACGGCGAGCGCCAACCGGATGGCAAGTCCGTGCATCCCGCCACGGGCACGGCGCGCTTCGTCGCCCTCGACGATGAAGTGTCCGTGGTCCTGCTGGATGGAAAAGTGGACGACGCGGAACCCGTCCACCGACGCCCGCCCGATGGCGCGCCGGAGCGCGCCGAACACCCGCGGCGATCTGAGCGACGGAAGCCCGGGCGTTGCTCGGATCGTGACCTGGAGCGGGTAGCGGGGATCGACCTTCGACCGCGTGTCGTGCGGCATCGAAGGTCGTCCGCGCGGCCTGCGGCCCGCGCCCTTTCGTGCACCGCCCCACTTGCTGGCCACCTCGAGCGGCAACCGCAGCTGCCGTCTT
>DATNDC010000027.1:0-9257 GCA_035607055.1 Polyangia bacterium
GCGGGCGGAGCTTTCGCCGCCGCAGAACTCGGGGGTGTCGCTCACCTCCAGCGCGCCGACGAGGAGGTGAGTCGCGGCGTCGTAGTAGCACGTCTGCGCCGTGAAGCCGCCCCCTTGGTCGAGCGCGATCACGTCGCCGCATAGCTTCACCGTCTGGGCCAAGCCCGCGCAGGCGGGGAGGTCGGCGACGGTGCCGTCGAAGCTGGTCGCGCATCGCGCGCCCAGGTCGCTGAGGCTCCCGGTGCAGCGATCGACTCCCGGGGTGTCGAGGCGCGTGGAGCTATCCACGCTTCCGTCGCGCCCAGCGCCGAGATGGCCGGCGGAGCACGAGCCGAGCGTCACCGCTCCCCACATCAACGCCGCTGCCGCGAATCGAGTCATGGGCCTCCGCTTTCTTTGCGACTTTTTGCGACGTGTTGCAACGTCTGCAAGGTCGATGCCCCGAGACGCGCAGGATCCTCTTTGCCCAGCCGGGCCGATCCCACGCTTCCGCCAACTTGGTAGGCGAGGCGACGAGGGAGGTTGGCGCTGCTAGGCCGCTCTGTGGTGGCGGAAGCGGTCGAGGGCTACCGCGACCACGATGATGGCGCCGGTGACGATCTCCTGCACCCAGTTGGGCCAGCCCATCTGCGAGCAGCCCGATTGCAGGACCTGCATGATGAGCGCGCCGATGACGGCGCCCAGGACCGAGCCCTCGCCGCCCGAGAGGCTGCCGCCGCCGATGACGACGGCGGCGATGACGTTCAGCTCGAGACCGCTGGCGCCGGTGGGATCGCCGACGGTGAGGCGGGAGAACTGCATCAGGCCGGCGGCGCCGGCAAAGAAGCCGCCCAGGAGGTAGACCGCCAGCTTCACGCGGGGGACGGGGATGCCGCACAGGCGGGCGGCCTGCTCGTTCGAGCCGACGGCGAAGATGTGGCGGCCGAGGCGCGTGTAGAGCAGGAGGCCGCCGACCGCGAAGGCGAGCAGAAACAGCAGCCAGACCCCGGCGGGAAAAAGCAGCCAGGCGCGGGAGGCGGGGAGGCGCGCGAGCAGCTCGTTGAGCCACGACGTCGGCGCGTCGATCTTTTGATCGTGCGCCAGCCCCTTGGCGACGCCGCGGACCAGCAGCATCGTGCCGAGCGTGACGATGAAGGGGACCACGCGGAGGCGCGTGATCAGCAGGCCGTTGAGCGCGCCGCAGCCGAGGCCGGCGGCGAGGCCGGCCAGCGCGGCGAGGGCGGGCGGGGCGCCGGCGCGCAGCGCGGCGGCGATGACCACCGTGGCGAGCGCGATGATGGCCCCCACCGACAGATCGATGCCGCCCGCGACGATGACGATGGTGGCGCCGAGCGCGGCCATCGCGACGATGGTCGTCTGGCGGAGGATCGTCTCCAGGTTGTCGGGGTCGGCGAAGGTGAGGCCGCGCGTGGCGGCGAGCAGGATGGAGAAGAGGAGAAAAACCGCGAGGAGGCCGGCGCCCGCGCCCAGGTTCTTGCGCAGGATGGGCGAGGCGAGCAGGCGGCGGGCGCGGCCCGGTCGAGGCGCCGGCTGGGTGGCGGCGCCCGCGCTCACGCCGCCTCGCTCTCGGCTCCCGTGGCCGCCTCGCGGACCAGCGCGGCCTCGGTCCAGTCGGCGGCGGGGCGCGCGGGGCCGAGGCGGCCGCGGCACATGACCGCGATCCGGTCGCAGACGCCGAGCAGCTCGGGGAGGTAGCTCGAGACCATGATGACGGCCTTCGCAGGAGTCTCGCGCGTGACGAGCGCGTCGATGAGCTCGTAGAGCTGCGCCTTGGAGGCGACGTCGATGCCGCGGGTCGGCTCGTCGAGCAGCAGGACGTCGACGCCGTGGTGCAGGAGGCGGGCGATGGCGATTTTCTGCTGGTTGCCGCCGGAGAGCTCGCCCGTCGGCTGGTCGGGGCCCTGGCAGCGGACGTCCAGCTTTTCGAGCCAGCGCGCCGTCAGCGGGCGGCGCGCGGAGGGGCGGACCAGCGCCGGGAGCTTCGAGAGCGTCAGGTTGTCGGCGACGCTGAGGCCGAGCGCCAGGCCTTCTTCCTTGCGGTTCTCGCTGACCAGAGCCATCCCCTGCGCCCAGCGCGCGCCGGGCGTGGCCGGGCCCGAATGGCCGCCGAGCTTCACGGTTCCCGCGAGGATCGGGTCGAGGCCGGCCAGCGCGCGCAAAAGCTCGGTGCGCCCCGCGCCGACCAGGCCGGCGATCCCCAGCACCTCGCCCCGGTGGAGCGTGAAGCTGGCGCGCTTTGGATTCGTCGCCCCCCGGAGCTCCGTGACCTCCAGCAGCGCTTCGCCGCGGGTGCGGGCGCTGCGCGGGTAGAGCTGTTCGACGCGGCGGCCGACCATCAGGTCGACGATCGCGGGGACGGTCGCCGCCGCCATCTCGCCGCCGCCCGAGGCGCCGCCGGCGTCGATCGTCTGCCCGTCGCGCAGCACCGTGAAGCGGTCGGCGACGCGCTTGGCCTCCTCGATGAAGTGCGTGATGTAGATGATGGCCTGGCCCTGCGCGCGCAGGCGGGCCATGAGCGCGAACAGCGCCTCGGCGTCGGCCTGGGCCAGGCTGCTGGTCGGCTCGTCGAGGACCAGGACGCGGCAGCCGACCGCCACCGCGCGCGCGATCTCGACGATCTGCTGCGCGGCGATCGGCAGCCTGCCGGCGACGGCGTCGGGCGAGATCTGCGGGTGCTGCAGCTCGCCGAGCGCGCGCGCCGCCCGGTCGCGCATGGCGGCGCGGTCGAGGAACCCGCGGCGCTTCGGCTCGACGCCCAGGAGGATGTTCTCCGCCACCGTCAGGTGCGGGGCCAGCGACAGCTCCTGGTAGATCATCGCCACGCCGGCGCGCCGCGCGTCCTTCGGCTCGGCGGGCGCGTAGGGCGCGCCGTCGAGCTTCATCTCGCCCGCGTCGGGCTTTACGGCGCCCGAGAGCACCTTC
Source organism: Polyangia bacterium (assembly GCA_035607055.1). Lineage (GTDB taxonomy): Bacteria > Myxococcota_A > Polyangia > Fen-1088 > Fen-1088 > JADGRB01. The sequence continues at coordinate 2,923 of DATNDC010000027.1, forward strand.
ATGAGCGTGCTCTTGCCCGCGCCGTTCTGGCCCAGGAGCGCGTGCACCTCGCCCGCGCCGACCGTCAAGTCGACGCCGCCCAGCGCCTGCGTGGCGCCGAAGCGTTTCTTCACCCCCCGCATTTCCAAACGCGGCGCGGTCGTGGCTACTCCTTCAGCCATTTCTTGAAGTCGGGCGTCAGCAGCGCCTGCGCCTCGGGCGTGGCCATCGTGGCGCGCGTGATCAGCGTGGCGCCGGTGTCGATCTTCTTGTCGACCGGCCGCCCCGCCAGGTGGTCGACCATCGCCTTGACCGCCAGGTAGCCCATCTTGATCGGGTCCTGCACCACGGTGGCGTCCAGGTGCCCCTTGGCCATGGCGTCGGTCATCTTGGGCGAGCTGTCGAACCCCACGAACGCCACCTTGCCCGCGAACCCGTCGTCCTCCAGCGCGCGCAGCATGCCGAAGGCGGTCGACTCGTTGGGGCAGAAGATCCCCTGCACCGTCAGCTTGCCGTCGGGCCCCTTGTGCGCGGCGAGCAGGTTCTCGCTGGCGGCGAAGGCGCTCTCGGTCGTCACGCCGCCGTACTGGTTGGCGCTGACCACCTCGATGTCCTTGTGCGCGCCGATGGCCTCGAGAAAACCGCGCTCGCGCTCCGCCGTGCTGGCCGATCCCTCGGCGTAGCGGAGCATCATCACCTTGGCCTTGCCGGTGCCGCCGACCAGCGCCGCCAGGTGGTCGCCCGCCAGGCGCCCGCCCTTGTAGTTGTCGGTGGCGACGAAGCTGGTCAGGTCGTCGCTCTTGAGGCTCGAGTCCATCGCCACCACGGGGATGCCGGCGCGGATCGCGTCGGTGACCACCGGGACCAGCGCCCGGTCGTCCAGCGGCGCCAGCACGATCCCTCTGACGTGCATGTTGGTGAAGCTCTCGACCACCTTGATCTGGTCCTCGCGGTCGTCCTCGCGCAACGGGCCCTTCCAGATGACGTTGACGCCGAATTCCTGCGACGCCTTCTCGGCGCCGGCGTGCACCGACTTCCAGAACTCGTGCGTCGTCCCCTTGGGGATGACCGCGATGGCGTCGGTCGTCTTCTTCTTGCAGCCCGGCCCGGCGACGCCGGCCAGCCCGACCACCACCAGCGCGCCCATATAGATGATGCGTTTCATCGCGTCGATAATAGGACGGCTGCCGAATTTCTGGACATGCCGATTTCGGCCCGGCCGTGCTAGAGACCCGCCGTGGGCGCGGCTCCTACCTTCGGCGAGGACGTCGATTTCTTGCGCCGCCACACGCCCACGGTCGTTCTCTCCGATCCGCGCGGCGCGGCGCGCGTCGCGATCTGTCCGGCGCTGCAGGGGCGCGTGGCGGTCAGCACCGCGGGCGGCGATTCGGGTCCCAGCTTCGGCTGGCTCAATCGGGCGCTCATCGCCTCGGGCCAACTGGTGCCGCACATGAACGTCTTCGGCGGCGCCGACCGGTTCTGGCTGGGGCCGGAGGGGGGACAGTTCTCGCTCTTCTTCGCGCCCGGCGCGCCTCAGGACCTGGCGCACTGGCAGACGCCGGCGCCGATCGACGCCGAGCCGTTCGCGCTCGCCGTCGAGGCGCAGGACCACGCCGTCCTCCGCAAGACGATGCGCCTCACCAACGCGTCGGGGACCGTGTTCGACCTGGAGGTCGAGCGCGAGGTGCGCCTCCACCCGATCGCGCGGATCTGGCAGGAGGTCGGCGCGGCGGCGAACGGGCGCGTTGCGGTCGTCGGCTTCGAGACGCGCAACCGCGTCACCAACCGCGGCCCGGCCGCCTGGCGGCGCGAGAGCGGCCTCATCTCGATCTGGATCGCCGGCACGTTCGCGCCGTCGCCCTCGACGATCCTGGTGCTGCCGTATCGGCTGCCGTCCGAGTCCGATCTCGGCCCGGTGGTGAACGATCGCTACTTCGGCCGCGTGCCCGCGCATCGGCTGCTGACGCGCGAGGGCGCCGTCTACTTCCGGGGCGACGGCCAGCACCGCGCCAAGATCGGCATTCCGCCCCGCTACGCGCGGGCGGCGCTCGGCAGCTACGACGCCGACGCCGGCCTCCTCACGATCGTGAGCTACCCGCAGCCCGCCGGCGCGCGCGACTACGTGAGCTCGCTCTGGGAGCAGCAATCCGACCCGTACGGCGGCGACGCGGTCAACGCCTACAACGACGGCCCGGCCACGCCGGGCGCGGCGCCGTTCGGCCCCTTCTACGAGCTCGAGACGTCGTCGCCCGCGCTGGCGCTCGGGCCCGGCGAATCGGCCGAGCACGTCCAGCGGACGCTCCACTTCGTCGCTGCGCCCGAGGACCTCGACCTCGTGGCGCGGGGCGCGCTCGGCGTCGGCGTCGTCGAGATCACCTCCGCCTTCGCAGGCGTGGCATGAGCGACGCCGCGTTCACCTTCGTCGACGCGCACGTCCACTTCTGGGACGGCACGCGGCTGCCGTACCCGTGGCTGGCCGGCGTGCCGGCGATCGCCGCCCCGCACACGCCCGCCGAGCTCGCCGCGGCTGCCGCGCCGCGCGGCCCCGAGGTGATGGTGTTCGTCGAATCGGCCGTCGCGCCGGCGCACGCGCTCGACGAGGTCCGCTGGATCGAAGCGCTGGCCGAAGACGGCGCGCCGGTCGGCGCCATCGTCGCGCAGGTGGCCGTCGACCGCGGCGCCGAGACCGCCGCGGCGCTGGCGGCGCTCGCCGGCCACGCGCGCGTGCGCGGCGTGCGCCACAACTTGCAGGACGCGCGCGAGCCGGGCCACGCGCTGCGCCCGGCGTTCGTCGCCGGGGTGCGCCAGGTCGGCGCGCGCGGCTGGACCTTCGATCTCTGTGTCCGCCACGGGCAGCTCCCCATGTGCGCGGCGCTGGCCCGCGCCTGCCCGGCGACGACGTTCATCCTCGACCACGCCGGAAAGCCCGACATCCGCAACGGTCTCCTCGATCCCTGGCGCGCCGACGTCGCGGCGCTGGCGGCGCTCCCCAACATCGTTTGCAAGCTGTCGGGCCTGGTGACCGAGGCGGCGCCGGCGAGCTGGGCGCCCGCGGTGCTGCGCCCCTACGTCGAGCATTTGTTGAGCTGCTTCGGCCCCGGGCGGCTACTTTTCGGCAGCGACTGGCCGGTGGTGAACCTGGCTGCCGACTACCGCCGCTGGCTGGAGGCGGCGCTCGAGCTCCTGCAGCCGCTCACCGCCGGCGAGCGCGCGGCGGTGATGTCCGAGAACACGCGCCGGATCTATCGATTGGAGAGGTGATGACGACGCCATTTCGACTCGACGGGAAGAACGCGGTGGTCACCGGGGCCGGCTCCGGCATCGGCAGGGCGATCGCCGAGCTCTACGCCGCGCAGGGGGCGGCCGTGATCGTGGCCGATCGCGACGAGGCGGCCGGGCGGACCACGGTCGACGCCATTCGCGCCGCCGGGGGGCGCGCCGAGCTGTCGGTGGTCGACGTGTCCGACGAAGCCGCGGTGCTGGCGCTGGCGCGCGCGCTGCCCCCCGTCGACGTGCTGGTGGCCAACGCCGGGATCGGCCACGTGGGCGATCTGTCGAACACCACGGCCGCCGATCTCGATCGCCTCTACGCGGTCAACGTGCGCGGCGTCTTCAACTGTTGCCGGGCGTTCGCGACGCCGATGCTCGCGCGGGGCGCGGGGAGCGTCATCAACATGGCCTCCATCGGCGGCATCGTGGCGGTGCGCCTGCGCCTCGCCTACACGGTCACCAAGTTCGCGGTGGTGGGGCTGACCAAGTCGCTCACGCTCGACCATTCGCACACCGGCGTCCGGTTCAACTGCATCTGCCCGGGGCGGGTGGAGACGCCGTTCGCCATGCAGCGCATCGCCGAGTCGCCCAATCCCGAGCAGGCCTACCGGGACATGGCGGGAACGCAGCTGGTGGGACGGATGGCGACGCCGCAGGAAATCGCCGCCGCGGCGCTCTACCTCGCCGCCGACGAGTCGGCGATGGTCACCGGGAGCTGCCTGCTGGTCGACGGCGGCTGGAGCGCCGGCAAATGAACGACCGCCAGGGAACAATCGTCAGCCTGCGCGTCCTCGACGTCCGCTTCCCGACCTCGCGCCACCTCGACGGCTCGGACGCCATGAACCTCGACCCCGACTACTCGGCCGCTTACGTGATCGTCGGGACCGATCGCGGCGACGGCCACGAGGGGCACGGGCTGACCTTCACCATCGGCCGCGGCACCGAGGTGGTGGTCGCCGGCATCGAGGCGATCCGGCCGCTGTTGATCGGCCGGCCGCTCGCCGCCTTCACCGGCGCGCCCGGCGAGTTCGTCCACCAGCTCACGACGGGCGACTCGCAGCTCCGCTGGCTCGGCCCGGAGAAGGGGGTCATGCAGCTCGCCAGCGCCGCGGTGGTGAACGCGCTCTGGGATCTCTGGGCCAAGCTCGCCGGCAAGCCGCTCTGGAAGCTGCTCTCCGACCTCAGCCCCGCGCAGATCGTCGAGCTCGTCGACTGGCGCTACCTGACCGACGCGCTCACGCCGGACGAGGCCCGCCGCGCGCTCGACCGCCTGGTCCCCACCCGCGCCGCGCGCGAGGCCGAGCTGCGCGAGACCGGCTACCCGGCCTACACCACCTCGGTCGGCTGGCTCGGCTATTCCGACGACAAGATCCGTCGGTTGTCCCGCGAGGCGCTCGGCGCCGGGTTCACCCGCTTCAAGATCAAGGTGGGCGCCAACCGGGCCGACGACCTGCGGCGCGCGGCGCTGGTCCGCCAGGAGATCGGCCCCGGCGGCGTGCTGATGGTCGACGCCAACCAGCGCTGGGACGTGGGCGAGGCGATCGACTGGATGACGGCGCTGGCGCCCACGAAGCCGCTCTGGATCGAGGAGCCGACCAGCCCCGACGACATCCTCGGCCACGCGGCGATCGCCCGCGCGCTCGAGCCGCTCGGCATCGGCGTCGCCACGGGCGAGATGGTCTCGAACCGCGTGGTCTGGAAGCAGCTCCTCGCCGCGCGCGCCGCCGCCTTCTGTCAGCTCGACTTCTGCCGCCTGGCGGGCGTCAACGAGATGGTGGCCACGCTGCTGCTCGCCAACCGCTTCGGCGTCCCGGTTTGTCCCCACGCCGGCGGCGTCGGCCTCTGCGAGTACGTGCAGCACGCCTCGATCTTCGACTACGTGGCCGTCAGCGGCTCGCTCGAGCGCCGCTCGATCGAGTACGTCGACCACCTGCACGAGCACTTCCTCGACCCCTGCCTGATCCGCCGCGGCGCCTACCAGGTGCCGACCGCGCCCGGCGCCAGCATCACCATGAAGCCAACCTCGCTCGCCGACCACCGCTTCCCCGGCGGCGCGATCTGGAGGCAGGCGTGAGCGCCGCGCGGCTCGCGCTGCTGCCGCTCGCGCTGGCGGCGTGCATCCGCCCCCCGGCGCCGCCCGCGACGGTGACGGGCTCCGCGAACGCTGCGCCGGTGCCTCCGCCCGCCGCGATACACCCGCCACCGCCCCCCCTGCGCGCCGTGCCGGGCCTCCCCGCCGCGTTCGCCTGGACCTCGAGCGCGCCGCTCATCGTTCCCCAGTCCGACGCCGCCCACGATCTCGTCGCCGTGAAAGACCCGACGGTCGTCCGCTACCACGACCGCTGGCACGTCTACGCCAGCTCGGTCGGGCGCGGCGGCATCTACGGCCTGGTCTACACCTCGTTCACCGACTGGAGCGAGGCGCCGAAGGCGCCGCTCTATTACATGGACCAGACACGCGGCTTCCACACCTACGTCGCCGCGCCCGAGCTCTTCTATTTCACGCCGCAGAAGAAGTGGTACCTCGTCTTTCAATCAGGACCGCCGATGTTCTCGACGGCCGACGATCCGGGCGACCCGACCAAATGGACCGAGCCGGCGCCGATGTTCGCCAGGACGCCCGCCATCGTCGAGGCGAACGGCGGCTGGCTCGACTTCTGGGTGATCTGCGACGCGCAGAAATGCCACCTCTTCTTCTCCAACGACCACGGCCGCTGGTACCGCAGCGAGACGCCTCTCGCCAAGTTCCCCTACGGCTGGAGCACTCCCGTCGTCGTTCTCGAGGACGCCGAGGCGGGCCGCGTGTTCGAGGCCTCGAACGTCTACCAGATCGCCGGCAGCGGCAAGTACCTGGCGCTCATCGAGGCGTTCGACAAGACCTCGAGCTACCGCCGCTACTTCCGTTCGTGGACAGCGGAGCGCCTCGAGGGCCCCTGGACCGTCCTGCACGACGACGCCACCTCGCCGTTCGCCGGCGCGGACAACGTCACCTTCACGGGCGCGCCCTGGACCCACGACATCAGCCACGGCGAGATGATCCGCGCCGGCACCGACGAGACGCTGACCATCGACGGCGGGAAGCTGCA
>DATNDC010000033.1:0-39224 GCA_035607055.1 Polyangia bacterium
CTGCTCCTCGGCGGCCGTCTCGGCGCGCGCCTCGATCTCCTGGTGGATCATCTCCTCCCCGGCGACCTTGATCGACAGATCATGGCGACCGGCGGCGACGCCGATCCGAAAGCGCCCCGCGGCGTCGGTCTCGCCGGTGGAGGCGCCGTCGATGGCGATCACCGCGCCGGCGAGCGGCTGGCGCGTCCCCTTCTCGAGCACCCGGCCCAGCACCGGCACGACGACCGGAACGACCACCGCCGGCGTCGCCGCCGCGGCGGGCGGCACCGAAGCGGTCGCCGCGTCGGGCGGAGCCCCGTCGGGGATGACCTCGCCGGCCTCGGCGGCGTCGGCCGTGCCTGCGTCGCGCGCGGTCTGGGCGGCCGCCGGGCGGGAGGTCATCGCCAGCGCCAGCGCCAGACCGGCGAGGAGTCGGGCGCTCACTGCAGGTCAGCTGCGGTGATCGTGGCCGTCCAGATCCCGTCCTGCGCCGACGGATTTCGCCCGTGGACCAGATAGACGACGGTCAACACCGAGCTGACCGCGGCATCGGAGTCGCGGCTCACGAACCCGCCGTCCGCGGAGAGCGCCTCGGCGAGGACGATGAACTGCTGGATCTGCGGCGAGATCGCGCGCTTGTCGCCCGTGTTGCGGTTGACGAGCCCCAGCGTCCCGTTCGTGTCCTGGGAGCTGTAGTCGTAGCCCGCGATGAGCCACCCGTCCCGGAGGTCGAAGATGAGATCGAACACCTGCTGCGCGACGTAGTGAAGGTTCACCCCGCCGTCGTGCAGGTCCATCCAGACGAGATCGCCGCCCAGGATCATCTCCAGCTCGGCCCCGCCCGAGGCGATGAAGTGGAGGTTCTGCAGAACGCCGGTGCCGACCAGGCGCGCCCCGCTGCCGTCGCTGGCGGCCACCCAGAGCTGCTGCTCGCCCGCGGGCGGCTGCACCACCCAGTACATGAACGTGCTGTCGGGCGAGAAACCGGCCGCGATGACGTTCTCGCCGGCGATCGTCGTGCAGGCGTCGGTGCCGCCCGGGTCGCTCGCCGGCGTGAGCAGGATGAGGGGGCCGGGCGCGCCGTACTGATAACTCGATTGCGGCGTGACGAACAGGATCTTGCTCCCGTCGGGGGAGACCTGGCCGGCCAGGTAGACGTTCCCCGCCGACGGACAGATGGTGACCCGGCGGGTGGCGTCGTTCCAGATCACCAGCTCCGGGCTGGTCCCCGCCCCGGAGATCTGCCAGTCGGCGAGGGTGGACTGGTAGTAGCCACCGAGCGTCATGGCGGTGGTGACCGGCACCGGAACCGGCAGCCCGTCGGGGACGCGAAACAGCGCCAGCTCGCCGGCCGTGTCGGAGGCGAACGGTCCCGCGAAGATGGTCGTCCCCCCGTCGCTCATCGCGCGCGGGTAGAGAAAGTAAGCGTCGGCCGGCGGGCCGAACGGGTAGATCGACATCGTCGTGTCGAGGCTGGTCGACTGCAGCGAGCCCGACGGGGTCGCGCCGGGCGCCCAGGCGGCGCTGGCGGGCACGGGCGGGATCTCGGTGGTGACGGCGTCGGAGGTCAGATCGACCGAATAGAATCCGACCTGCCCGGGCGTACCGGGCGGCGTACCCCAGACCGCGACGGTGGCGGGCGCGTTCGCCTGGTCGTACGTCCACCAGGCCACCTGGGTCACGTCGATGGGGAGCGGGACCGGCTGCAGATCGGTGAAGGGACCGGTCATGAGGAGATCGTCGCCGGACGGATCCTGCACGAAAGCCGTCAGCTTCTGATCGGCCCCCGGACATTGAGCGTAGCTGACCACGTTGGGGATCTCCGTGGTCACCTCCAGGCCGGTTCCGGGGCCGATCCCCAGACTCTGGCCAGCCGAGGCGTCAGCCTCGACGACGATCGAACATCGATACGGCGCCGCGGGCGGCGGGTTCGGTGAGCCGGACGGCGTCGGAAACGTGCTCCCCCAATCCTCGGTCTCCCCGCTCGTGAGGTCGAGCGACCAGTAGCTCACGTTGCCGGCGGAGTCCTTGGTCGCGAAGGTGGCGACGCCGGGGCCGTTCGAGCCGTCGAGCGCCACCGAGTTGCTGCGAATCGGCAGGAGCTGGCGCGAGTCGTAGCCGCGCGGGACCGAGCGGTTCCCCCCGCAGGCAGCCGGAAGAGAGGCGCCGAGGAGGATCGCGGCCAGCGCCACGCCCCACGTCAGGGCCCGCGGCCTGGGCCGAGTCGAAACGACTTCGTGGCAGCGCGCCTTCATCGCCCGTGCCGAGCAATGATAGCCAACGCGCCCCCTGGCGTCAGCCGTGCCGGCCGGCGTCCGCCGGGCAGCTGAACAGCATGGAGGTGCCGCAGCCCACCGGGTCGACGAACCCGGCTTCGGGCCCGGCTACGCAGTGGCTGGTCGGTCCGCCCGCCGAGTAGGTGATGGCGTAGAGCGCCCCGGCACCGTCGTAGATGTAGATGTACTCGGAGCTGCCGGTGTTGCTGGTATCGATGAGCTGCCGGTCGTCGCCGCAGGTCTGCAGGAGGATCTCGGGGCGGCCGCAGAAGTAGCTGTTGCCGGTGGTCCCCGCCCAGCTGGACGCGCAGTGAATCGAGAACGCGCCCGCGTCGTGCGAGGCTGCACCGGCGGCGCAGGCGACGGCGATCGACTGATCGCAGCCGGGCCCCAGATCGACGGACGTCCGCACGTCGCGGGGCGCGTCGACCTGGGCGTCCTGCTTCTCGACGGTGCCGGTGTCCTGCGCCAGCGCGCGGTCGAAGGGGGCATCGATCGGCCGCTGCTTGTCGTCGACCGAGCCGTCGGTCTTGCAGTTCGTGCCGCACTTGCTCGAGCTCGACCCGCACCCGGTGAGACCGGCGAGCAGCACCGCCACCCCCCAGAGGCCACCTTTCCCACGAACGGCGAATGTCATTTTTTTCGGACTATGCACCAACATCACCGCGTGTCGCGCCACAATCTGCTGGCAATCTCGTCGGCGAAGAGCACGCCGGAGGGCGTCAATCGCAGGCGCTGCGCGTCGGCCACCAGCCACCCGGACGAAACGACGGCCGCCACCGAAGATTCCCGTCCGGCCACTGGATCCCGGCCGTGGCGCGCCCGGTGGGCCGCCCGATCGAGCCCCTCGGCGGTCCGCAGCCCGAGCCAGACCGCCTCGTTCTCCAGATCGGAGGCCGTGCGGCGTTCGACGTGGCGGACGGCCGGACTGCCGCCGCCGGTGACCGCCGCGCGGAGGTAGACGTCGGTCGCGCGCGGGTTGGAGAAGCGCCAGCCTCCGCCCTCGGCCAGCGGCCGGAACGAGGCAGCCGATGCCCCCACGCCGAGGTAGGGCCCGAGCGACCAGTAGAGCTGGTTGTGGCGGGCGCGCCGGCCGGGGCGCGCGTAGCTCGAGACCTCATAGGGCGAAAGGCCCGCGGCGGCGAACCCGGCGCGCGCCGCCTCGAACATGTCGGCCACCACCTCGTCGTCCGGGCGCGGCAAGTCGCCGGCGCGGTCGCGGGCGCCGAACGCCGTCCCCCGCTCGATGGTCAGCGCGTAGGCCGACAGGTGCTCCGGCGCCAGCGCCACCGCCCCCTCGATGGCGCGCCCCCAATCGTCGCGGGTCTGGCCGGGGACACCGAAGATGAGATCGATCGACAGGTTGTCGAAACCCGCGGCGCGCGCCGCCGCCACGGCCGCCGGTCCCGCCGCCGCGTCGTGGTTGCGGCCGAGCGCCACCAGGAGCCGGTCTTCCAGCGCCTGGACCCCGATCGAGAGCCGGTTGACCCCCGCCGCGCGCAGGGCGCGCAGATGCACGGCGTCGACCTCGCCCGGATTCACCTCCACGGTGATCTCCAGATCGGCCGCCGGCGGCGCCCCGAAGGTGGCGCGCGCCGCAGCGATCACCCGCCCGAGCGCGTCGGGCCGCCAGAGCCCCGGCGTGCCGCCGCCGAAGTAGATCGACACCAGCGGCCCCGCGCCCTGGAACCAGCCGGCGCGCGCGGCGAGCTCCGCGATCACGGCGTCCGCGTACAGGTCGTGGGGGATCTCGGCGCGCGTGTCGACGGCGAAGTCGCAATACGGGCAGCGGACCGAGCAGAACGGGAAGTGGACGTAGACGCCCAGCGGATCGCCGGGGCGGAGGGCGCCCGAAGCGACGTCGGCGCCGGGGCGGCTCAGGCCTTGGGGGCCGGCAGCTTTTTGATGTACTCCGTGCATTGTCGGATGCGCCGCCGCACGAGCTCCTTGCCGAGGCCGGCCAGCGTCTCGAACAGCGGCGGCGTCGCCTTCTTCCCGGTGGCCGCCAGCCGCAGCAGCATGAACAGCTCCTTGGCCGACCAGCCGCTCTTTTCGGCGAAGGCGCGCGCCAGGGTCTCCAGGCCGGCCACGGAGAAATCGCGCGCGGCGTCCAGCTCTTCGCCGAACGCGGCCAGCAGGTCGATGACCTCCTTGGAGGTCCGGTTCTTGACCGCCAGCTCCTTGGCCACCGGCGCGTAGTCGACGTCGCCCGAGAAGAAGAAATCGGTCATCGGCACGAACTCGTCGAGGCGCTGGATCCGCTCGCGCACCAGCGGTACCAGCGAAACCAGCTTCTCGTCGGAGAGCCGCCAGGCGCGCAGCCGCCGCACCACCTCGTCGTCGGAAAGCGCGCGCAGGTAGCCGGCGTTCATCGCCGACAGCTTCACCAGGTCGAACACCGGGCCGCCCAGGCTGACCCGATCGAAGTCGAACGCCGCCACCATCTCGTCGAGCGTGAACTTCTCGCGGTCACCCGAGATCGACCACCCCATGGTCCCGAGGTAGTTGAGCAGCGCCTCGGGCAGGAACCCCGCGTCCCGGTAGTAGTCGAGCGAGACCGGGTTCTTGCGCTTCGAGATCTTCGACTTGTCGGCGTTGCGCAGGAGCGGCATGTGCACCCACTCGGGCGCTTGCCACCCGAACGCCTGGTAGAGCACGACGTGCTTGGGCGTCGACGACAACCATTCTTCGGCGCGGATCACATGGGTGATCTGCATCAGATGATCGTCGACCACGTTGGCCAGGTGGTAGGTCGGGAAGCCGTCGGTCTTGAGCAGGATCTGGTCGTCGATCTGGGCATTCTCGAACTTCACCGCGCCGCGCAGCCGGTCGATGAACGCGGTCTCGCCGGTGAGCGGCATCTTCATCCGCACCACGAACGGCTCGCCCGCGGCGGCCCGCTTGGCCCCTTCCTCGTCCGGCCGCCCCCGGCAGAGCCGGTCGTAGCCGACGAACAACTCCTGGCGGCGCTGCTCGTGGCGCACGGCCTCGAGTCGCTCGGCCGTGCAGAAGCAACGGTAGGCGCCGCCGCCGGCCAGCAGCCTGGCCACCTCGGCCTGGTAGAGGTCGGCGCGCTCCGACTGCCGGTAGGGGCCGAACGGGCCGCCGATGTCGGGCCCCTCGTCCCAGGCGAGCCCCACCCAGCCGAGCGCGCGCAGGATGGCCGCCTCGGACGCGGCCGTCGAGCGCGCGCGGTCGGTGTCCTCGATCCGGAGCACGAATTTCCCGCCGTGCTTCTTGGCGAAGGCGTAGTTGAAGAGCGCGATGTAGGCGGTGCCGACGTGCGGGTCGCCGGTCGGCGAGGGGGCGATGCGGACACGGACGGGCGGCGACATGCGCGGGGTTCATAACACGATCCGTCCCTCCCGGCGCCCACCTCGAGCGTCCGCCGGGCGGGGTCCGGTCGCACGTTGGCCTCGGGGGGACAAAGGTTGCTACTCTACGTGGGGCCGTGTCTGCCGACCCTCAACCGCCCTCGCCGGCGCTGGTGCCGACGCCCGTCGGACCGCTCGTCGTCCCCGACGCCCCTCCGGCGACGCCGCCGCTTCAGCTCTCGCTCGTCATCCCGACCTACAACGAGAGCAAGAACGTCGGCGAGCTCGTGGCGCGCCTCTGCGAGCTGCTCGACGGCCAGCTCGGCCGCGGCGGTTACGAGCTGATCGTGGTCGACGACGACAGCGCGGACAAGACCTGGGAGGTGGCCCTGGCCGTCGCCGTGCAGTACCCGCCGCTGCGGGTCATCCGCCGGGTCGGCGAGCGGGGGCTCTCGACCGCCGTCATCCGCGGCTGGCAGGCGGCGCGCGGCGAGATCCTGGCGGTCATCGACGCCGACCTGCAGCACCCGCCCGAGGTGGCGGCCGACCTCTGCAAGCGCATCCTGGCGGGCGCCGATCTGGCGGTGGCCAGCCGCAACGTCGACGGCGGCGGCGTCTCGAACTGGAGCGCCACCCGCCGGGCGCTCTCGCGCGGCGCGCAGCTGCTCGGCCTGCTGATGCTCCCTGGCGTCCTCGGTCGGGTCTCCGATCCGATGAGCGGCTACTTCGCGCTCCGCCGCCGGGTGATCGCCGGCGTGCCGCTCAGCCCCCTCGGCTACAAGATCCTGATCGAGGTCATCGGACGCGGTCGGGTGGGGACGGTCGCCGAGGTCGGGTACGTGTTCCGCGAGCGGGCCCTCGGCGAGAGCAAGGTGACCTGGCGGCTCTACGTCGAGTACCTGCGCCACCTCGTGCGGCTGCGGCTGGCCAAGGTCCCGCTCGGCCGCCTGGTGCGGTTCGCGCTGGTCGGGATGACCGGTCTGGCGGTCGACATGGGGCTCCTCTACCTTTTCAGCGATCCGTCCTCGCTCGGCTGGGGCCTGACGCGCAGCAAGCTCCTCTCCGCCGAGGCGGCCATCGTGAACAACTTCCTCTGGAACGACCTCTGGACCTTCGGGGATCTGGCCGCCCGACAGCGCGGGTGGCGACATCGCTTCCGCCGCTTGCTGAAGTTCAACGTGATCTGCGGAATCGGCCTGGCGATGAACGTCGTCTTGCTGAACCTGATGTTCAACCTCTTGCACATGAACCGCTACCTGGCGAACCTGGTGGCCATCGGCGTCGTCACGCTCTGGAACTTCTGGGTGAACCTGAAACTGAGCTGGCGTTACACCGGCGCCCCGGAAGCCGCCGCGCCGCTCGGATCGATCGAGCCCGGCTAGAGGAGATCGCCCGCCGAGATCGCCAACGGGCGACCAACCGCGGCCAACGCGGTTGGCGATCGCCGGCGCCCGCGGCGCACGGAGACGCCAGGGCGACCTGGTTCGCCGCTTGCTTTTCCGGCTGGATCGGGACCCGTGACGATCCGTCGTGGACAGAAAAAGAGCTTCTATTTCCCGATCTGGATGTCCCGCGAGGTCGGAATCGAGGCCGCCCGCCTCGATCGCTCCGCCTCCTGGATCCTCCAGCGCGCCTGGAAGCTCGCCCGTGCCGCGCTACGCGCCGCGCCCCGCCGAACGACCGCGGCTGGGCCCGAGCCCACCCGTCGTTGCACGGGAAGCGGCCCGCCCCCTTGAAACAACGCCGGCGCGTCCCCAGGAGGTCAGGTCACCTGCGGCTCGGTCCCCTCCGTCTCCGGGACGCCGTGGTGACGCAGCTTCTCCCACAGGCTCTTTCGGGAGATCCCCAGCGACTCCGCGGTCACAGCCCGCTTTCCGTCGAAGTCGGCCAGGGTCCGCAGGAGGTAACCTCGCTCGAACGCGCGCATCGCCTCGGCGAGCGGAAGGATGGTCTCGGTGTCGGCCGCGGGATGCCGGCCGGCGCCGGTGATGGCTGACGGGAGGTGCTCGAAGTCGATCTCTCCCCCGCCCGAGAGGAGGACCGCGTGCTCCACCGCGTGCATCAGCTCGCGAACGTTCCCTGGAAAAGGGTGGCCTTCGAACGCGCTCCAGGCGCGCCAGCTGAGGCCGGTGGTCGGTGTCTTCCGATTCGAGAAGCGGCGGATGAAATGGTTCACCAAGATGGGCAGGTCGCCGGTTCGCTCGCGCAGCGGCGGGATGGTGAGCTCGATGGTGTTGATCCGATAGTAGAGGTCCTCGCGGAATCTCCCTTCCGCGATCTCCTTGCGCAGATCTCGGTGGGTCGCGGCCACGATCCGGACGTCGACCGGGATCGTCCGGTCGCTTCCGAGCGGCTCGATCGTCCCTTCCTGCAGCACGCGCAGGAGCTTGACCTGAGCGGCCTGGGAGAGCTCGGCCACTTCGTCGAGGAACAGCGTCCCGCCGTCGGCCGCCTGGAAGCGTCCCACCCGCCGGCTGATCGCTCCCGTGAAGGCCCCCCGCTCGTGGCCGAACAGCTCGGCTTCGAGAAGCGTGTCCGGGAACGCCGCGCAATTGACGGCCACGAACGCCTTGGCGTCACGCGCGCTCCCCTCGTGCAGCGCGCGCGCCACCAGCTCTTTCCCCGTTCCGCTCTCGCCGCGGATGACCACCGAGGCGTCGCTGGGGGCCACGGCGGTCAGGCGTTTGATCAGCCGCTGGATCTCCGGGGAGTGGCCGATGAGCTGCGCCTCGGTCGGGGTCGCCGCCAGCTTGGCGCGCGCGTCCGCGAGATCTCGGTGCAGCCGGCGAAAAGTCTCCAGCCGCGACATCTGGATGCCGAGCTCGTCGACCCGGATCGGCTTGGTCAGGTAATCGAACGCTCCCTCCTTCAAGATGGCCACCGCCGCCGGGATGTTGGCATGGCCGGTCATCACGATCGTGTCCGTCGCCGGCGCGCGCTCCCGGATCTGCCGCAGCAGCGTCAGGCCGTCGACCTTCGGCAGGCGCACGTCCGCCAGGACCACGTCGTAGTCAGTCCCCGTCGCCATCGAGAGGGCCTGGGCGCCGTCCGTCGCGCAGGCGACGTCGTGCCCCTCACCCGCCAGCTCTTCCGCGATCAGATTGCAGAGATCGGGCTCGTCGTCGACAACTAGTACTTTCAGCATATGGCGTAGGCGAACCTAGGGATTGGTCGTAGTCTGTCCAGGCCCGAACGGACCGGGACGACTGAAACGGCCCTCCGGCCCTCAGCCGAGCGGCAACCAGGGGGGGAGCGGCGCCGCGGCGTAGAACTTCCGCAGGCGGGCCGCCGCCGCGCCGCCGCGCGGCCGATTGTCGTCGTCGAGGAAGCCGAGGAACCGGAGCGCGTTGCGCCCCATCAGGTCCGCGAGCCCGTCGGGGCCGAGCAGCCCCCCGAGGGTGGCGCGAAACTGGTCGACGGCGGCGTCGGCGTCGGGGTCGAGGCCGGAGAGCCACCAGTCGCTGCCATACATCAAGCGCCGTTTGACCTTCGGGTAGCGGGCGATGACGTCGGCGAGCAGCGGAACGAGGCGCTGGCGGTAGGCCGCGTCATACACCAGCGGCGAGTTGGAGAGATCGGCGTAGACGTTGGGGTGGCCTTCGATCAGCGCGGCGGCCTGGTAGATCCAGGCGTCGGTGGTCGGCTTCGGCGCGGCGGGATCGGCGACGCCGTAGTCGTGACCGAAGTGGCCGAAGTTGAGGCGCAGCGTCGGGTGGCGATCGAGCACCGGTCCCCAGTTCGCGGGTGAGGCGAGCCGGTGCAGCCCCAGGCCGTACTCGTTGGCCGAGCTGGCGTGGGTCAAGAGGGGCACCTCGGTGGCGGCCGCGTACGCATAGAGCGACTCCAGCGCGGCGTCGAGGCGGGCGGCGAACGGAAGATCGCTGCGCAGGTGGACGTTGTCGCCGGGAGCGAAGCCGACCGGCGGGTAGAGCTTCACGCCCAGGAAGCCGCCCGCCTCGACAGCGTACCGGACGAGATCGAGGGCGGTGGCGGCGGCGGACGGGCGCGCCGGCGGTGCGCCCGGTTTGGCCGCCGCCTGCGGGGCTTTCTCACCTTCGAGCTGGCGGCGCGGATCGAAGGCCACGAAGGGGTGAAACCGCGCGTCGGCGCGCCCGATCCGCCCGAGGGTCGCCAGGCGTGCGATCTGCTCCTGCACCAGGACCTGCTGCCAGAGCGGCGTGAGCGCGCGATCCTCCGACCAGGCGTCGTAGTCGACCAGCGCCGGCGTGAACAGCGACACGGAGGGGAAGAGGTCGGTGATCGAGGCGGCGATGGCGCTCCGCGGATGGGCGACCAGGTAGAGCGTCGTGAGGTAGCGCCCGATGATCCGCCGCTTCTCGGCGCTGACGGTGAACGGCAGGTGCTTGCCGAGCTTGTCGAGCAGCAGGTCGAGGAGCTCGGACGGCAGTGGGGGAACCGGCGCCACGGGAGGGCCGAGATGCGCGACGAGCTCGCCGAGCCGCGCCAGCTCGACGTCCCCGGCGGGCGCGGCGGCGTCGGGGAGCTTGGCCACCGCGCCGACCAACGCGCGCACCACCACCTCCGGCCAGCGGCTCACGAGGCGCGACAGCTCGGTCAGACCGGGGATGAAGTGGGCAACGAAGCCGACGATCGGCAGGTCGGCCGAGCAGAAGGTGTGGCAGTGGACGTCGACGGACACCGGCGGCGCGCTCGGCTTGGGCGCGACGGGCGGGGGCGCGGCGTCCGGAGAGGCCGTCGCCCCCTTGCCCTGGCCACCCAGCGCCGCCAGCCCGAGGGCGCCCGCCCCG
The DNA here is from genome assembly GCA_035607055.1 of Polyangia bacterium. Taxonomy (GTDB): domain Bacteria; phylum Myxococcota_A; class Polyangia; order Fen-1088; family Fen-1088; genus JADGRB01. The sequence continues at coordinate 10,339 of DATNDC010000033.1, forward strand.
CCGCGCAGGAGATCGCGCCGCCGCAACATCGTCTCAGGGCACCAGCTTGTAGCCGGTGCCGTAGATGGTCACGATGTGGCGCGGCTTGGCGGCGTTCTCTTCGATCTTCTTGCGCAGCTTCACCACGAAGTTGTCGACGCTGCGGGTGCTGGCGTGCCCCGACACGCCCCAGATCTTCTCCAGGATCTCCTCGCGGGTGACCGGCTGGCCCGCCCGTTCCCAGAGGAGGCGCAGGAGCTCCACCTCGTAAAATGACAGCGCGCTCACCTTCCCCTTGCGCGCCAGCTCGTGCTTGAGCGGGTCTATCGTCGACGCGCCGATGACGATCTGCTCGTTGGCCGGCGGCGCCCGGTGCAACCGCCGGAAGATCGCCTTGATGCGCGCCACCAGCTCGCCGATGGAGAACGGCTTGGTCACGTAATCGTCGGCGCCCACGTCGAGGCCGCGGATCTTGTCCGTCTCCTGCGAGCGTGCGGTCAGCATGATCACCGGCACCAGCGGGTGCGTCGCGCGGATCTCCTCGCAGACCGAGAAGCCGTTGGCGTCGGGGAGCATCAGATCGAGCAGCACGAGGTCGGGGCCGCGCTCGCGCAGGAGCCGCACCCCCTCGCGCCCCAGCCCCGAGGCGACCACCTCGAACCCCTCGAACTCCAGCGCGTCGCGCAGCCCGCGCACCAGATCGGGCTCGTCCTCGATGACCAGGATGCGGCGGCGGGCGGGCGCGGCGGCGAGCGGCGACTGCGGGTGGCTCACAGGGCGGCGGCCTCCTCGGGCGCGGGGGTGACGACGGGCGCCACCGGGACGTAGACGGTGAAGGTCGACCCGCGGCCGAGCGCGCTCTCCACCTCGACGCGCCCGCCATGCGCCTCGGCGATGTGCTTGACCAGCGCCAGACCGATGCCGCTGCCGCGCACGTTGCGCGCCCGCGCGGCGGTGGCGCGGTAGAAGCGGTCGAAGATCCGGCGCTGCTCCTCGGGGGCGATCCCGGCGCCGCGATCGCTCACCGCCAGGGCGACCGCGCCGGGGGCGCGCCGCAGCCGAACCTGCACCTCGCCGCCGTCCCCCGCGTACTTGACCGCGTTGTCGACCAGGTTGAGCAGCACCAGCGTCATCGCATCTTCGTCCATGCGCACCGGCGGCAGGCTCGGCTCGATCTCCGTCCGCAGGCGCACCTTTTCCTTTTCCAATCGATGGCGAAAGACGTCAAGCGCCCTCTCGACCACCTCTTCCAGGCGCCCCTCGGCGAAGCTATAGCTCGCCTTCCCGCGCTCGAGCCGGGCGAAGTCGAGCACGTTGTCGATGAGGTGGGCCAGGCGCTCCGACTCGCGGGTGATGATCCCCCCATACTCGCGGGTCATCGCCTCCCCCTTGTGCTTCCCCGTCGCCAAGAGCTCGCCGAACATCCGGATGAGGGACAGCGGCGTCTTCAGCTCGTGCGAGACGTTGGCGATGAAGTCGCTCTTCATCTGCGAAGCGCGTTGCTCGGCACGGACCGACAACCAGACGACGCCCAGCCCGAGCGCGATGATCACGGTCGAGACCGGCACCAGCAGCATCCCCAGGATCCGCTCGGTCTCGGCCTGGGCGCGCAGCTCGGCCACGTTCCGCGGCGTGATCTGGATGCGCCAGGCGTAGAGGGTCTTGCCGAACGAGGCCTCGTACTGGAACGGGGTGCGCGGCTGCGGCTCGCCGTACACCGGCCGCGCCACCTCGTCGAGGATGGCCACCCGCCGCTTGCCGGTCACCACCTCCATCTCGTCGGGGATCCACTCGCGGGCGATGAGGGCCAGGTCCAGCTTGGCCGCCACGTAGTAGCTCCGCCCCTCGCCGGTCTTCTTGGCCGCGTAGGCGATGAGGACCGACTTCCCCTCGAACAGCTGGTGGAGATGGCGGAAGTTCCCCACCGCATCGGGCGTCCAGGGCTGCAGCGACTTCCACTCGAGCCCGCGCACGTAGCTTCCCCAGCGGTCCATCTCCCGCCGCCGGTGGGCGGCGTCGGGCGTCGGGTAGAGCGAGCGGATCTTGAGCCCCTCGTCGAGCAGCGCCACCGACTCGACGCCGTCCGGCAGGTCGACGTGAGCGGGGGGCTCGGCGGCGCCGTCACTCCATTCGATCTGGTCGAACAGCTCGCCATCGGCCTTGTCGATCCGATCCTGCAGCTGCTCGATGAGCAGGTTGGCGAGTTGCTGGTTCCCTTCCATCAGCGAGGCCTTGCTGCGCACCGACGCCGCCACGGCGTAACGGTACCCGTAGTAGGCCAGCGCGACGGCGGCCCCCACGATGGCGGGGAAGACCACGGCCAGGATCACCGGGGCCAGCGAGATTCGTGCGCCTTGCCGGGACATCGTGGATGGCTAAGGATGGCACACTGCCCGACATGGCCAAAATCGAGCGCCACTTCTTCGTCTGCGAGAACGCGCGCCCCGTGGGGGGGAAGCCCTCCTGCGGCGCCCGGGGATCGGGCGACGTCGCCGCCGCGCTGCAGGAGGGGCTCGGCCGACACCCCGAGCTCTGGGGGCGGGTGGCGGTCACCTCGACCGGGTGCCTCGGCCCCTGCTTCGAGGGGCCGACGGTGCTCGTCTACCCCGAGGCGGTCTGGTACGTGGGCGTCACGGTGGCCGACGTCCCGGAGATCGTCGAGCGCCACATGGCCGGCGGCCAGCCGGTCGAACGGCTGCGGCGCCAAGAGGACTGAGCGGCCCGTCAGAGCTTCGCCGGCTCGGACTCGACCGGACCGTAGGACATCTTGTGGACGCGGACCCGCCTGGGCCGCGGCGAGAAGGCCATCGTCTCGTCGTCGTCGCCGGGGGCCGTCTCGGCGGCGGGCTTCGCCGCCGCCGGCTTCGCCCGCTTCTGGGGCGCGGCCGTGGCCGGCGCCTCGGCCGGGACGACGGCGGCAAAGCTCGAAACTGGCTTCGCGGAGACCGGCTTCGCGGCGGCGAGCTTGGCCGCCGGCCTGGCAGCAACCAAGGTGGGCGCCGCCAGGAACGGCGCCGGCGTCACGGCCGGCGCGGGCGCAACCGAGGGCGCGGGCGCCGCCGCGACCATCACCGGGGCCGGCATCACGACCGCGGACGGCTGACGACCGGCCCGGAGGGCCAGGACGAGCGCGACGAACGCCATGGCGCCGGTGCTGGCCATGCCCGCCATCCGCCAGCGCCCGGCGCGGTCGACGAGCTCGGTCCGCACGCCGGCGCGGGCGCTCCGCATCTCTGCGGCGAGCTCGGTCCGAACGTTCCGGAGCTCGTCCCGGATCTCCTTGAGGACTTCGACCGCTCCGTCCGTCTCCGTCGCCATCGTCAGTGCCCTCTAAAGCTTGGCCGGCTCGTCCCCACCCCCACCCGCTGAAGGGGGGTGCGGTTTGTGATTGTGGGCCGGCTTGGCCTGCTTCTTCTCGAGCGTCAGCTCGATCGTCTGATCGTCGTCCAGCGCCAGCGCGTGCGTGTTCGGCGCGTAGCCGTCCTTCTGCAGGCGGAGCTTGAGCGCGCCGCCGCGCGGGCGGTGGAGCACGAGCGGCGTCACCCCCAGGGCCCCGCCGGTCGCGTCGTCGAGCACGCTGGCGCCGGCCGGATCGGATTCGACGTGCACGGTGACGGACGCCGCCACCACGGGCGGTGGATTCACTTTCAGCGGCGCGGGCGGCGGGTCGACCTTCGCCGCCGGTGGCGGCGAGGGCGGGTTCACCTTGGGGGCGGAAGCCGCCGGCTTGACCGACGCCTCCTCACGCAGGCCCAGCTTCTCGCCGTCGCGGAACAGGAACACCCCGGCCCCGGCCAGCGCCGCGGCGACGACGAACACGGCGGCCGCCCTCCCCTTCTTGGAACCGGACGGGGCGTCGACCCGCTCGCCCACGCCGGTGGAGAAGGTGGTGTCGCGCAGCTTGGGGTTGCTCGCGCCCACGCCGGTCGACGCGGCCGGGAGGGGCGCGCGCTTGCCGCCGACGTCCGGCGACGACGGGACGCTGCCGCGCACCACGAACATCGACCCGCCCGAAGCCTTGAGCGCCACCTGCAGCTCGCCCATGTCGGCGTAGCGGTCGTCCGGGTTCTTGGACAACATCTTTAGAACAATCGCGTCGATGGCCGGTGACACCTTGGCGTTCTGGCTGGACGGCGCCGGCGCCGCGACGTTGAGGTGCATGTTCACCAGATCGCCGAACCCCTCGGAGACGAACGGCGGCTGGCCGCACAGCATCTCGAAGAAGATGATCCCCAGCGAATAGATGTCGCTGCGGTGGTCGATGGCGCGGATGCCGCGGCACTGCTCGGGCGACATGTAGATCGGCGTCCCCATCAGCGTGCCGGTGCGCGTCTTGACCGAGTCGTTGGCGCTCCCCTGCTGCAGCTTGGCGATGCCGAAGTCGAGCACCTTGATCCGCTCGCGGTCGGGATCGTGCGAATCGGGGACGACGTAGAGGTTGTCGGGCTTGAGATCGCGGTGGACGATCCCCTTCTTGTGCGCCGCTCCCAGCGCGGAGGCGGTCTGATAGCAGAACTCGACCGCCGTCGGCAGCGGCAGCGCGCCCACGCGCCGGATGCGCGTCCCCAGGCTCTCACCCTCGAGCAGCTCCATCACCAGGAACGGTGTCCCGTCGGCGATGGTCCCCGAGTCGAGGATCTCGATGATGTTCGGGTGGCGGATGGCGTTGGCGGCCCGCGCCTCGTTGAGGAACCGGGTGAGGAGGTTCTCGTCGCGGATGTAGTTCTTGTGCAGGACCTTGACGGCGACGCGGCGGCCGATGCCGGGATGCTCCGCCAAATAGACGGCGCCCATGCCGCCTTCCCCCAGCAGTGAAATCGCCCGATAGTTCCCGAAAAGCTCGCCGATCATGAGGCCCCCTGATGGTAACCGACCCTGGGAGCGGGGGTCGGAATTTTTGTGATTGTCTGCTTCGAGCGACGCCGGCGCTGGCGTTGGTCTTGGCCTTGACCTTGGCCTTGGCCTTTACCTTTGCTCTGGCCCTCGGGCGGGGCCGGCTTCCGCAGCAGGATCTCGACCCGCCCGGGACTGACCAGATCCGGGAGCCGGCCGACGCGTGCGAATCCCAACCTACGGTAGAAACGCAAGGCGGCGAGGTTCTTCCCGTCGGCGGAGGTGTAGAGCCAGCGCCGCTTGGCGAAGGTGCGCGCCGCGACGCGGTCGACGAGGCGCCGCCCCACCCCCTGCCCGCCCGCCTCGGGGCGGACCGCCAGCAGAGCGATGAAGGCGCCTAGCAAGACGCCGTCGTCGGCGACGACGACGCCCAGCGGCGGACCGTGCGGCGAGGTGCGCGCCGCCCACACAGCGCCCGCCCGCGCCTTGCGCGCCAGATAGCGGCCGAGTGCCTCGGCGCGGTAGCCGAGCCCCCGCCACGGTTCGATGGACGCGATCCAGGCCGCCTGCGCGCGCGCCAGCGCGGCGGTCGGGCGGAACGTGCGCGCCGGCCTCGATCTGGAAGACTCGGGCATGCGGCTAGGGCACCGCGCCGGCCGGCGGCGGTGGCGCGCTGTCCCCCGCCGGAGCCGCCGGGGCCGCCGCGCTCGCGTCCTGCTGCCGCATCAACTCGGAGAGCGGGACGAAGCGGAACCCGCGCTCGCGCAGGCCGGTCAGGATCGCCGGCAGCGCCTCGTGGGTCTTCCAGCCCCGCCCGTTGATGTGGAAGATGATGATCGACCCGGGCCGGGCCTGACCGAGCACCACGTGGATCATGCCGTCGGTCGTCGCCTTGGCGCTCGGATCGCCGGAGACCACGTCCCAGGTGACCGTGGGCAGCTTCCGTTCGCGGAGGACGTCGATCACCCGCCGGTTCCAGTCACCGAACGGCGGCCGGAACGCCACCGAGTGCCGGCCGTAGCGGGAGAGCGCCGCCTCGGTCTTGTCGATCTCCTCGCCCATGCGCGCCACGGTCAGCTTGGTCATGTGCGGGTGGTCGTACGAGTGGTCGCCGAACTCGATCAGCGGATCGCCGGTCAGCTCGGCCATCGCCTGGGCGTGGGTGTCGACCCAGCGCCCGGAGACGAAGATGGTCGCCGGCACCTGCTCGCGCTTGAGGATCGCGAACACCTCCTCATCGAACCCGTACTGCCCTTTCATCGTGGCGCAGGCGTCGAAGGTGATGGCCACCGCGGGCTCGTGGGTCTCGACGTGCGAGATCGGACGCGCCGGGAGCGCCGCCGTCCCCCGGAGCGCCAGCAAGAAGGGGAGCAAAACCGCAGACGGCATCAGGTCAAATCCAGCAGCATGACGATGGCATCCTCCTGGTCCTCGGCGTAGTAGTTCGGCCGAACGCCGACCGGCTTGAAGGCGAACCGGCGGTAGAGCCGGAGCGCGGCGGCGTTGGAGCGCCGCACCTCGAGCGTGACGATTCGGCAGGCGTTCCGCCGCCCGAAGTCGAGGATGTGCGCCAGGAGGCGCGAGGCGTGCCCGGCGCGGCGGCCGAGGGGGTGCGTCGCCAGATTGAGCAGGTGGATCTCGTCGGCCACCAGCCAGTAGTTGGCGAAGGCGACCACGAACCCCTGGGCCGCGTCGCGCACGACGTCGACGTGGGCCCAGTCGCGCACCATCTCCTCGGAGAAGACCTGCGCCGACCAGGGCGCGCGGAAAGAGACCCGTTCGATCTCCATGACCGCGTCCAGATCGCCGGGCCCCATCGGCTCGATGGCGAACGCCTGGGGGAACTTGCTGACCGCCATCAGACCCTCTCAGACCTCTTGGACGCTCGCGGGTTGCTTGTCCGCTTGCCCGGCCACCGCCTCGAATATCGCGGCCCACAGCCCGGCGAGCCCCTCGCCCGTGTCGCTGGAGACCAGGAGAGGGGCGCGGCGTCCGAACATCTTCCGGCTGCGCTGTTTGAGCAGACCTCGCTCGGTCGCCGACAGCTTGTCCACCTTGGTGAAGACGACCTGGACCGGGACGTTCTCGGTCCCCAGCCATTCGTAGAGCTGCCGCTCTTCGTCCTCGATGCCGCGGCGGGCGTCGACCAGGATGACGAACAGCGCCAGCGCGCGCCGGCGCCGGGTGTAGCCCTCGATGAGCGGCTGCCAGGCGTCGCGCTCGCTGCGTGAGACCTGCGCGTACCCGTAGCCCGGCAGATCGATGAGGCGGAGCTCGCCGAGCGGCGCGCCCCGGCCGAGGCGAAGCGCGAACATCACCAGGCCCCGCGTCCGTCCGGGCGTCTTCGAGGTGCGCGCCAGCCCCCGCCGCCCGGCCAGACGGTTGAGCAGCGTCGACTTGCCCACGTTGGACCGCCCGGCGATGGCGATCTCGGGCGCGGTGTCGGCCGGCAGCCCGCCGAGATCGCGCGCCTCGGCGACGAACGCCGCCTCGGTCACCTCGGGGATCGCCTGCTCGAGTCTGCTGGACGCCACCGCCCCCTAGGGTAGCATCCGGCGTCGTGACGCGCGCGCACCGGGGCGATCTGCGGGTGGTCGGGCTGACCGGGGGGATCGGCAGCGGGAAGTCGACCGTGGCGCGGCTCTTCGCCGAGCGCGGGGTGCCGGTCGTCGACGCCGACGCGCTGGCGCGCGAGGTGGTCGCCCCTGGCGGCCCCGCGTACGCCGACGTGGCGGCCGCCTGGCCGGAGGCGATCGGCGCCGGCGGCGAGGTCGACCGCCAGCGCCTCGGCGAAATCGTCTTCGCCGACCCGGCGGCGCGGAAGAAGCTGGAGGAGCTCACCCACCCGCGCATCCAGGCGGTCGCCGAGGCACGTCTGGCGGCGCTGGCTGACAAGGGCGTGCGGCTGGCCGTTTACGAGGCGACGCTGCTGGTCGAGAGCGAACGCTGGCGCGACTTCGACGGCCTCGTCGTGGTGGTCGCCTCGCCGGAGACGCAGATCGCGCGCGCGACGGCGCGGGACGGCCTGTCGCGCGCGCAGGCCGAGGCGCGCGTGCGGGCCCAGATGTCGACCGAGGACAAGCTCAAGGTCGCCACCGAGGTCATCGACAACGACGGCGCGCTCGCCGCGACCGAGGCGCAGGTCGACGTAATCTTGTCCAAGCTGCGCGGTTAGCGACTAGCTCAGATCGGGCTCGGGATAGCCGCGGCCGGGGCGGGCGAACAGGTAGCCCTGGCAGAGGTCACCGCCCAGCGCAATGAGGGCGTCCCGCTCGGCCGCCGTCTCGATCCCTTCGGCGACCAACTGGATGCCGAGCTCGGTGCAGAGCGCGATGATCGAGCGGACCAGCTTCTGCTTGACGGCCGAGCTGTCGATCCCGCGCACCAGCGACATGTCGACCTTGACCACCTCGGGCTCGAGCTGCGCGAAGCTGGTGAGCCCGGCGTAGCCGGCGCCCAGATCGTCGATGGCGATTCGATAGCCGAGCGCCCGCAGCCGCGTCACCCGCGACCCGAGCTCGTGAATCTGATCGAGCGCCGCCCGCTCGGTGATCTCCAAGACCACCTGCTTGGCGTACGGGGTCAGCGCGCCGTCGTCGGCGTACAGCTCATCGTCCTCGAGATCGGCCGGGTGCAGGTTGACGAACAGGTGGGCCGGCGGCGGCGTCTCCCGCAGGATGCGCGCCACGTGCTGGCGGATGATCCGCCCGAGCTCGCCGGCCCGCCCCAGCCGCTCGGCCGCGTCGAAGAAGTCGAGCGGGCTCCGCAAGGTCGGCTCGTCGGTCCGCAGCAGCGTCTCGTAGGCGAAGATGCTCCGCCCCGACCAGGAGACGATCGGCTGCGCCGCCACCCACAGCTTGTCGACGGCCGAGGTGAAGCGCGCCTCCAGCCCGGCGCGATCGCCGATCGGCCGCCCCTCGAGCTCGTGCACCGCCACCGCCTCGCGCCGGATGCGCGCCAGCTTGTGGACCATCACCGCGCGCGCCACCGCATCGATCAAGGCGTCGGAGGCGACCGGTTTGACCAGGTAACGAAAAGCGCCGTACTCGATGGCCGCCATCGCGCTCTCCAGCGCCGGGCTGCCGGTCATGAAGATCATCGGCACGTCGAGGTCGGTCTCGCGGATGACGCGCAGGAGCGCCAGGCCGTCCATGTCGGGCATGGCGATGTCGCTCACGATGGCGTCGAACTGCCGCCCCTTGGCCAGCGCCGCCGCCTCCCGCCCGTCGTGCGCGACCGCCACCTTGTAGCCGCCTGCCGCCAGGGCGCGCGCGTAGCCGCGCGCGGTCACCGGCTCGTCGTCGACCACCAGGATCTCAGGCGCGCTCAGCTCCCGGCCCGCGGGGGATCCGTGGCCGTTCGCTGGGGCCACGGTCGCTCTGGCCTGCATTGGATCCTTCATCGGCAGCGCGCGGCGTACCCTTTAACGGTTCCCATCGGGGGGGGCATTCGCTCGCGTTGCCCGCTCGCCGCTCAGATTATTCTGATGGCGCCCGCACGGATGAGGCGGGCGGCGAGGCGGAGCGCGTCGGTCGAGCCGAGGCCCGAGCCGTCGAACAGCTCCTCCAGCGTTCGCCTGCCATCGATGCGCGTGATGAGCGCCTGTTCGCGCCGTCCGAGGCGGGCACGCGCGATCTCGGTGGCGCGGGGCGCCAGGACCGGAACGCCGGCGAGTGGCCCCACGTACGTACCGAACACCCGCGCCAGAAGCGGACGCGCGGGCTCGATCACCTCGACGATGCCCGGCGGCGGCGCCTGGTCCGCCTCGTGCAGCGCCCGTTCGGCCGCCGTCACCGCCGCCGTCAGATCCCCGTCGTCGAGCGCGGCGCGCGCTTGATCGATGAGCGCCGCCGCGCGTTGACGCCAGGGTGCGATACCCGCCTCCGACGGGGCCACCCTCCCCGACCCGGATGGCAATCGTTGCTGGTCCGAGTCCCCTACCCGGCGGGTGTGCTCGTGGTCGTCGTCCTCGTCGTCGAAGGGCCCGCTCTCCCGATCGGGCGCGGCCGGATCGCGCATGACGGGGATCGCCCCCATCATTCCCGACCGCGCGGGTGGGTCGTTTTTGCCCGACAGCATGTCCTCCGCGAGCTGCGCGGGGATGGGCGAGGTCACCGTGACCCGGCGATCGCGCGAGAGGTCGACCTGCGCGGTGTCCAGCACGCCGCCGATCGGATCGGGCTTGCCCCCCGTGTCCTCGCCCTCGAACCCCTCGAGGTCGATGTCCTCGGCGTGCTCCGGAACGTCGTCGGCGTCCAGCTCCTCGGTCCGGGGGCGGCCTCCGCGGCGCGCCTCCGGCGTCGCCCGGGGGAGAGGGGGGAGGACAGATCCCTCGCGGGGTTTCATTTCCCCTCTTTTTTCGGCAGCCCCCGACGCCGTCTTGAGCGCGCGCCCGGCCGAAAAGCACGCAACCGAGGTGCGCCCCGGCCCGATACGAGCGCATTCGCAGCACCACCACCAACCAGGAGAAAGTCATGTACAAGTCACTCAAAGCATTGCTCGTTTCGTTCCTGCTCACCGGCGCCGCCTGCGGCGGCGGCCCGGAGGGCAAGGATCTCGCCCGCTTCACCGGGGTGTGGAAGCCGACGGGGGGCGCCGAGGTCGACACCTGTGGCGGAGCATCGAGCACGAACCCGATCGACAAGAACGTGACCTGGTCGCTCGGCAGCACCTCGGACCTCATTCAATCTCTGAGCACGAACTGCGTCATTCACGCCGATGTCGAGGGCGACACCGCATCTGCCGCCGGTGCACAAACGTGCACGGGTCAGAGCACCGACTACTACGGAAACATCGTCAACAACTCCTACTCGTTCACGGCCTACACCTTCGTCCTGAGCGCCGATGGAAGAACGGCAACCGAGAGTGTCTCGGGCTCCCTGTTGCAGACGGACAGCGGCACCGGCACGACGGGCACCTGTACCTTCACCGAGTCGGGGGCCTCGTACCAGAAGCAGTAGCTAAGGGATGAGGAGCTCGACGAGCGCCTTCTGGGCGTGCAGGCGGTTCTCGGCCTGCTGCCAGACGGCGCTGGCCGGGCCCTCGATCACCTCGTCGGTGATCTCCTCGCCCCGGTGGGCGGGCAGGCAGTGAAGGACGATGGCATTCGGATGCGCGCTCCGCATCAGCGCGCCGTCGATGGCGTACCCGGCGAACGCCGCCCGCCGCGCCTCGGCCTCGGCTTCCTGGCCCATCGAGGCGAAGACGTCGGTGGAGACGACCTGGCGGCCCGCGGCCGCCTCGGCGGGATCGCGCAGGACCGTGATGCGGCCCCGCTTGCCCGCGCGCGCCTTGGCCAGCACGCCCGGATCCGGGTCGTGCCCGGCCGGACAGGCGAGGGCCAGATCGAGCCCCAGGATCCCGGCCGCCTCGATCCAGGAATTGGCCATGTTGTTGCCGTCGCCGATCCAGGCGTAGCTGACCGAGCGCAGCGTCCGCCCCGGATCGTTGCTGCCGCCGAACCGCTGCACGACGGTCTGCAGGTCGGCCAGCACCTGGCAGGGATGCATGAGATCCGTGAGGCCGTTGATGACCGGCACCGTGGCGAAGCGGGACATCTCCTCGGCGCGGTCGTGGCCGAAGGTGCGAACCATGATGCCGTGGCAGTAGCCGGAGAGGACGCGCGCCGTGTCCTTGAGCGGCTCGCCCCGTTCCAGCTGCGAGCCCTGCATGCTGAGGTAGAGCGCGTGTCCGCCGAGATCGTACATGGCGATCTCGAAGCTGGCGCGCGTGCGCGTCGAGGCCTTCTCGAACACCATGCCCAGCACCCGCCCCGGCCGCGTGGCGTGCGGCGTGCGGGTGGCCCGCAGCGCGCGCAGCTCCTCGGCCCGCTTGATGAGCGCCTCGATCCCCCCGGCGGCGAGGTCGTCGAACGCCAGGAAGCGCTTCGGTCGATCGGCTGATGTCATCGCGCCGTCATCTTACTTCTTCGAGGACCGCGTCGAGGATCTCGATCGCCTCGTCGATCTCCGCCTTGCTGACGACGAGCGGCGGGACCAGCCGCACGACGTTGGCGCCGGCCGTCGAGAGGAGCAGGCCGTGCGCGCGGGCTCGGGCCACGATCTCGCCCGGATCGCCGTCGATCACCAGCCCCTGGAGAAGCCCGCGGCCGCGCGCGCCGCGCGTCTTCGGGCGCCGCCGTTCGGCCATCCGCAACAAGGACGATCCCAGATGCGCGCCGACCTCGCGGCAGTGCTCGAGCAGGCCGAGCTCGTCGATCGCCCTCTGCACGTAGAGCGCGGCCGCGGTGGCGAACGGGTTGCCGCCGAACGTCGAGGCGTGCGTCCCTGGCTCGAAGCCGCGCCCCACCTCCTCGTTGGCCAGCATGGCGCCGATCGGGATGCCGCCCGCGAGGCCCTTGGCCAGCGTCACCACGTCGGGGACCACCCCCTCCCCCTCGAAGGCATAGAACGTCCCGGTGCGCCCGCTGCCGGTCTGGATCTCGTCGAAGATGAGGACCGTCCCGGTGTCGTTGCAGAGGCGCCGCAGCTCCTGGAGGTACCCCGGCGGCGGCAGGTTGATCCCCCCCTCGGCCTGGATCGGTTCCACGATCACGGCGCAGGTCTTGTCGGTGATGCCGGCGCGCGCGGCCGCGACGTCGCCGAACGGCAGGAAGCGGACCGGACCGACCAGCGGACCGAATCCGTCCCGGTACTTGGCCTGGCCGGTGACGCTGAGCGAGCCGAAGGTCCGGCCATGGAAGCTCTGCTCGAACGCCACCAGCTCGACCCGCTCGGGCTGCTTGCGGGTGGTCACCTGATAGCGGCGCGCCAGCTTCAGCGCCGCCTCGTTGGCCTCCGTCCCTGAATTGCAAAAAAACGCGCCCCCCTTGAAGGCTCGACGCGAAAGCGCCTCCGCGAACTCCAGCTGCGCCTCGATGTAATAGAGGTTGGAGACATGCAGGAGGCGCCGGGCCTGGGCGGCGATGGCGTCGGCCAGTCCAGGATGGCCGTGCCCCAGCATGGCCACCGCGACACCGGCCGTCATGTCGAGGTAGCGGCGCCCCTCGACGTCGAAAAGCGCGCACCCTTCGCCGCGCGCCATGACCACCGGCGCCTGGCGATTGTTGTGGAGGAGGAGCCGGCGCCCCCGCTCGACGAGCTCGTCTTGCTGCGACATCGCCCGACTCTACCTGCCGCGCGCCCGCGAGCAAGGGGGAGGAGCCAACAGAAGCCAGCAAGCACCCGCCCGAGGGCCGGGCGATCTGCCGTCCGTGGCAAAAACATATGCTTGTGCCATGGTCAGCAACGCTTAGTTTGGGGCAACCATGAAAGCGGCGCCGATCATCGTGAGGACCGCCACGGCGGTCCCCGCCCACACGGCCACGCAGGACGAGGTCAAGGACCGGCTGCGCGCGCTGCTCCCGCTGCCGCCGCGGAAGCTCGAGGCCGTGATGGAGCTGTTCGACCACGCGGCGGTCGAGCGCCGCTACAGCGTGGAGGCGCTCTCCACGCTGGGCCGCCCGCGCGGCCTCAGCGAAGTGCAGCGCCTCTACCGGGAGAACGCCATCGCGCTCGGCAAGAAGGTGGCCGCGGAGGCGCTGGCCGGCGCGGGCGTCGAGGCGCGCGACGTCGACCTGATCGTCACCACCTCCTGCACGGGGATCATGATCCCCTCGCTCGACGCCCACCTCTGCAACGAGCTCGGCTTCCGGTCGGACGTGCGGCGGCTGCCGATCACGGCGCTCGGCTGCGGGGGCGGCGCGGCGGCGCTGGCCCGCGCGCACGACTTTCTGGTCGGGTTCCCCGAGGCGCGCGCGCTGGTGGTCGCCGTCGAGCTGCCGAGCCTCTCCATCCAGCGCGCCGACGTCTCGCTCGCCAACCTGGTCTCGACCGCCCTCTTCGGCGACGGCGCCGCGGCGGCGCTGCTCGAGGGGGGCGTGCGCGGCGAGGCGCGGCCGGCGGCGAGCGGCGGCGTGCGCGTGCTGGAGACGCTGGCGCACATCTTTCCGCAGTCGACCTACGCGCTCGGCTTCGATCTCGAGGACGACGGCTTTCACTCGGTGCTCTCCAAGGACGTGCCGGGGCTCATCAAGGGCGAGATCGCGCGGCTGGTGCGGACGCTGATCGACCGGCGCGAGCTGCCGCGCGAGAAGCTCTCCTGCTTCGTCCTCCACCCGGGGGGGCGCAAGATCCTGGCCTACATCGAGGAGGCGCTGGGTCTCCGGCGCGAGGAGACCGAGCCGTCGTGGGAGATCCTGCGCGACTTCGGCAACCAGTCGAGCGCCTCGGTGCTGTTCGTGCTGCACGACTGGCTGACCAAGCGGCGGGCGGCGCCTGGCGCGTACGGCCTGCTCGCCGCCTTCGGTCCGGGCCTTTCGACCGAGATGCTGCTGCTCGGGTGGACGTGAGCGTGGCCTCTCTGACGTTCTTTCTCGTTCTCTGTGCCGCCGTCGGCGCCTGCCGGATCGTCGAGCTCACCATCTCGCGCCGCCACCAGCGGGCGCTGGCCGCGACGGGAGCGGCGCCGCTCCCCGAGCCGATCTTCCGCGCCATGGTGCTGGTCCACACCGGCGTCATCGCCGGAGCGGCGATCGAAGCGGTGGGGCTCCGCCGTCCCTACCTGGCGGCGATCGGGATCCCGGCGCTGATCCTGGTCGTGCTCGCCAACGTTTTGCGCTTTTGGGTGATCGCCACCTTGGGCGTCCACTGGAACGTGCGCGTCGTGCGCTCGATGCCCCTCGGCGTGGTGACGAGCGGCCCCTACCGCTTCGTCCGCCACCCCAACTACGTGGCCGTGTTCGTCGAGCTGGCGGCGCTCCCTCTCGTGCACGGCGCCTACCTGACCGCGGCGGCCGGCGCGATCGTGCACCTCTTCATTTTGCGGCGGCGTGTGGCGCTCGAGGAGTCGGTGCTGATGGCCGACGAGGGCTATCGCCGCGCGTTCGAGCAGAAGCCCCGCTTCGTTCCATGGCCGACGCGGTAGACGTCGTCGTCGCGGGGGGCGGACCGGCGGGGGCCACGCTGGCCATCCTGCTCGGGCGCGCCGGCCTGCGCGTCGATCTCTACGAGGCGCGCCGCTTCCCGCGCGACAAGCCGTGCGGCGAGGGGATCATGCCGGCGGGCGTGGGCGTCCTCGACCGGCTCGGTCTGCGCGCCGCCGTCGGGGGCTGCCCGCTCACGGGCGTCCGCTATCACGGCTTCGGGATCACCGCGGCGGCGCCGCTCGGGCCGGTGGGCCGCCGCGCGTTCGGGCTCGCGCAGCGCCGGCTGCGGCTCGACGACACGCTGGTCTCCGTCGCGCGCGCGACCCCGGGCGTGCGGCTCTACGAAGAGGCGCCCGTCGAGGGAGCGGCGGTCGAGAACGGCCGCGCCGTCGGCCTGCGCGTGGGGGGCGAGCTCCGGCGCGCCGCGCTGGTGGTCGGCGCCGACGGGCTCGAGTCACCGGTCCGGCGCTCGCTGGGACTCGACGGTCCCGCGCGCCGCCCGGCCCGCCTCGGCGTCCGGATGCACTTCCGCCTCGGCGCCGGGCGCGCGTCCGGCGAGCTGCTGGAGATCTTCGTCGGCCGCGGCCATGAGCTCTACGTGGCGCCGCTCCCCGACGGCGAGCTCTTGGTGGCCGGCCTGGGAGAAGATCGGGCCTTCGCGGGCGGCGCGCGGGCGACGCTCGCGCGCTGGATCGCCGGCGAGCCGTTCCTGCGCGAGCTGCTCGAGGGGGCCACGCCGCTCACCGCGCCGGCGGGACGGGCGCGCCTCGGCCGCCGGGCCCGCGCCGGCTTCGCGCCGGGCGCCGTGCTGCTCGGCGACGCCGCGCGGGCCAGCGACCCGCTGACCGCCGGCGGAATCGCCCACGCGCTGGTCACGGCCGAGCGGCTGGCGGCGGTCGTGCCGCGCCTCCTCGCCGAGGGGGACGGTGTCCTGGCCCGCTTCGACGCCGAGCGGCGGCGCCTCCTGCGCGCGCACGACTGGCTCACGCGGGCGCTCGTGCAGGTCGCCCGCCGTCCGCTGCTGGCGCGGGCGACGTTGCATGCGATGCGCGCCGTGCCGCCCGTGATGCGACGCCTGGTCGCCGTCGCCGGCGGCGTCGCGATTCAACCGCCGGCGATGCTCGCCGCCGCGGCCAGCTCGGCGCCCGCACCCGCGATCAGCAGCGCCACCGCCCAGAACGCGACGCTCCCCCAGCGCGCCCGGTCGCCGTAGGCGCCGCGCGCGACGCGGGCCGCCTGCCAAATTGCGACCGGCGCCAGCACCAGCGGCGCCATGGCCACGCGCGCCGGCAGGCCCGCCCGCGCCAGGAGCGGCAGCGCCCCGAAGGGGGCCAGCGTGAGCGCCGCGTAGAGCCGCGCCGCCGGCAGCGGCCCCAGCCGCACGACGAGCGTCCGCTTGCCGACCGCGGCGTCGCCGGCCGCGTCGGGAAACTCGATGGCCAGCAGCATCGCGAACTGCAGCGCGCAGGGCAGCGCGGCCGCGTAAACGATGACGGCCGCGATCTCGCCCGCCTGCAGCCGATAGCCGAAGAGCGGGACCAGCAAGGTCACCACCACGGCCGTGGTCAGCTCGCCGAGCCCGCGCGCGCAGAGCCGCAGCGGCGGGGCGCTGTATCCCCAGGCGAGCCCCACCATCGCGCCGGCCAGGATGAGGGCCCCGGGGCCGGCGCGCCGGGCCAGCACGACCGCGGTCGCCGTCGCGACGACCAGCAGCAGCCGCGCCGCGCGCAGCGCCACCGCCGGAGCGAGCGCGCCCTCGGCCAAGATCCGACTGCCGCCCGACCAGCGCGTCGGCGTCCGATTGGCGCGGTCGGCCGCGAGATCGAAGTAGTCGTTCGCGTAGTGGGTCATGAGCTGCGTCGCCGTGACGCAGAGCTGCCCCCACCCGTAGCGCCAGCCGTCGAGGGGGGCGCCGCCGGCCGCCGCCAGCGACGCGCCCAGACCGTAGAGGACGAACCCGCCCACCAGGAACTGCGGCCGCCCCAGCTTCACGAACGCGACGGCCCGCTGGACGATCATCCAGCGGGGCTCCGGCCGGCGCGGCTCACTTCACGACGCCGCAGGCGATGCGGGCGCCGCCACCGCCGAGCGGCTTGGGTGCGTCGCTGTAGTTGTCTCCCCCTTCATGGATCATCAGCGACTTGCCCTGGAAGTCGGCGAGCGTCAGCCCTTTGACCTCCATCTTCGCCTTGGCTTCACCTTTGTCGGAGACGACCAGCTTCGGCAGGTCTCCCTTGTGGCCACCGCCGCCGGGCCCCTTGTGGGCCTTGGTGTTGTCCGGGTCGAAGTGACCGCCCGCCGATTGGGCGGCGGTCATCTTGCCGTCCTTCTCGGCCGCGTCGCAGCTCGGCTTCTCGTGGATGTGGAAGCCGTGCTCGCCCGGCGCCAGGCCCTTCAGCTTGGGCTCGATGGTGACGCCGTCCTTGCTCTCCTTGACGGTGATGGTTCCGATCGATTTTCCGACCCCCTCCGCCGTCACGGTGTTCATCGTCACCTTCACCGACTTGGCGGCCTGGGCGGCGGATCCACCCAAAAGCAACGCAGCGGCAACAAACGCAATCGTTTTCATCGTGGCTCCTTTGGACAGTCGTTGGCTGTGAGATAATCATTCACCTCCCGGCCGCCATGGAAGAAGAACCTTCGCCCCCCGGATCGGAACGACGGAGCTCGCAGCGCTTCACCACCCGCTCGCTCGTCGAGGTCCGCATTCCGTCCTGGACGGCGCTGCAGGCCGTTTACACGGTGAACCTGTCGCTGGGCGGGATGCGCCTGTCGCTCGGCGCGCGGGTCGCCATGGGCGCGCCGGTCGACATCATCATGACCCTCCCCGACGGTGAACGCCTGCACCTCCCCGGAAAGGTCGCCTACCTCGGGAGCGGGGACGGCGGGGACGTGGGGGTTCGCTTCGACGAGCTGCCGGCCTACACCCAGCAGCAGATCCAGCGGTACGTCGACGAGCTGGCCGCCGGCCGCACGCCCGGCGCCCGGGACATCAGGAAAAGCATTCCCCCCGGCGTCCTGATCAAGAAAAAGAGCTGAACGCGTGGCGCGCGTGCCCCGCGCTTTGTTGCTGGCCCTCTCGCTCGCCGCGCCCGCCTCGGTCGCGCGCGCGGGCGACGACGACGGGCGCCTCGGCGCCGTGCTGGCGGCCGCGCTGCCGGCGGACGGCGCCAGCGACCTCGTGGCGATCGAGCAGCCGAATGTCCCCGACGCCCCCCACGTCCGCGCCGCCACGCGCGTCCGGGCCACGCCGGCCACCATCAAAGACGTCCTGCTCGATCCAGCCCATTACCGGGCGCTCATCCCGTCGCTGATCCGATCGGATCTCGAGCCGCCCCAGGGGGCGCCGGGCGGGCCGCCGATCGTCGACTGGGAGCTGGAGGTGCCGCTCTTCAACCTGTCGGGGCGAATGGCCCTCCGCAACCGACCCGACGGGGTGACCATCGATCTCTTCGAGGGGGACTTCGCGCCCGGACGCCTGGTGTTCACCGTCGCTCCCGGCCCGGGCGGCGCGATCTTGACCGTGGACGCCGTTTTGGACGTGAAGCGATCGAGCTGGCTGCTCCGGCACATCATCAAGCGCAGCCCCGCCGGCGAGCCGGCCGCGCTGGCCGCCGCCACCTACGTCGCCTTGCGGGCGGTCGCCCTGCGCGCGGCGCACCCGACCGATCGCTACGCCCGGCGCTCCGGCGCCCCGTTGTCGCCGCCGCCGAGCTGGCTCCCCGACACGCGACTTCTGGCCGCGGAGCTCTTGGCGCCCCTGCGCGCGCGCGGCGTCGTCGCTCTCGTCACCCGCACGGCGAGCGATCGCCTGGGCGGGGTCGCCGCGGCCGTCACGCTCGGCGCCCCGGCGGACAGGGTCGGCGCGCGGCTCCGGGATCCCGCCCTCTGGCGCGCCTTCCCAGGCTGGAAGACGGTCCGGGTGCAGCCCGGGACGTACGGCCTCGGCGCCGCCGTCGAGGACGACCTGCCGCTCGTCGACTGCGACGATGCCTGGGTCGCCCAGCCCGGCGCGGAGGCCCGCTGGATCGCGGCCGCGGGAGCGACGCGCGGCGCCCGCCTCGGCTGGAGCGTCGCGCCGGGCCCCGGCGGCGGCACCACGATCGCCGCGCTGACGCTCTACCCGCGGCTCGAGCTCACCGGATCGATCGGGCGGAAGTTCATCGCGGCTGAGCCACTGCTCGAAGAAGGGCTGGCGCTCGCGCTGGCCTTCGCCGACGTCGCCGGCGTCAAGGCGGCCTTCGTCACGGCTCCGTGATCCGGCGGGATCGGGGCGTCGCAGAAACCCTCGAAAATCCGAGTGGGATATCGCGCCGCCCCGTCGGGCTTTTGATGCTTCCACACCTTGTCGCGCACCAACGAGGAGAGATAATGGGTACAGCCCTTGCTGCTTAGGAGTCACATGCCACGGAACGTCTGGCGAAACTTCGGCTGGCTCGCGGGCCTCTCGCTGGCCCTCGCGTGCAGCGTCAACAACAGCAACCTCGACCTCGACGCCAGCACCTGCCCCCGCTGTGTCGGCGCGGGCGGCGCCACCGCCAGCGGCGGCCAGACCGGCGCGGGCGGCGTCACCGCGACCGGCGGCGCGCCGGCGACCGGCGGTCAGGTCGGAACGGGCGGTGATGGTCAATCGGGCGGCGCGATCGGGACCGGCGGCAACGGTCAGTCGGGCGGGAACAACGGCACGGGCGGGAACAACGGCACGGGCGGGAGCAACGGCACGGGCGGCCAGGGCGGCGCAGAGACTTGCGACATGCTCGCCACCGATTACTCGAACGCGATGACCGCGGCCAAGAAGTGCACGGTGGGCGGCTTCAACCAGTGCCGGCAGCTCGTCAACGACACGATCGGTTGCTCCAACTGCCGGGAGTACGTCAACGACGCGACGATGTTGAACGCGCTCGAGACCCAATGGGCCAACCAGGGCTGCGCGAACGGACACCTCTGTTCGGCGATCGCCTGCGTGACCCCTTCGACCAGCTGCGTCGCCGACAGCTCCAGCGGTCCGGGCCCGGGAAGCGGCGCCGGCACGTGCCAGAACAACCTCGCGGGCACCGCAGGTCACTAACGATCATCCATGAGGAAGCTCATCTCCATCGTCGTCTTCTCGCTGGCGGCCGCCGCGTGTGGCTCGATCTCCTCGACGGCCGCCGACGGCGGCGGAAAGGGCGGCGCGTCCGGGACCGGTGGCGCCACCGGCGCCGGCGGCAACCCGGGGACCGGCGGTCAGACCAGCGGGCTCAGCTGCGATCAGATTCAGGCCGACTACAAGCTGGCGCTGGCCAAGGCGCGCCAGTGCACGGCGGGTGCGACCAACCAATGCCAGCAGATGGCCTCGACCCTGCTCGGCTGCAACGGCTGCCCGACCTTCGTCAACGACGAATCCGGGCTCTCGGCGCCGGAGGCGGCCTGGAACCAGGCCAAGTGCGACCAGGGCCAAGTCTGCACCAACATCGCCTGCCTCTCGCCCAAAGGGGGCGCCTGCCGGGCGGGTGACGGCGGCGGCGCGATCTGCATCGATACGCTGACCGCGACGCCTTGAAGCTCAAAGACCCGAGGGCGGAGCGTCGGCGGGCGGCGCCGCCTCGTCGGTGAGCTCGCAGATCCCGGCGGCGCAGAACGGCTTCTGCGAGCAGCTCGGATCGTTCGAGATCGACTCGGTGCAAGCGGCGTCCGCGCAGCGCTTCCGCCGGTCTTTCTCGTAGCTGTCCTTGTCCTTCTTGGGGATGGCGTGCTGCTTGCCGCCTTCGCTGCAGGGGCAACAGTCGTCGGGGACCGCCACGCAGTCCTTGTCGGTCTTGCAGTCGGCGGTGGAGGCCGGCGCCTTCTTCGACTTCTTGGCTTGCGCCAGGAACGGCGCGCCGAACGACGCCGCGCCGAGCGCGACGAGGACGATGAACAGCTTGAAGCGAGACTTGGACGAGCTTGAAGACGACATGGCCGGATATATAGCCTCCCCGGTTCCGCTCCTCAACATTGGAACGCGCCCTGCGATCTCTCGTCACCGTCGGCTCCGCCAGTGGCACGGAGGCCGAAAATCATCCAGTCTTGCCGAATGTCGGGCGCGCGCGCCGTCGCCATCACGCATCCGGAGAAGGTGCTGTTCCCCGAGAGCGGGATCACCAAGGGCGAGCTCTGTTCGTACTACGAGGCGCTGGCGCCGCTGATGCTCCCGCACGTCGCGGGGCGCCCGATCACGATGGAGCGCTACCCGGCGGGGATCGCCAACAAGGGCTTCATCCAGAAGGACGTGTCGAAGGGATTCCCGAGCTGGCTCGAGCGCGTCGCCATCGACAAACGGAGCGCCAAGGAGCCGGGCGTCGTGCATTACCCGCTGGCGAACGACGCGCCGTCGCTGCTCTGGCTGGCCAATCAGAACTCGATCACCCCCCACGTCTGGACCGCGCGGGCGCCCAGTCTCGACCGGCCCGACCTGTGCGTGTTCGATCTCGATCCCGCCGGCGAGGACGCCGGGGCGCTGCGCGCGGCGGCGCTCCTGGTGCGCGACCTCCTCGTCGAGCTCGAGCTGCCGTCTTTCGTGAAGACGTCGGGCTCGAAGGGGTTCCACATCGTGGTCCCCCTCGACGGTGAGGCCGGGTTCGACGACGTCTGGCGCTTCGCCCACGGTGCGGGGGCCCTGCTGGTGAAGCGCGCCCCCGCGCTCCTGACCCAGGAGTTCATCAAGACCGATCGGGGCGGGCGGATCTTCGTCGACACCGCTCGCAACGCGCCGGGCGCGACGTTCGCCGCGGTGTACGCCGTCCGACCCAAGCCGGGCGCGCCGGTCTCCGCGCCCTGCACCTGGGAGGAGGTGGCCGGGGGCGCCGTCGGCCCGCGCTCGTTCACCTTGCGCTCGACGCCGGCGCGGATCGCCGAGGTCGGCGAGCTCTGGCAGGGGCTGGAAAATCAGCGCCGCGCGCTGCCAGGCGCGCTCGCCAAGCTGGAGGCGCAGCTGACCGAGGAGGACTGGCGCGAGGCCCACGCCGCCGCGACGCGCCGGCCGACCTCCCGGAAGAAGACCAGCGAGAGTCGAACGGGCGGCGCCACGGTCAGCAAGAAGCGGGCGAGGCGCTGAGCGCGGTCAGTTGGCGGTGGTCAGTTGGCGGCTCCCGGCGCGCCGATCCGGGCGGTCATCGCCACCACCTCCGCCGCCACCCGCTCGAGGCGCGCGCTCACGTCGCGCGTCTCGAGCAGCCGCTGCCGCAGCGCCGGATCGACGATCAGGGCCGAGGCGACGCCGTCGACCAGCTCGGCGGGCGTCTCCTGCGCGGCGACCACCTGGCGCAGGAGCTCGCCCCCTTCCGGGATGGCGTCGGCGAGACGGCCGATGAGCGCGCGCAGCGTCTGGTCGGCGTCGGCGATCTCGCCGGCGTCGGCGATCGGATAGTCGGGGAGCTCGGTGGCCGTCACCAGCCGGTAGGGGCGCCCCGACGGCAGCTCGCGATCGATGTGCACGCGCGCGCGGCCGCGCACCACCAGGTTGAAGCGCCCGTCGGGGAGCTCGTGCGCCATCACCACCTCGCCGACCCCGGCGATCGGCTGCACGGCGGGCAGCTCGTCGTCCTCTCCCGCCTCGGGGAGGAGCAGGCCGATGGCCAAGCAGCGGCTCCCGCTCAGCACGTCGCGCACCATCGCCCGGTACCGGTCTTCGAAGATGTGCAGCGGCAGGAGGGCGTGCGGGAACAGCACCGCGTTCGGCAGCGGGAAGAGCGGCAGTCGGCGCAGCACCGCGCCCAGGCCGCCCTCGGCGGGGGGGAGCGCGATCGGCGTGGGGGTGGGATCGGAGGTATCAGCCAAAGACGTCCACCGAGGAGCCGGTGAGCGCCGGCGGCGCGTCGGCACAAAGATACAAGACGACGCCGGCGACCTCCTCGGGCGACATGTCGGGCTTCGCGCCCGGCATCCCCACCCGCAGCATCTCCGTGTCGACCGAGCCGGGGCAGACGGCGTTCACGGCGATGCCGTCGGCGCGCAGCTCCTGGGCGAGCGCGCGCGTCAACCCGACGACGCCGTGCTTGGCCGCGCAGTAGGCGGTGAGCCCCGCCGTCCCCTGCCGGCCGGAGATCGACGCCACGTTGACGATGCGCCCGCCGCGCCGGGCGCGCATCGCCCCCAGAAACGCGCGCGTGACCAAGAACGTCCCCTTGAGGTTGGAGTCGAGCACCGCGTCCCAGCTCTCGAGCGACGTCTCCTCCAGCCGGGCGCGCGCGGCGACCCCGGCGTTGTTGATGAGGAAATCGGGCGGGCCGAGCCGGCGCAGCACCTCGGCGGAGAAGCGTTCGACCTCCTCGGGACGACCGACGTCGCAGGCGGCGACCCCGGGCCCGGCGTGGCGCGCGCAGCCGGCCACCTCGGCCCCCGCCTCGGCGAGCAGCTTGGCGACGGCGCGGCCGATCCCGCGCGACGCGCCGGTCACCACGGCGACCTTGCCGGCCAGCGACCGCCCTGCCGGGCTCGCGTCGCTCATCGCGCCCGGCCCCCGAGGTTGGCCGCCTCCAGGAGCCGGGCCTTGAGGTCCGGGCGCTCGCGCATCTCGCCCACGAACGCGCTGGTGACGACGCCCGACTGATCGTGCTTCTCGGCGGGGAGCGCCAGACAGAGCTGCTCGGCCTCGATGACGCAGCCCGCGCCGCGCGCGCCAAGATGCCGGCAGAGCGCGTCGGCGATCTGGTGCGTCGCCCGCTCCTGCAGCGTGAGCCGCTTGGTGAAGCAGTCGACCAGCTCGGCGAGCCGCCCGAAGCCGACCAGCTTCCCCTGCGGCAGGTAAGCGACGTGCGCCACCCCGCGGTAGGGCAAGAGGTGGTGCGGGCACATGGCGTGGAACCGCAGGCCGCCCACGACCACCACGTCGGGATCGGCCTCGCCGGTCACCGGATCGCCCAGGATGACCGCCGGGTCCATCTCATAGCCGGCCAGGAACTCGGCCCGCCAGAGCTGCGAGACGCGGCGGCCCGTCTGCTTGAGATCGGGGTCGGCGGCGGGATCGCGGCCGGCGGCGCGCAGGAGCGCGTCGACCGCGGCGCCGAGGTCGGGATCCGTCGGGGCTCTCGAGGTCATGCCGGACGCCTAATCCGCGGGCGCTGGGGCGCTCTGCACCTCGGCGTCGACCGGCTGCCGTGAGGCGAAGCCGCCGTCGCGCGGGTGCCAGAAGCCGACCTTCTTCTCGCCGAAGCGCCAGCAGAGCAGGATCTCCTCGCCCAGGCGCTGCGCCGGGAAGTCGACCAGGCCGATCTCCACGTCCTTCACCTCGCCGCCGAGCTCGCGCACCCGCGAGAGGGCGTCGGAGAGCGCCTCGTAGTAGCCGCGAAACAGCGCCTTGGCCCGCCGCACCTCGGGCGAGCCGTCGTCGCTCTCCAGGATCTCCTCGCGGCTCATGCGCACGTTGGCCCGTTCGAGCTGGATCTCCAGCGCGCGCAGCCCCGCCCGCAGCTGCAAAACATCGACGAAGATCCGCTCCAGCGTCGGGACGAGCGCGTCGACGTCCTCGACCGTGAAGTGATCCCGGGACATCGCCGTACCTTACCTCAATGGCGCGCCAGCGGCGACGGATAGAGGGGCGGCTTGCGATTGCGGCCGCTTTGCCGCCGCACGTCGACGTCGGCGACCAGCAGCGGCGGCGAGACGATCGTGGTCGGCACGCCCGAAAAACCGGCGCCCCCTTCGAGGAAGTTGTCGGCCACCCCGTCGGCGCCCACGGCGGTGATGTCTTTGAGCGAGCGCGGCACGAGGTTCTCCAGCAAGAGGCCGCGCACCAGCGTCTCCTTGCCGTGATCGAGCCGATAGACCACCAGCGGGTGCACGGGCGGCGGGCCGTGCGAGCCCATCCCGAACGCGAGCAACGTGGCCAGCTCGTCGGTGTCGCTCCCCGGCAGCGAGTCGTCGTCGAGCAGCTTGACGACGTAGGTGGTGACGCCGCCTCCCTTGGCGATCTTGCCCAGCTCGTCGAGCAGCGCGGCGTGCGGCAAGGGGCGGGTGCCGCTCACCACCAGTGTCCCGACGCGCGCGCGCGGCGCCGCGAACTTGGGGGCGCGCGCGTGGCCGTTCGAGTGCGCGATCTCCTTGCGCGGCGTGCGCGACATGAGCAGCGACTTGAGGACGCCATGCTCGATCACCGACACCTTTTGGGCCGCCACCCCCTCGTCGTCGATCTTGTACGCGCCGTAGAGCGGCGCCTTGCCCGGCCCCGCCGCCAGCGACGGATCGTCGACGGCGTTGAGGATCGCCGCGGCGACCTTCTGACCGAGCTTGTTGGCCAGCGCCCCCTGGTCGTTCCCCTCGTCGCTGCCGGCCTGCGCGGTCCGGGGGGGCGGCGTGCCGGCGATCTGATCGCCGAGCAGGAGCTTCACCAGCTGGGGCGCCGCCAGCCCCTCGAACAACACCGCGCCCGCGCCCGTGGTGGCCACCGGCGCCGTCCGCATCGCCGACAGCTCCTTGGCCATCGCGCGCACGGCTTTCTCCATGTCGGCGAGCGGCGGCAGCCCCGCGGGCGTGAGCGCGGTGAAGGGCACGAAGCTCTTCAGCTTCATCCCGTCGGGCGCCTGCGTCTCGGCCACCACGTCGATGCGGACCGTCCGCTGGTTGTCGTCGACGACGCTCCCTTCGCTGGAGCAGAAGCGGCGGCGGACGATGGCGAAGGTGGCGGCCACGCGCGAGGAGGCGATGTCGGGGAAGTCGGCCAGCACCGAGGAGAGCTTGCGCGCCGTCGCCCGCAGCGCCTCCGGATCGGCGGCGCCCGCCGGGAAGGGAACCTCGAGGTGCGCGACCGCCTCCTTGGAGAAGTCGCCCACCGCCGCCTCGTCCTCGGCGGCCGCCTGCCCCTCCGCCGCCGCGCGCTTGCGGGCCAGCGTCTCCAGCGCCGACTTGTACGCCTCGTCGGTCCGCAACCAGAGCTCGCGCCGCAGCGCCGCGTAGTCGTCCTCGAGCGGGATGGTCTCGACCTTGGCGCCCCCCTCGAAGTTGGTGTTGTCGAAGCTCGGATCGCCGACGCGCAGGTCAGTGCGCAGGATCCGACCGCGATAGGCATGCTCGGCGGTGAGCGCCCCCAGCGTGGCGTTGACCGTCGCCTGATCGAGGTCGTAGATCGTGTAGCCGAGGTAATACGGGTGCGCCTCGTCGCCGAGGCGGAGGTCCGACATCGAGCGCGCCAGCTCGTCGCGCATCGCGCTCTGCACGGCGCCGTCGTTGGTTCGCACGCGCCCAGCCGGATCGCCGGCCACGTCCGCGGCCCCGGCTGACGCGCCGAGCGCGAGCACGCCCAGCGCCATCGACACACCCGGCGTCCTCAAAGTGAAGCGCCGGATCATCGGATCCCCTTCGGTGGCATCGGCAAGAGCGACGGGGCGGGCAGCACCGGCGGCTTGTCGCTCCCCTTGTCGCGTCGCTCGGTCTCGATCTGCTGCACGAGCAGGCTGGGGCTGGTGGCGGAGACCGGCACGAACCCCGACTCGGCGCCGCAGTAGCCGTTGAACGTCTGGTAGTCGTTCGAGGCGGCCATGATCTTCGAGAGCGCCGAGAGCGGCGTGCCGACCAGGTCGACGCCGCGCACGAGCTCGTCGGGGCGCCCGTCGACGTAGACGCGATAGACGAGGATGGGGAGCACCTTGAACGCCTGCGGCCCGCCGCGCGCCGTGTTGGTGAAGCCGCCCGAGATGTCCCGGAACGCGAGCCCGTAGAGCTTTCCCTGGCGCTTGGCCTCCGCGCGCAGCATGCGGCGCAGCTCCTCGGGCGGCACGACCAGGCTCGGCTCCACCACCAGGTTCCCCTGGCGCGAGACGATCGTCCGCCCCTCCTGCCGCCGGCCGTGCCCGTTCGAGACGGAGAAGCCGCGGGTGGGCGAGCGGCTGAGGAGAAACCCGCGCAGGACGCCGCCGTCGACCAGGTCCGCCCGGCGCGCGTCGACCCCCTCGTCGTCGTAGCGATAGAACCCGTTCAGGTCGACGCCGTCCAAGGTGGCCAGCGTCGGGTCGTCGAAGACGCTGATGAACGACGGCATGATCGGCTCGCCGATCTTCTTGGCGAAGGTCTGCCCCTCTTCCTCGCTCTTCTGCCGGTGCCCCTCGACGCGGTGGCCGAAGATCTCGTGGAAGAAGACGCCCGCCGCCTTCCCTTCCAGGATGGCCGGGCCGGCGTACGGCTCGGCCAGCGGCGCGCGGCGCAGCGCCTTGAGGTCGGTGATGACCGCGTCGGCGGCGGCGTTCATGGCCGCCTCGCTCCCCAGGCCCTCCAGCGCCTCGGCGTCGAAGCTCTCGAACCGCTCCAGCTCCATCCCGTCGTCGGCGCGCGCGTCGGCCTCGATGAACACGCGCACGTAGTTGCGCCCGGTCTGGATCGCCGTCCCCTCCGAATTGATCAGCCAGCGCGTCAGGCTGGTGGCCTGCAGGCTGACGTCCGAGTCGAGGATCTCCGCCTGGCCGCGGAAGCGCGCCGACAGCTGGCGCAGGCGCTGCTCCCAGGCCGGCACGTCGATGGTCAGGTGCGCGGGCGGACCGAAGTAGGTGACCGGCTTCTCGCGCGAGAAGTCGTCCGAGGGATCGTCCTCGGCGACCTTCAGCGTCCGCTGGGTCTTGATCTTCACCAGCCGCTCGGCCGCCTCCTCGTAGCGGCGGTCGGTCTCGCTCCAGGCCACCGTGCGCAGCGCGGTCTCGTCGTCGGAGAGCGGCAGCGGCACCGGGTGGCCGGAGATCTCCGACGAGAAATCGAAGTCGCTCGAACGGATGGCGTGCGTCGAGTCGAGCTTGTAGTCCCCCACCCGCACGTCGGCGTCGAGGATGCGCGTGCGCCGGCTGCTCGACTGCACGAGCGCGCCGTAGCTGGCCATCACCGTCGTCTCGTTGCGATCGGAGACCTCGTAACCGATGAAGTACGGCGGCGGCTTCCCCTTGGCCGACAGATCCTCCATCCCCCGCTGCAGCTCCGCCTGCAACGCCGCCAGCCCCGGCGGCTTGGCGCCGCCGCCGCCCGACTGCGGATCGACGCGCACGATCTGGGGCGGCGTCCCCGGCGCGCCGAGCGCCGCGCCGCTCGCCGCCGCCGACTGCGGCGAGGGCGTCCCCCCCGCGCAGCCGAGCCCGGCGAGCGCGACCGTCACGGCGGCGAGCGCGGTTCTGACGAACGGGGTCGCGAAAGGAGGCGAGCGAAGGGGTGAGCGATGGACGGCGGTCGAAACGGGCACGGGGTCGGATCCGCCTATAGCATATCGAATTGCCGTCACGGAGACGCCACGGTCACGCCGGCCGGTTGTGCTAGGGTGCGCGCACTCCCGCCTTTTTCATAGAGGAGCCGCCATGTCATCCGACGCCTCGCCCACCCTGCCTGTCCTCGAGCTGATCCTCGACAACTACAAGAACTTCAACGCCCGCGCCACCCGCGACGCCACCATCGCCTACTGGCGGCACGTCGAGCGGGGGGGGAAGATGTTCTGGGCCGTGGCGGGCGCGATGTCGTCGGCGCAGCTCGGGATCACGCTGGCCCCCGCCATCCGCGCCGGGCTCATCCACGGGCTGTCGGTGACCGGCGCCAACCTCGAGGAGTCGCTCTTCCGGCTGGTCGCCCACCAGCACTACAAGGACTTCCCCGACTATCGCTACTTCACCAAGGCGGACGACACCCGGATCCTGAACGATCGGATGCGCCGGGTGACCGACACCAGCATCCCCGAGGACGAAGCCTTCCGCGCCGTCGAGAAGTACGTGGTCCCCACCTGGAAGCGGGCCAGCGAGCGCGGCGAGCGCCGCTTCTGGCACGAGTATTTCTACGAGCTGGTCCAGAAGGTCGACCCCAAGCTCCACCAGGGGCGCGCCGATCAGTGCTGGCTGCTGGCCGCCGCGGAGGCCAAGCTGCCGATCGTCGTACCGGGCTACGAGGACTCCACCTTCGGCAACATCTTCGCCTCGCACGTGAAGACCGGCGAGTGCGCCGCCGCGATCGCCAAGTCGGGCATCGAGTACATGGCTGCCTTCTACGACCAGTACCGCGAGCTCTCGGCCGGCGCCGGCTGCGGCTTCTTCCAGATCGGCGGCGGCATCGCGGGCGACTTCCCCATCTGCGTGGTGCCCTCGATCAAGTACGACCTCGAGCAGCCGGTGAAGCCCTGGGCCTATTTCTGCCAGATCTCCGACTCCACGACCTCTTACGGCTCGTACTCGGGCGC
>DATNDC010000050.1:0-15605 GCA_035607055.1 Polyangia bacterium
GCAAGAACATCCTCTGGAACGGCACCTTCGACGGCGAGTCGCAGCGCCCCTGGAGCGTGGGGTTCGATTCGCCGCGCGTCGGGCGCTTCGCGATCGACAACCACGAGCTCTGCCTGCAGATCGCCGAGCCCGGGCCGGGGCCGGGGAGCGTCGTCGTCCGGCAGCGGCCGCTGGCGATCCAGCGCGGGCACCACTACCAGCTCCGCCTGCGCGCGCACGCGACGGCCGCGACGCACCTCCGCGCGCGCCTCTCGAAGATCGGCGCTCCGTACACGGAGCTCTGGGCGGCGACAACGGACGTCGGCTCCGAGGCGCGCACCTACGCGGTCGCCTTCGACGGCCCCGCCGACGACGACAACGTCGAGCTGGCCATCGAGGCCGGCGGACCGCTGGCGGGCGCCACGCCGCTCACCGTCTGCCTCGACGACCTCGAGCTCAACGACCCCCAGGCGGAGATCCCGCTCGAGAAGCTGCACCCGCGCACCATCCCCAAGGTGCGCGTGAACCAGGTCGGCTATCTGCCCAACCTCCCGAAGATCGCCACCGTCGCCACGCCGTCCGAGGCGCCGCTCGCCTGGGAGCTGGTCGACGCCGCCGGGAAAGTACGCGCGCGCGGCCAGACGCGGCCGTTCGGCGCGGATCGCTCGTCGGGCGAGCGGGTGCAGCAGATCGACTTCTCATCGGTGACGGCGCCGGGCGAGGGGCTCAAGCTGCGCGTCGGCGCCGACGAGAGCGTGCCGTTCGCCATCGGCCCCGCCGTCTATCGGCGGCTCAAGTACGACGCGCTCGCCTTCTTCTACCTGCAGCGCAGCGGCATCCCCATCAAGATGCCCTACGCCGGGTCGCGCGCCTACGAGCGTGCGGCCGGGCACCCGGGCGACAAGAGCGTCGGCTGTCCCCCCGAGGCGCCCTGCGGCTACACCCTCGACGCCAGCGGCGGCTGGTACGACGCCGGCGATCACGGCAAGTACGTGGTCAACGGCGGCTTCACCGTCTGGATGCTGCAGAACGAGTACGAGACGCTCTCGCGCTTCGGCAGCAGCGCCGCCAGCTTCGGCGACGGCAAGATGAAGATCCCGGAGTCGAAGAACGGGCGTCCCGACCTGCTCGACGAGGCGCGCTTCGGGCTCGATCTCTTCCTGCGCCTGCAGGTCCCGGCCGGGCAGCCGCTGGCCGGCATGGTCCACCACAAGGTGCACGGCGAGAAGTGGTCGGCCATCCCGACCTCGCCCGCCACCGACGACATCAAGCGCTACCTGCGGCCGCCGACCACCGCCGCCACGCTGAACCTGGCGGCGATGGCCGCGCAGGCGGCCCGCCTCTGGCGCAAGCTCGATCCCGCCTTCGCGACGCGCTGCCTGACCGCCGCCGAGACGGCCTACGCGGCGGCCAAGAAGAACCCGCACCTCTCGGTCGGGAAGGACACGCCCGGCGGCGGCGCCTACGGCGACGGCGATCTGGACGACGAATGGTACTGGGCGGCGGCGGAGCTCTTCATCACCACCGGGAAGGGCGACTACAAGGACGATCTCGGCCGCTCGCGCTACCACGCGCCGGGGCCGGGCGCGGCGATCATGCTGGGCAACATCGGCTGGGACCACGTCGCGACGCTCGGCAAGATGAGCCTGCTCACCGCGGACAACGGCCTCCCCGCCGGCGCGCTCGGCGACCAGCGCCGCCAGCTCCTGGCCGCGGCGGACCGCCTGCTGGGGATCATCCCAAAGCGCGGCTACCGCGTGCCGATGGCCTCCGACAGCGCCTACGTCTGGGGCTCCAACGGCGGCGTGATGAACGCGGCGGTGCTGCTCGGCTTCGCCTACCAGCTGACCCGGGACGCGAAGTACGCGGGCGGCGCGGTCGACTGCATGGACTACATCCTGGGCCGCAACCCGCTCGCCTTCAGCTACGTGGCAGGCTACGGCACCTACGCCATGCGCAACCCGCACCACCGCGTCTGGGCCCACCTCAAGGATCCGGCGCTCCCCGAGGCGCCCCCCGGCGCGCTCTCCGGCGGTCCCAACTCGGCGCTGCAGGACCCCTACATCCGGCGGATGGGGATGGGGGGCTGCCCGCCCGAGACCTGCTACGTCGACAACACCGACTCCTACTCGACCAACGAGGTGGCCATCAACTGGAACGCCGCGCTGGCCTGGACGGCGGCATTTCTCGACGACCTGGGCGAGAAGCGCCGCTAGAGGTTCATTTCCCCGCCGCATTCGGCGTCGCCGGGCGCCGATTCGCGGTTATGATCGGCGCACTCTTCGGTGGTTCCCTCGCTGCTTCGTCTCCTTCGGCCGCTTCCGACGTTTCGCGGGCCGGCGGCCCCGCCGGTGTCGAGCCCCGCCAACGCCGACGCCGAGCTGCCCGCCACCGAGGTGCCCGACGAGCTCCCCCGCTCCATCCTGCGGCTGTTCTGGCTGTTCGCGCGCGGCCGCCGGGCGACCGTCATCCTCATGATGCTGGCGGCGCTGTCGCTGCGCGCGCTGTCGGTGCTGCAGTTCTACGCGATGAAACGGATCATCGACACGGCGGTGAAGGCCGACCTGCGCGCGCCCGGGGCCTGGGCGCTCCTGCGTCCGTCGCTGGTCGCCTTCTTCGGCATCGTCGTGGTGTTCGTGGTGGTCGAGTGGGGCGCCTGGTACTGCTCGTACTCGAGCCGCATCCCGGTGCTGGCGCGCGCCCGCCAGCTGGTCTTCACCTACGCCCAGCGACACAGCCCGACCTACTTCGACAACATGCTGGCCGGGAAGGTCGCCCACCGGGCGATGCTGCTGCCGGAGCAGACCGTCTGGCTGTTCGAGCGCACCAACTGGGACTACGTCCCGCTGGCCGTACAGTGCTGCCTGCTGCTGGCGCTGTTCTTCCGGGCGCAGCCGACCTTCGCCGGCATCCTGGCCGCCTGGCTGGCGGTGTACGCGCTGGTGGCGGCGGTGTTCGGCCGCCGGATCGCCGCGCTGGGGGCGGTGCACAGCGACGCCAAGGCGCAGCTGACCGGGCGGATCGTCGACGCCATCACCAACATCAAGAACGTCATCTTCTTCGCCGCGCACGAGAAAGAAGACCGGATCGTCGGCGATTCGATCGGCGCCGCCTTCGGCGCCCAGCGCGCGCAGTACCGGGCCTTCGTGCGGATGCGGGTGCTCCTGCAGGCGCTCAACCTGGGAATCTACGCGCTGCTCTTGCCGCTGGCGCTCGGCCGCCTCATCCGCGGCGCGATCAGCGTGGGCGACTTCCTGCTCATCACCACGCTCATGATCCAGCTCATCCGCAACGTGTTCGACCTGGCCAATGGGCTCCCCGACACCTACGACACCGTCGGCAGCGTCCGCGACTCGCTGGCCATGCTGATCGTGCCGCGCGAGATCCGGGACCGTCCGGGCGCCGCCGAGCTCTGCGTGGCGCGTGGCGAGATCGTCTTCGCGGAGGTCGGGTTCGCCTACGACAAGAAGAAGCCGATCTTCGACCGGCTGGCGCTGACCATCCCCGCCGGACAGCGGGTGGGCCTCATCGGGCACTCCGGCGCCGGCAAGACCACGCTGGTCACGCTGCTCATGCGCCTCTACGACGTGCAGCGCGGCGCCGTGCGCATCGACGGCCAGAACATCGCCGAGGTGACGCAGGCCAGCCTGCGGCGCTCGATCGGCCTCATCCCGCAGGACGTGATCCTCTTCCACCGCACGCTGATGGACAACATCCGCTACGGCCGCCCGGGCGCCACCGACGCCGAGGTGGTGAGCGCCGCCGAGCGCGCGCACGCGCACGCGTTCATCACCGGGCTCCCCGAGGGCTACCGCACGCTGGTGGGCGAGCGCGGGGTGAAACTCTCGGGCGGGCAGCGCCAGCGCATCGCCATCGCCCGGGCGCTCCTCAAGAACGCGCCCATCCTCGTCCTCGACGAGGCGACCTCGGCGCTCGACAGCGAGGCGGAGGCGCTCATCCAGGCCGGCATCAACGAGGCCATGACCGGGAAGACCGTCATCGCCATCGCCCACCGCCTCTCGACGCTGGCCCACCTCGACCGGCTGCTGGTGGTCGACCAGGGGGCGATCGTCGAGGACGGCAGGCACGCGGACCTCCTGGCGCGCGGCGGGATCTACGCGGCGCTCTGGAGTCGCCAGGTGGGCGGCTTCCTGCTCGACGGCCGCGCGGCCTGAGCGGCGTTCAGGGCGGGGGCGGCGGGGCCGTGGCGTCGAGGCCGGCGCGCGCGCTCCCCCGCACGCGCTCGGCCGGATCGCCGACCGCGGCAGAGAAGAGCTCGTGGGCCTGTTGGGGCTGGCCCGCGTGGACCAGGAGCCAGCCGAGGATGACGGACGCTTCGCCTCTTCGGTCCGAGTCCGGGTAGCGGGCCAGGAAGGCGGTCAGCGCCTGGCTCGCGGCGGCGAAGCGTCCGGCGCGATCGAGGGCCACGCCCCGCCAGAAGTGGGCATCCTCGGCCAGCTGGCTGTCTCTTGCCACCGCGGCGCGGTCGAACGCCTCCGCGGCCGCTTGGAAGTCACCCGCTCGGAGCGCGGTCCACCCGCGCGCGAACGCGCTCCCGGCGTCGGTCTCCGCCTCTCTGTCCGCGTCCCCTCGATGGCCGACGAGAGCGGTCTTGCGCGGCCGGGGGCGGGCCCCGATCGCCTCTGGTTCCCTCTGCACCGGCTGCACCGCGGCCGGTCCGTTTTCAATCGGCGCGGCGGGTGGACGACGGGCGGCGCTGTCGGCCAGCGCGGTCGGTTTCGGTGACAAGCCGGCCTGCGACGACGCGAGGCCGCCGATTCGCCACGCGGCGGCGGCCGCGGCCCCGGCGAACAGCACGGCGCCGATCAGCAGCAGGCGCCGCCGCCGTCCCCGGCCGGCGGAGGCGCGCCCGCGGGCGCCGCTCTTGACCCCATGGACCGTCGACAGGAACGCGGTCCGCATCTCCTCGCGGCGCGCGTCGGCGAAGTCCGGCGGGGGCAGCGACTTGGCGAGCGCCACGAGCTGCTCGTCGTCGAGCGCCAGCCGGCCGCGGCCCGGGGTCGCGCTCACCGGCGTCCCTCCTCGATGAGGGCGCGCAGCGCCCGGCGCGCCTCGTAGACCCGGCGGTAGACCGTCCCCTCCGGGACCGCCAGCACGGCCGCCGCCTCGCGACCCGGGACGTCCTCGAGATCGCACATCACCAGCGTCACCCGCAGATCGTGGGGGAGGGCGGTGAGCGCCGCGCGCATCCGCCGCATGAGCTCACGCTGCTCGACCGAGTCGTCGGGGCGGCCGACGGGCAGGACCGGCAGGTTGGCCAGGCGGTCGAACGCCGACCGGCGGCGAACCTCGTCGCGCAGGTATCGCCGGGTCACGTTGGCGGCGATGGCGAACACCCAGGTCCGGACCGCGGAGGTCCCCCGGAAGCTCGGGGCCGAGCGGTGCACGGCCACGAACGTCGCCTGCACCAGATCCTCCAGCTCCTCGATCCGATCGCCGGCCAGCCGTGAAAGAAAACGCCAGAGGTGCGGGCTCAGCCGGTCGTAGAGCGCGCCCAGCGCCGCGCTGTCCCCCAGCGCGCAGGCGGCCAGCAGCGCCTCGTCGGACATCTCGCTCGGCAGCCCCTCGACGCGGCGGAGCGGGACCAGCTTGGGGCCCGCGTTCTTTCCAGCTTTTCCGCTCATGGCGCTCCGTAGCGAATGCCGAGCGAGGCGGCGGCGTAGCCGAGGGGCTCGCCCGGCAGCCGGGCCCCTTGCACGGTGAAGGGCGCCTGGTGCGCGAACAGCGAGAGCGTGGCGCCCAGGCCCGCTTCCACGGTCCAGCGCTTGGAAAGCGGGACCCCGGCGCCGAGGTGCAGGCCGGCCAGGACCTCGCCCTGATCGAAGTCGCTGTCCTCGGAGTCCTGCGGATGCACGACGAGCTCCCCCATGTGGATCCAGCCCAGGCCCAGCTCGGTGCCCGGCCGGAGGTCGATGCCGTGCCAGGTGAAGGGGAGATCAACCGAGAGGGCGATCTCCCCGCTCGAACGCTGGCCGACGCTGTTGTTCGACTCGTCGTTGGCGTCCAGATCGCGCCAGAGCCGGAGGTGCGTCCCGAGACAGGTCGGCCCCAGCGTCACGCACCCCGAGACCGACAGCCCGGCCCAGCCCGATCCGTCGGACCCCGCCGCCAGCTCCGGCGCCACCAGCAGCGACAGCCCGCGACCGGGCGGGCGCTCGGGCACCGGCGGGTGACTGACCACCGCCGCGGGCGGCGACGCCGGCTCGGTCGGAGGCGCCGGCACCTCGTCGGCCGGATCGTCGTCCGGGCGGAGGACCGGCCGCGCGAGGCGCGCGTCCTCTTCGGGCAGGAGCGGCTGCAGCGCGTCCGCGCCGGGCGTGGACTGAATCAGGGCGGAGGCGGCCCGGAGATCGGCCACCGTTCGACGGGTCATCCGTCCGTAGGGATCGGTGATGGTGAGGGCGAGCGCGGGGCCCTGCGCCGCCACGACCACGGTCTCGACCGGACATCCCGGCGCCGGCGCCGCGGGGACGCCGGCGCGGGCCAGCTCGGCGGCGACGGCGGTGCGCGCGGGCTCGTTCCCCTCGACGACGACAGCGAGCGCGCAGTCGCCCGTCCCCGCCCGCGCCCCGGGCGCGACGGCCAGGCAGACGAGCACGGACACGCCCGAAATCGCGGCAACATCGGCCGTGGCGCACCGGACGCGGGTGTTCCAGCCCATGCCGGTCATTGGTGCCCGCGAAGGGGGCGATTCTTCGGAAATTCGCGGTGCAAGGCCGGCATCTTGCGTCCCCCGCGCTTTCCGGCCGCGTGACGGCGCACACGGTCAGAAATCGAGCGAACCCCCCGGAAACACCGAAGATTTTTGGCCTGCCGGGCACCAAGGGAGGACATGAGGCGACTCCTGGCCGCGCTCTTCCTGCTGGGGATCTTCCCGGCGGCGGCCCGGGGGGACGAGGCGCTCTCGGTCTCGGACGTCTGGCAGGTCCGTTCCAAGAGCCCGCTCACCGTCGACGGCGGGCTCGTGCTCGCGCTGCCGACCGCGCTCGGGACCGGGCTGTCGTCGGGCGTGGGCGCGGGCGTCAGCTACGGTCGCCTCCTCGCCTGGGAGGCGCGCGCCTCCTGGTCGACCGCCACCGAGTCGTCGATCCCCTGGACCGTCACCCAGCAGGACATCAAGTTGCGCGCCGGCGTGGCCCTCCAGCACGCCTTCGGCCGCGGGCGCGTCGGCCTGCGGCTGGGCCTCGGGCCGACGATCGTCTACGAATCGCGGCTGCGGAATCAGGGGACGCGCGCCGAGCTCACCGGGAGCGCGCTCGAGACCAGCGCGGCGGAGCTGTTCGCGGCCGGCGATCTCCAGGGGGTCGTCGCCCTGCACGTGTTCGGTCCTTGGCTGCTGGCCTTGAGCGGTGGTCCGAGCCTGGCGATCGGCTCGTCCGGGACTGTGCGCGGCGGTTGGAGCAGCCTGGTCGGGATCGGGTGGCAGCCGTGACCAGGCGCGGCTCGCCCGGCCTCGCGGCGCTGCTGGCGGCGGCCGGCTGCGGCAACGTGCAAGGCCTCGGCGGGCCGCCCACGCCGCTCGTGACCTTCAATGTCGAGGCGACCGGTGAGCTGTCGTCGCTCCGCCCGCCGGGGATCACCGATGAGTCGCTGCAAGTCGCGCTCGTCTGGGGTGCCCAGTGGCAACCCGAACCGTTCTGCTTTCTGGACCCGACCTCCCCCGACCTCGTGCTGCCCACCGACACCGACCCCGAGGCGTCCGCCCCCGCTGCCGTGATGGCCGCTGGGTGTCGCGACGTCTTCGGCTTCGTTCCGGCGCGTGCCGACGTGAGCGTCCCGGTCACCATCAACGGCGGCGCGGTCGCGCTGTCGCTGGACAACCTTCCGGCCACCGACCTGCTGGTCGGCGACGTCTCGCTCGTCGCCTACGCCAGCCTCGTCTTCTACGACGATCAAAA
Organism: Polyangia bacterium; assembly: GCA_035607055.1. Classification (GTDB taxonomy): domain Bacteria; phylum Myxococcota_A; class Polyangia; order Fen-1088; family Fen-1088; genus JADGRB01. The sequence continues at coordinate 7,899 of DATNDC010000050.1, forward strand.
CCGGAACGGGACGCTCGATCTCTCGACGGCCCACCCCACGAAGTTCGGCGGGCGCGACAACGGCGACCAGCAAGACACGCCCGATTCGCCGGACGTCATCTACGGCGCGAGCTTTCTGACCATGACCGAGCCCGACACGCGGGTCGCGTACCTCGAGGGGACGTTCGACCCCACCGCCGCCTTCTATCCGCGGGCCGACTGTCCGATGGCGAAGTGGCCGCCCGCTGGGTTCAGCCTCCTCGGGACGGGCGGCTTCGACGAGAAGACGGCGCTGCCGGAGGCGGAGGCGGGAATGTTGCCGCCCGAGACCGACCCCTCGCTCTGTGCGATGGCGATGCCCGTCGCGACGGTCGTCCCGGCGGTCGTCACCGTCGCGGCGCGGGCGCCGGCGGAGGTGGCCGAGATCTCCTGCCTCGAACAGACGCTCGACGGGTCGACCCGTTACCGCGAGCCGCCGGCTGACCCGATCGATTTCACCGGTCGCCTCTACACCTGCGCGCCGCTGCCGTCGCTCGGCGGCGCCAGCCAACCGAACCTGATCCAGCTCGTCGTCACCGGCCTGCCGACGGATCACTGCCGGGGGCTGACGCACTACACGTTGCGCGGCTGCCGCGAGGACGTCGCCTGCGCCGTTCCCGATTGGGACCTCACCGCCAATCCACCCGCCTGGTGGCCGTGCCAGCCGCCCAGTTGAGACAGCCGATACTCTGGGGAGCGCTGCTGCTCGCGCTCGCGGCCCCCAGCGTGGCCCGGGCGGACCCGCCCGCGCCTCCACCAGCCGTCGCGCCGGTGGCCGGGCCGCCGGCGCCCGGCGACGACGAGGGCGAGCCGAAGCTCTCGCTGCCGACCATCGCCGACCGCGACGCCTGGCTGCGCAGCGGGTTTCGGATGGGCCTGGCGCTTTCGTACGGCGAGCTGGTCGGGCTCGGCGGGGCGCCGAGCGGCCGCCTGCTCGGATTCATCGTGCGGCTCGGGATCCGCCTCGACCGCGACTGGTCGCTGGTGACGTCGCTGCAGTACGCGCGCGCCTCGTCGACCGGCGGCGTCGACGGGCTCCGCTACTCGGGGACGATCGATCCCACCTGGCACGTGACGCCGCACCTCTCGCTGGCGCTCGGGCTCGGCTTCGGCGGGATCGTCGAGGGGAGCACGGGCCGCCCGGACATCAGTCCGGCGGGGGGCACGCTGGCCGGCTCGTACACCTTCCCGACCGCGAACCCGCCGCTGCCGACCTGCAGCGGCGTGGGCGTGTCGGTGCTCGGGCGCGCCGAGTGGACCATCGTGCTCGGCCCGCGCTCGGCGACCAGCTTCGCGCTGGAGGCGATCGGCCAGTGGACCGGATGCGTGGACGACACCGGGATCACCGATCAGTTTACCGCGCAGGAGATTGTCCGCCGCCAGTGGTGGCCGCAGACCGGGGGCACGGCGATCTGGGGGTTCACGTGGCGCTGACCGCGCCGCTGCTGGTGGTGTCGCTCCTGACGCCCTGGCTGGCGGTCGCCGAGCCGGCGGTCGACGGCGGTGCGCCGGACGCGGCGATCGTGGCGCGCGAGGCCGGCGTGACCGCCGACGCCGGCGGGCCGCGCGACGGGGCCGCCGGCGACGCGCCGCCGAGCTTCGAGCCGCCGCACGCGCTCTCCGAGACCAACGTGCCGTACCCCGCGCGCGCGCCGGTGCGGACCACGCCGGTGGTGGTGACGGTCAAGCTGCTGGTCGACGTCGCGGGCGCCGTGCAGAAGGTCGAGGTCCGCACGCCGCCGCAGCCGGTCTTCGACGACGCGGTCGTCGCGGCCGCGCAGGCCTTCCGCTTCGCCCCGGCCCGTTACGGCGGCAACCCCGTCCCCGTCGAGATCACCTTCACGCACACCTTCCTGCCGCCGCCTCCGCCGCCGGTGCGGCCGCCGACCGACCAGGGGCCGGAGCGCACCGCCGTGCTGCGCGGCAAGCTGGTCGAGCTCGGGACGCGCGCGCCGGTCACCGACGCGACGGTCACCGCGCTGGTGGGCGACCGGCGGTACTCGGTCGACGCCGATCGGCGCGGGCGGTTCCGGCTGCCGCTGCCGCCCGGCAAGGCGCGCGTCTCGGTCTACGCCCCCAGCCACAACCCTTTCTTGCAGGAGGAGACGCTGGCGCCGCACCAGGAGCTGGCGGTCGCCTACCTGGTCGAGCGGGATCGCTACGACCCTTACGAGATCGTGGTGGTGGGCGCCCCGGAGCGCCGCGAGGAGGTCTCGCGGATCACCCTGCGCGGTGCCGAGCTGCGGCAGATCCCGGGGACCTTCGGCGATCCCTTCCGCGTCATCCAGACGCTGCCGGGCGTCGCCTCGGTCGTGTCGCTGTTGCCGTTCCCGGTCGTGCGCGGCGCCAGCCCCGCCTCGACGGGATTTCTGCTCGACGGCACGCCGATCCCGCTCCTCTATCACCTGCTGGTGGGGACCAGCGTCATCCATCCGGAGTTCATCGACGAGATCCAGTTCTATCCGGGCGGCGCGCCGGCGCCCTACGGCCAGTACACGGGCGGCATCATCGACGGGCGGACGGCGCGCGCGCGGCCGGACGAGCACCTGCTCGACTTCGACATCAACCTGTTGCAGGCGGGGGCCTTCGCGCGCGAGCCGGTGCCCGCGCTGGGGATCACCTTCACCGCGGCGGCGCGCTACGGCTACCCGGGCTTTCTCCTCGGCCTGGCGACGAACCAGATCAATCTGTCGTACTGGGATTACCAGGCGCGGCTCGACGGCGGCAACGCCAACAATGGTTGGACGGCGTTCTTCTACGGCGCCAACGACGAGCTCGACACGCGCGCCGCCACCGCGGCGCCGGGGTCACCGTCGCCGCCCCTCGAGCCGACGCTGGTCCTCACCTTCCACCGGGTCGATCTGCGCGAGCACCGGACGCAGGGGCCGTTCGACGAGACGGCCCGGGTGGTGCTCGGCTACGACCACACGCTCAGCAACGGGACCGACTTCTCCGTCTGGCTGGCCGAGCCGTCGCTGACGGCGCGCTGGGTTCATGGCCCCCGGCTGACGATCGACGCGGGCCTGCAAGCCTCGCTGCGCGACATCGTCCAGGGCGCGGCGGCGAACGCCGCCGACAACCCGCTGTCGGCCATCACGGCCGAGCTCGACAAGTACGAGGTCGGCTCGGGGTGGTTGGAGGCCCTCTGGCGACCGACGCCGCGGCTGCTGATCCGCCCCGGCCTCCGGCTCGATTCCTACTCCGACGGCACGACCGCGAGGTCGGACGCCGATCCGCGGCTGACGGTCCGCTATCGGCTGTTCGATCGCGAGCTGGCCGACGTGCCGGCAGGAAGCGACGACCGCGCCGTCTGGCTCAAGGGGAGCGCCGGCGTCTACCATCAGCCGCCGCGCTTCGTGCTGCCGTTGCCGGGGCTGGATCTGCTGCCGCTCAAGTACGGGCTCGTGCAGTCGTACCAGACCAGCCTGGGGACGGAGGTGCCGCTCGAGAAACGCTTCTCGCTCTCGGTGGAAGGGTTCTTCAACTACCTGGACCCGACGATCTTCGACCTGGCGGTGAACCCCACCTCGGTGGGGACACCCGCCAACCGCGCGCTCGTTCCCACCACGAATCCGGCGCCGCCGATGGACCTGCAGCAGATCCTCGATCGCTTGACGCAGCCGGAGCTGGGCCGCGCCTACGGCCTCGAGGTGTTGCTCCGGCGGCAGTCGAAGTCGGGCGTGTTCGGGTGGATCTCGTACACGCTGTCGCGCTCCGAGCGCGAACAGGGGTCCCGCTCTGTCCCCTACGACTTCGATCGCCTTCAGATCTTCAACTTCGTGGCCGGCCTGCCGCTGGCGCGGAACTGGGACCTCGGTCTCCGCGGGCAGTACGAGAGCGGCCGTCCGGCGACGATCCTCATTCCGGGCATGCCGGCCACGAACCCCTCGCTGACCACCCTCAGCCCCGGGTACAACGCCGCCCGCACCGACGGCTACTGGCGCTTCGATCTGCGCGTCGACAAGCGCGCGGTCTACCGGCGCTGGCTGCTCGATTTCTACGTCGACATCACCAACGCCGCCCTTCTCCCCGAGGAGGTCATCCCGGGGACCGTCCTACGCTACGTCCTGCCGACCGTCGGGTTGCGCGGCAGGCTCTGAAACCAGGAGAGGCCATGAACAACGGAAGCGCCATCGGATCCCAGCTGCTCGACCTCATGCTGAGGGCGGGGTCGAGCTGGATCCTCTACCTCTTGCTGGGGCTCAGCCTGGCGGCGGTGGCCATCATGCTCGATCGGATCTGGTTCTTCGTTCAGGAGCGGACGCCGCACGCCGCGCTCGCCGCCGCGCTGGCCCAGCTCGGCAAGTCGGGCGCCGCGGCGGCGCTCGCCAAGCTCGCCGGGAAGCGCTCGATGGAGGCGGCGGTGGCGCGCGCCTGCCTGGCGCACGCGGCGGACGGCGTGGCGGCCGTGGAGGAGCGCAAGGCGGGCGCCATCGAGGAGGAGCGCGTCCGCTACGAACGGCGGCTGGCGTTTCTGGGGACGCTGGGGAACAACGCCCCCTTCGTCGGCCTGTTCGGGACGGTGCTGGGCATCATCCGCGCCTTTCACGACCTGGCGGGGAGCTCGCTGCAGGGGACGCAGGCGGTGATGGCCGGTATCGCCGAGGCGCTGGTGGCGACGGGCGTGGGCCTGCTGGTCGCGCTCCCCGCCGTGGCCGCCTACAACGTCTTCACCCGGCGCGTGGAGCGCACGGTCTCGGCGTCCGAGGTGCTGGCGCACCAGATCCTGGCCGTGCTGAAGGCCGAGCGCGGCACGGCGAACGGCGTCGCCGCCGCGGCGAGCGCCGCCGAGGAGACCGCCTGATGGCCTCGGCGACCCGCAAGCGCGGCATCATCACCGACATCAACGTCACGCCGCTGGTCGACATCATGCTGGTGCTGCTCATCATCTTCATGCTGACGGCCAACCTGATCGCCAAGCAGGCGATCGAGGTCGAGCTGCCGCGCGCCAGCCAGAGCACGACGCTGAACCCGACCACGCTGGCGATCACGCTGACCCGCGAGGGGGCGCTCTATCTCGACGGGCGCCCGACGACGCCGGCCGAGCTGCGCGCCGCGGTGCAGAGCGCGGTGGCGCACGATCCGAAGACCCAGGCCATCATCGCGGGCGACAAGTCGGTCTCGCACGGCCGGGTCGTCTGGGTGCTCGACGTCGTCAAATCGCTCGGGGTGGCGTCGTTCGCCATCCAGATCGATCCGACCGCGGTGATCCCACCCGGAGCCCCGTGAGCAAAGACTGGCGGCTGGTGATCTGCGCGGTCCTCTCGATCGGGGGGCACTTCGCGCTCGCCGAGGGGCTGCGCCGGCTGCCGAAGCACGCCTCGCCGCCGCCCGTGCGGATCGTTTCGCTGCGGGTCGTCTCGCCGCCGCCGCTCGAGCCGCCGCCCGAGCCCGCCGCCGAGCCGCCGGCGCCCAGGCCGGTCCCGCACGAGCGCCCGCGGGCGCACGCCGCCCCGCCGGCGCACACCCCGCCGCCGCCGACCGACGCGCCGCCGCCCCTGCATCCGGCGGTCACGGGGGTCGGCCCGGCCACGCCGGTGTTCGGCGTGACGATGGAGTCGACGTCGCAGGCCGGGTCGGGCCCGGCGATGCCGGTGGGCAACACCGGCGGGGACTTCGCCCCGGTCGAGGAGGCGCACAAAGGGGCCAGGGGGCCAGCCCCGGTCGTGCCGGTGTACGAGGTCACCAAGATGCCGCTGCCCGACGAGAGCTGCCAGAGCCGCAAGCCCCCGTACACCGAGGCGGCGAAGCAGGCGGCCATCGAAGGAACGGTGGTCCTCGACCTCGTCATCAGCGAGACCGGTCGCGTGCGCGAGGTCCACGTGGTGAGCGGGCTCGGCCATGGCCTGACCGAGGCGGCCGTGGCGACCGTCAAATCCTGCCACTTCATTCCGGGCGAACGGAACGGGACGCCGGTCCCGGTTCGGCTGCCGGGCTTCAAATATCGCTTCGTGCTCTCGGACGCCGACTGACGCCGGAGGTACAATCGCGGTCGCCCCACCATGAGCGCGACCGGAGTCTGGAGGCGGCGCGCGGCGCGGCTCCTCGCCGAGCCGACCGTCTGGTTCTTCCTCGCCGGCGCGTCGCTGTTCGTCGCGCACCGGCTGGTGACGGGCGACCCGCGCCTCATCGTGCTCACGCCCGGCGTGAAGGCCGAGCTGGCGCGACAGTTCCGCGATACCAACGGCCACCCGCCGACGCCGGCCGAGATGGACGACGAGATCCGGACCTGGGCCCGCGAGGAGGCGCTCTCGCGCGAGGCCGTCCGCGAGCGGCTCGACCGCAACGATCGGACGATCCGGACTGTCCTGGCCGACAAGCTGCGGACGCGCGTCGCGGTCGGCATCCCCCAGCGCGAGCCGACCCCCGCCGAGCTCGCCGGCTGGCTGGCGACGCACCGGAGCCTCTACGAGACACCGCGCCGCTACGACTACCTCTCGATTGCTTTCCCCAAGGACGACCCGTCGTCGCCGGCGGCGCTCGCCAAGGTCGAGCACACCCTGGAAGCGGGGGCCGACCCGCGCAGGCTGGGGCGGCCGATCGCGGGCGGCGACCTCACCGACGCCGATCTGCGACAGCGGCTCGGCCCGGCGCTGGCCGCCGGCATCGAAGGGCTCCCGGTCGGCAGATGGCAGCGCCTCACCGGCGGGGACGCGCTCTTGCTCGTCCGGCTGAACGCCCTCGACGGCGGGTTGCCCAGCGCCGACGAGCTGCGCCCGCGCCTGGTGGCCGACTGGCACTACGCCGAGCGGAAGCAGGAGGTCGATCGGGCCGTGCAGGCCATCGTCGACCGCTACCACATCGAGGAGCGCGCGCGATGACCGCGCTTCGCTGCGCGCGCCTCGTCGCGGCCTTCCTGCTCGGCGCGGCGGTGTTGCTGGCGGCGGGCCCGGCCCGGAGCCACGAGATCGACTCGGCGCTGCTGTCGCTGAAAGAGGTCGACAGCGGGCGCTTCCAGGTCTACTGGCACGCCGCCTCGCGCACGTTGCAGGACGATCTCGGCGCCGCCGTGGTCTTCCCGCCCGCCTGCCACCTGCGCGGCGACCTGCTCGATTGCGGCCCCTCGGGGCTGGTCGGAGCGATCGCCTTCCCCTGGATCGAGGGGACGCTCACCCGGGTGGTGGTCGACGTGCAGTGGCGCGGCGGCGCCCACTTCTTGCGCATCGCGACCCCGACGGCGCCCAGCCTGAAGGTCTACGGCGCGTCGGCCGCGGGCTGGCGCGCGCTGGCGCCGATCGCCGCCGACTACACCGCCCTCGGCGTCGAGCACATCCTCACCGGCTTCGATCACCTGCTGTTCGTGGTCGCGCTGACGCTGCTGGTGCGGCGGAAGAAGCAGCTCCTGGCGACCATCACGGCGTTCACCGTCGCCCACAGCGTCAGCCTGGCGCTGACGGTGCTGGGGGTGGTGCGCGTCCCGTCGCCGCCCGTCGAGGCCTCGATCGCCCTCTCCATCGTCCTCGTCTGCGCCGAATGTTTGCGCCCGGGCGACTCGCTGACCCGCCGCGCCCCCTGGGCGGTCGCCTTCGCCTTCGGGCTCCTGCACGGCCTCGGCTTCGCCTCCGCGCTGCTCGAGCTCGGCGTCCCCGAGCAGCACGTCCCGACCGCGCTCTTCTGCTTCAACGTCGGCGTCGAGCTCGGCCAGCTCGGCATCATCGCCATCGTCCTCGCCGCACGCGCGCTCGGGAC
>DATNDC010000054.1:0-14547 GCA_035607055.1 Polyangia bacterium
AGGCGGCGGCCAACCAGGTCAGACCGGACTCGTCCAGCGCGATCGACGCCTTCAACTTCGAGGCCCTGAAAAGACCAGTCATCTCTTCGTGGCTGCGCTCGATGAGCGTCCAGCTCGTCAGAAGGTGCAGCATCTGGCGCCAGGGATTGGCGGCGGCGATGTTGGTGGCGCCCAGCAGCCCGCCCGGCTTCAGCATTTGGCCGGCGTGCTGGAGAAGGGTGCGCGCCGCGTCCTCGGGCAGATAGTCCAGCAGGCCTCCGACCAGGATCACGTCGAAGGGGCCCGCCACGCGTAACTTGGCAGTGCTCCGGAGCGCGTTGCCGCGAATGCCGGTGAGGCTCCGGACGGTGGCCGACAGCCGGGCCTCGGCCAGGGCCAGCGCGTCGGGATCGAGGTCGTTCAGCACGACCTCCAGTCGCCGGAGCTCAGGCGGTTCCAGCAGCAGCAGATCGCGCGCCCCGCCGCAACCGATCGACAACACGCGCACGGCGCCGTCGCCGTTCAACCCGCGCCGGACGAGGCGCGCCTGCCAGGCGACCTTGACCCGATGCTGCCAGACGATCGGGAGCTGCAGCACGCAGGTCTCGAGCGCGCGCTCCAGCGTCCCCGCGTCGCCGCCGGGGTCGGCGTCGAGCAGCCGCTCGATGAGCTCGAAGTCCCCTGGATATCCCCGCGGCCATCGCTGCGCGTGCGCCAGCGTGCGGGAGTACCGGCCGCAAAGCTCCCGCGCCGCGGCCGCGGCTGCCTGGAGATCGGGAGCGGGTACCCCGGCCGCGGCGGCGGCCTCGGCGCAAGCCAGGAGTCCATGCAGGGCCGCCATCACCTGGTGCTGCAGCGACGCCGGTGGACCGTTCGCCGGGAGGTCGATGAACTGATCCGCCGCCCGCCGCAAGGCCTGCAACGCGCGCCTGGCATCGTCAGCCTGGAACGAGGCGGTCGCCCCCCCCTTCGGCGCCGTCATCATCGCGCGGGCTCGGGAGTGGATTTCGGCGGCGTGCGCGGAGGCGTGCTCCCCCGTCCGTGCCATCGCAGCAGCAGCGCGCCGACCGACATACCCGACCCCTGGCCGAAGAGCAGGATCTTGTCGCCGTGCCGGAAGGCACCGGTGGTCGCCCCTCGGTCCAGATTGAGCAGGACGTTGGCCGGCCCGACGTTGCCGTACTCCTTGCGCGTCTCGATGACGCGGTCCCGCGACACGCCAATGCGATCGATCCAGGCTTCGGAGACCGTCTTGACGTTCTGGTGCGGGCACACCCAGTCGACGTCGGCGATGGTGAGACCCACCTTGCGGAGCAGCTCGCCCACGGCGTCCGGCACCGAGGCCATGCACCAGGTGAAGAACTCCTTCAGGTCGCCGCCCCGGCTGTGATCGATGTAGAAGCGCGGCCGGACGTCGCAGGGGCCGCCCGAACGCGGGTAGCGGGGGCCACGCGGCTCGATCCCGACGTTGTTCCAGTACTCCCCCCGCGCCGCCAGGTGGGTCGCGACCACACCCGCCTGCTCGTCCACCGGCCCCAGGGCCACGGCGGCCGCGCCGTCGCCGCAGACGGCGAAGACCGCCGGATCGGTGTCGTCCATCGCGCCCGCGAGCTGCGAGGAGGCCACCACGACGATCCGTGAAAACTGTCCCGTCCGAAACAGCGCATCGGCCATCATCAGCGCCGGCACCGGTCCGATGCAGGCCATGTCGACGCCGATCGCGGCGGCTCGACGCGCGCCGATCTTGTGCTGGGTGAGGGCGACGTTGCTGGGGTTGACCTTCTCGGGCAGCAGCGTGCACCCGATCATGAGGTCGACTTCCTCCGGCGACCACCCGGCCCGTTCGATGCATTGAAGCGCCGCGCGCGCCTCGAGGTCGGTCGCGCTCTCCGACTCCGCCACCCGATGTTCGCCGACGTCCCACTCCGCGAGGAGGGCCGGGGGCGCGCCGGCGATCACGAAGTCGGCCGGACCGACGCGCCGGGCGGGCAGCGCCGCGCCGGTGCCCAGGATCGCCAGGTGCTTGCCGGGATCGTTCATGTCACCTTCTCCGTCAGCCCCAAGACCCGGGTCCGCGACAGGATGGGGGGCACCACCGCCGGGTCGACGATCAGGTCGACCAGCAGCGGCTCCGGATTTCGCCACTCTGCCTGCCAGTCGAAGGCGGCCAGCGCCGCCGGGTCGTCGAACCGCAGCGCGCGAACGCCCAGCGCCGCGGCAAACGCCAGGAAATCGACGCGCCCGCGAAAACGCAGCCCCTGGGCGGGCATCCCCAGCAGGGCGAGGCCATGCTCGACCATCCCGTGGCCGCCGTCATTGAGAACGAACGTCTTGACCGGCAGACCGGCGGTGACCGCGGTCAGGAGCTCGCAGCCATGCATCATCATCGCGCAGTCGCCGGTCAGCGCGATCACCGGACGGTCGGGCCGCGCGGCCTGGGCGCCGATGGCCGCGCCGAGGCCACTGCCCATCGGTCCCAGCGCCATGGGGATGAAGAGCTCCTGCCGGCCTCGCACCGGAAGATGGCGCAGCACCCAGGCCATCGTGTTGCCGATGTCGGCGAAGACCAGCGCGTCGTCGGGAAGACGTTCCGCCAGCGCCCCCATGACCTCCGCCGGATGCAGGCCGGCGCCGCGGGTCTGTCGGCCGACGGGTCGATCTTCGACCGTGGCGCGGGTCCAGGCGGCCCGACCCCGCTTTGAGACCGACTGGTGCGCCGTCCACCTGGCGACCAAACGGGCCAGGAAGCCGCCGAGCTCGGCCCGGACGGGCAACTCCACCCGATAGACGCGGTTGAAGCGCTCCTCGTCCCAGTCGACGTGGATCTTCATCCGAGGCGCAGCCAGCAACGGCGACCAGCCGGCGGTCGACGTCTCGCCGAGATCCGTCCCCAGGAAGAGCAGCACGTCGGGCCGGTAGGCCTCGAGGCTCGCCGCCGAAGACTCGGGCGCGGCGAAACCGAAGGTCCCCATCAACATGGGGTGATCGTCGGGCAAGATCCCCTTGGCGTGGCTGGTCACCAGCGCGGGGACGCCGATCGCGGTCAACGCGGCCGCCAGCGCGAGCCCCAGCCCAGAGGTCTTGAAGCCGTGGCCGGCCAGGATGAGCGGACGTTCGGCAGCCGCGAGCGCCTCGATGGCGCGGTCGACAGCGGCGGCGTCCCACGATCGCGCCTGCAGCCAGCGTTCGTGCGCGGCTGCACCGGCCAGCGTGTCTGCAATCGTCTCCGTTGCGACCGGCGGAAGGCTGGCCAGGTTGACCGGGACATTGAGGTGCACTGGCCGCCGGGCGCGCAACGCCAGGTGGTGAAGCTCGGCGGCCAGCGGGACGATCCGATCGGCGGTCATCGCCGTCACCGACCGGGCGGTCACGAACCGCAGCATCGCGACCGCGTCCAACCCGCCCGGGTAGGCGTCCTGCGCGGCCCCTTTTCCGATGAGGTCGGTCGACACGTTGCCCGTAAGCACGAACAGCGGGACTTGCTCTTCCCAAGCGGCGGCTACCCCCGTGATGAGGTTCGTGATCCCCGGACCCGAGGTAGCGAAGCAGAGCCCGACCTCGCGCCCCGCCGTCGCCAGCGACTGCCCGAGCGCCATGTAGGCGGCCGCGCCCTCGTGCTGAGACAGCACGACGCGAAGACGACCGCCGAGCGCGGCGAAGATGCTGGCGATGCCGCCACCCGGGATGCCGAAGGCGGTGCGGTAGCCGAGAGCGCACAGCGCATCGATGAGCGCCTCGGCGTGCGTTGCCGGCGTTGTCACGACGCCCTCCGCGCCGGGGCATCTCGTTCGCCGAGACAGTCGGCCGCCATGCCGACCAAAGCCGGGATTTTCTGCGCCGGCAAAGCACACAAGGCAAAGCGCAGCACCGGCGATTGCGGCACGACGAACCCGCCGCGGTCGCGCATGGCCGCCGCGACGCGTGCGGCGCTGCGCACCGGCACGGTCGAGAAGAAACCGCCTTGGTGGCATTGAAACAGGAGCCCGCGCCGCTCGGCCGCGCGGCGAAATGACCGGGCGCGGGCCTCGAGCAAGGCGATCGATACCCGCCGCTCGCCGGCGGCCTGTCGGGCCAGCGCGGGGTCCGCCAAGATGCGTCCGACCACCATCATCCCGCCGCGGTTCACGTTTCCCCAGAACCCGCCGCACCCTTGGGTCATCGCCGCTGCCAGCGCGCGGCGGCGCCCGCCGTTCGGACAGAGCGCCAGCAGAGCCCCGACCCGCAGGCCGTAGGCGGTGAACGATTTCGAGGCGCTCCAGGCGGTGAAGACGTCGGCCGACTCGGCCAGCCGCGCGAGCGCCCCGTACGGGGGCCTCCACGCCGGCGGGGCAAAGTCGGCGTAACTCGCGTCGATGAGAAGCGTCGTCGGCCTTCGCGACGCGGCGGCTCCGATGACGTCCGCCACGGCGGCCCACTCCGGGGGCGACATCGTATATCCGCTGGGGTTCTGGCAGGGATCGTTGAGGAGAATCAGCAAGCGGCTCTGTCGCGCCGCGATAGCGTCCAGGCGCCGTGCCAGCGCCGCGACGTCGAAGCGGCCGCCGGCGTCGAGCGCCGGGAACGTCGCCAGCCCTCGGCTCTGCGACCTCGCCAAGTCGTCATAGACGGTGAAGTGTGGCGCGCGAGTCAGGAGCATCTCGCCCGGTTCCAATCCCATCGCGATCCCCAGACCGATGGCGCCGGTTGCGCCCGGCGTCGCCACCGCCGTGGCGTAGGCCTGCAGGTCCGGCGGATAAACCTGCCTTTTCACCGCGTTCAAGAACTCGCTCTCACCGGCGACGGGCGCGTAGGGCGCCCAGTCCGACCGCGAAAGCTCGCTCAATGCCGCTGCCACCGTCGGCAGCATCACCAACCGGCCTGCGTCGTCGAGCAGGACGCCTACGGTCCCATCGATGATGCGCTCGCCACGCCGCTGGCGCAGCAGCGCCTCCTGGTGAAGAAAGAAGATGGAATCCCGGGGCATCGTGAGGGGCACTCACGCCCGTACAGAAGAACCCCCCACTCCTCCGGGTAGAGCACATTTTTCTCGGGGACCCGGGATAGGTCCGCCCGCCTTCGAGCGAGCCAAGGACGTCGAGCGGCGCGCCCCTGAGCGACGGCCGCCAACTCGAGAATCTAGACCGGGCCGGGAGGCCGAGAGACTTCCTTCCTGGGGCGCTACGTCAACCGCCTCGCCACAGCTCCGGGTCTGTGAGTCGTAATTCCATGCGGGGTGAACACCATCACCGCGATGTCGGGCCGGCGGGCGCGCTCTCCAGCGACCTCGTCGATCGCGGGCCTCTCACCTCGGGACCGAGGCGGGCGCATTCGACATCCCGCGCCGGGCGAGTGAAAGCACCTCCGCGGCGTCGGCGCCGGCGCCCATCCGACGCAGCTCTTCGGCGGACGCGGCGGGCATGGCGGCGGCGGCCCACTCGGAGAGCACGCGGATGGCATCGTGATTCCGGTGGGCGGCGACGAGAAGACGGGCCACGAGCAGCATCTCTCGGCCGTTCGTCTGCCGCCGGTCGATCATCCAGGCGAGGCTCTCGGGATCGGACGTCCGGTCGAGACCGAGGAGCGCGGCGACGTGCTCGACCCGGGTCGCGAGGTCTCCCTTTTCGGACAGGGCCAGGAGCGCCTTCCCGGTCGAGAGATCGGGATCGACGGCCTGCTCGGCGGCGGGCGGCGCGATGGCCGCCCGTTCTCGGCCATGCGTGAAGACGAACGGGAACGAGACGACGGCGATCCCGCCGCCGAGTGTCTGCGGGAACTCCCACCGGCGCACGGCCTGAACCGCGCAGCCCTCGAGGCGCGTATCGCCGATGGTCGAATACTGCAGCACCGACGCGATGACCTGCCCGGACGCCGCGATCGTGAATTGCACCATGATGCGGCCCCCGAGCGCGGGGGATCTGGTGAGCTCTTGCTGGTAGCAGTACTTCAGCTCGTTGATGTGGCGGCGGACGATGCGGCGGATGATCTCCTTGTCGAGCGAGCCGCGCACCGTGGCCTGACCGAGGACCACCTCCGGCGCCCAAGTACGACGGCCGCCGGCGCCGCGTCCGTAGCCGGAGCCGTTAACCTCGCCCCCGCCTTTGGCCGCCCCGATCGTCCCCAGGTTCCCGAGACCGGCGGTGCCCTCGCCGAGGCCGCCGCCGCCCGAGCCGGTGCCGGCCAAACCGAGGCCGCCGACGCCGTACGCCTCGCCGATCTGGTTGTCGACCAGGCCGTGCAGGACGTCCGCCGCGTTCATGCCGAGGGCTGAATCCCGACCGAAGATCGCAGCCCTGCCGAGGCCGAAGCGGGCGTACTCCTGTTCGTTTTCCAGGACCAGGAGCGCACGCAACGGCGTCAGCGCCGTCGTCATGCTGCGCCCGGCGGCGCTGTGGTCGGCGTGCTCCGACCAAGCGAGCCGGGCGCGGTCCCAGAGCGGCGATAGATCCGCCGCGTCGGCCCAGACGATGTTCTGCCCGGCCCCATCCTGCGGTCGCGGGAGCTCGAGAGCGCGTCCCACCCAGATTGTTTCTCCGGTCACTGTCTCGAGCGGGCGCCAGTCGAGGCCGCGCGCCAGGAGCGCGGGTAGGGGGGGCCGCGCCCGGAGCGCGCCGACGAGAGCGCCGAGCTGGCCGTCCAGCTCCGCCGCCGGCAGCGCCTGGCCGCCGGTCAGCGAGGCGGCGTCCGCCAGCGGCGAAGGGACCTCGTCCGTCGCCACGAGCGAGAGCGGAACGCCCGCATCGCGCAAGCTCTCCAGAGCCCCGTGGATGGCGTCTCCGGGAAAGCCGTCGACGCCGCGGCCGACGAAGAGCACCGCGCTCGCCCCGCCGGGGCGGGCCCGGGTGGCGGCCCCGGCCAGCGCGCGCTCGAGGTGCAGGGCGCCCGCGGAGGTGACGGCGTCGAGCTTGTCGAGGGCCTGCCGGGCACCAGCGACGTCGACCTCGTCGGCGACGACGGAGACATTCCAGTCGGCGGCCAGGAGGGTCACCTTGGACGTTGCGGGCAGAGCGCCGAGCACGCGCTCGAGCGCGGCCCGCTGGCAGAGGCGATCGGTGGCGGTCATCGCCGCCGAGGTCTCCGCCATCATCACGACGTGCGGCGGGCGCTCGCCGGGCGAGGCTCGAACCAACAGATGATGAAACGGGCTGCCCGGCGCCCGATCGGCGACGATCCGAGCGGCGCCCGCAGGTGAGTCCGGCAAAGTGACGACGTCCCCGGCGGGGAGCGGGAGCGAGCGTCCGTCGACCTCCAGCGCCGGCCGTCCCACGACGCGGCCGGCCTCCACGATCGTGGGCAGGTGGTAGCGCACGGCCCCGGCCTCCGTCGCGGCGGGCTCGATCCACTCGAGCTCGAACCGGCGCGGCTCTCCATGTTCGAGCGGGAACAGCGAGACGGACACCCAGCCGGGGCCGTCCCAGCTGACCAGCGCGGGATCGCGCCGCCGGTCGACGATCGATTGGTAGATGGCGCGCGCCCGCTCCCGCTGCACGAACGCGCCGCTCGTCGGCCGGCCGTTCAGCCAGAGGATCGCGCTCGTCACGGCCGCGCCCCGCGGCACGGCCAGCCGCATGATGGCCTCGACCCGCTCGCCGGCGGGCCCCGCGACCTCCATCGTGAGGTGCGACCGAACGGTGCCCTGCTTCGTCGTGACGCCGAGGGCGAGCTTGCGCAGCGCGAGCTCGCGAACCTGCCCGCGGTCGTTCCGGCCAAAGAATCGTCCGGCCGAGGTCGGGCCCGTCGCCACCTGGGGGCTCGACCCGCGCTCGGCCGGCGGGGCCGGTCGGTCGAGACGACAAGCGACGAACGGGATCGCGAGCGAGAGGCAGACGAGCGTGATCCTCATGTCTGAGCGACAGCCGCGGTCGGACACGGTTCTCAGGAACTTGGAGACGGCCGCGGTGTCCCGCGTGGTCACCCGACCCGGACACTCAGTTCAGCGGTGCGGGCCGGCGCGCAGGAACTGGCCCGGCGCCTGTCCGGTGGCGGCGCGCAAGGCGCGGCTGAAATGCGACTGATCGAAGTACCCTGCTTCGAGCGCCAGCTGCGTGAGGCTGGCGCCGGTCGTCGCCGCGGCCGGCGCGCCCGCGAAGGAGGGCAAGCCGGGTCACCGTCAGGTTCGAGGATAGGCGGAACAAGCAGGGGTTGGTCCGATGTTGGGCCGCTCCGTCAACTCCCCCGCCTGCTCACCGGGTGGACTTGAACACGCGGAACAGGAGGCGCAGCGACGGAAACAGGACCACCGCCCCCGCGCCGACCGCGATCAGCAGCAGCGCCTGCGTCTGCCGCGGCGCCGAGGCCGACCACAACGTCAGGTAGGGCGGCATCAAGTACGGGTACTGCGAGACGCCCCATCCGAGCACCACCAGCGCGACCTGCGCCGCCGCCAGCCCGCGCGCCAGGCGGTAGCGCCGCGCGAGGATCGCGATCAGCGCCCCGATCGCGGCCAGCCCCGTCAGCACATGCAGCGGCCACGACCAGCGGCGGACCGAGAGCCCGGCGTGAAGGCGGGGCGCGCTGTCCGCCGACAACAGGAACGTCAGCAGCGCCAGCGCGCCGCAGATGATCCCCGCGTAAAACGCGCGCCGGCGGAAGTCGTCCGACAGGGGACGGCTACCCTCGCCCTCGGCCTCGACGGTCAGGTACACCGCGGCCAGAAAAGCGCACAGCGCCAGCGCGAACAGCCCGATGGCGATCGCGAACGGCGTCAGCCACGGCCCGCGCCAGGAGAGCGCGGGCGGCGCGCCGGCGGTCCCGGCGTCACCCGACGCCACGGCGGCCACGACCATCCCCAACAGGACCGGCGCCGCCAGGCTGCCGGCGATGAACACCGCGCTCCAGCCGCGGCGCTCGCGCGCGCGATCGCCGGCGGCAGAGCGGAAAGCGAACGCCGCGCCGCGCGCCACGATGGCGAGCAGCAGGGCCAGCAGCGGGGCGTGCAGCCGCGTACTGAACGCGGCGAAGGCGGGCGGGAACCCCGTGAACAGGATGACGACCACCAGGATCAACCAGACGTGGTTGGCCTCCCAGATCGGCGCGATGGCCTGCGCGATCAGCGCCCGCTGGCGCGCGGCACGCGGCCCGGTGGCGACGAGGTGCCAGACGCCACCGCCGAAGTCGGCGCCTCCGAACAGCATGTACAGGATCAGCGCGCCCAGGATGACGGCGCCCAGCAGCACCGGCTCATCCAACATGCGCGTCACCCGTCTTCAAAAACAGGCGGCCCAGCAACACCGCCACCACCACCCCCAGCACGCCGTAGACCACCCCCACCAGCGCGAACGGCGTCGCCAGCCCGGTCATCGGCGTCACGGCGTCGGCCGTGCGCACGACGCCGTACACCACCCAGGGCTGGCGCCCCACCTCCGTCACGGCCCAGCCGGCTTCGATGGCCAGGAAGCCGAGCGGACCGCAGACGACCACCGCCGCCAGCAGACGGCGGCTCACCTCGGGCAGCGTCCGGTGGCGCCGCCGCAGCCAGGCGATCACCCACCAGAGCGCGACCAGCGCCAGCAGCGATCCGCAGCCGATCATGATCTGGAAAGCGACGTGCACGACGCGCGGATCGGGGCGGTCGGCGGGCGGGAACGAATCGAGCCCGCGCACCTGGGCGTGCGGATCGTGAAAGGCCAGAAGAGACAGGCCGTAGGGGATCTCCAGCGCGTAGCGCGTCGTCCCGGCGATCGGATCGGGCCAGCCGCCCACCCGCAGCGGCGCGCCGCGCTCGGTCTCGAACTGCCCCTCCAGCGCGGCCAGCTTGGTGGGCTGGCGGATCGCCACCGAGCGCGCGCTGGCGTCGCCGGAGATCGGCTGCAGCAGCGCCGCCGGCACCACGAACGCCATCGCGATCCCCAGCGCCGCCCGGTGAAAGCGGCTGCGCGGCGACCGCAGCAGGAACACCGCATGCACCGCGGCCATCGCGGCGGCGGTGGCCAGGTAGCTGGAGAGCAGCACGTGCCCGACCTCGACCGCCCAGCCCGGGCTGAACATCGCCGCCAGTGGCTGCACGTCCGCGGGCGCGCCGTCCACCAGGCGGAACCCGGCGGGCGCGTTCATCCAGGCGTTGGCCAGCACCACGAACAGCGCCGAAAACGCGCCGCTGACCGCGACCGCCAGGCCCGACAACAGGTGCACGCGCGCCGACACGCGCTCCCAGCCGTAGAGGTAGATGCCCAGGAAGATCGCCTCGGTGAAGAACGCGAAGCCCTCCAGCGAGAACGGCATCCCGATGATGGCGCCTCCGAACGCCATGAATCGGGGCCAGAGCAGCCCCAGCTCGAACGACAGCACGGTGCCGGAGACGGCGCCGACCGCGAACAGGATCGCTGTCCCCTTGGCCCAGCGGTGCCCGAGCTCGAGATAGACCTCGTCGCCCGTGCGCCGGTAGAGCGCCTCGGCGACCACCATCAACGCCGGCAGCGCCACCCCCACCGCCGCGAACACGATGTGAAACGCCAGCGACAACGCCATCTGACCCCGTGCGAAGATCAAATCCGGCGTCGGCGCTGGCATGTCTCGGCCTCCCGCCGCGGGAGCATAGTCGGAACCGGCCGGTCGGCCAGAGAGAACTACGCGTGGACGAGCGGCGTGTCGACCAAGCGCCCGGCCAGGGAGCAGGCCTGCAGCTCGCCGGTGCGCATGACCTCCGCAATTCCGGTCGCACCTTCTCTGACAAATAGGTACCTCGAAGGGCAAGTCTGGTGGACGACACTCATGTCGACCACGGCCTCGGAGGATTCATGCGAAGCGGACGGATTGGAATCGTTAGCGGCATCGCGCTCACCTGGATGACGGCGATCGGTTGCAGCAGCTCCGGCGGCGGGACCGCTGGCACCGGCGGCACGTCGAGCAGCGGTGGCGCCGTCGGGACGGGCGGCAGCTCCGCCACAGGTGGCGTCGTCGGGACGGGCGGCAACTCGAGCAGCGGCGGTGCCGTGGGGACCGGCGGCAGCTCTGCCACCGGCGGTGCCGGAGGGGCGGGCGGATCGGTCACCACGCTGGCCGGCAGCAAGGCGATCAGCGCGCTCACGACGGCCGAAGGCACCCAGCTCTGCAACGACACCTACGCCTACTTCGGCAGCGCGATTCCCCAGGCGACCACCTGCAAGTGGCAGGGGTTGGCCTATGCGGTCAATAGCAGCGCCCAATCGGATTCCGTCCTGCAACAGCAGTGCACCAAACAGTTGAACATCTGTCAGCAGGCAGCCGATCCCTGGGCCAACAATTCGGGATGCAGTACCCTGCCCACAGACTGTACCGCCACGGTGGCCCAGTACTCCACCTGCATCAGCGACGAGGTCACAGCCTTCGCGCAGGCGGTGAACGGGCTGCCGGCGTGCACAACCATTACGATGTCCCAGACGTCGTCGGTCACCGACGCGCAGCTTGCCTCTCCACCTGCGAGCTGCGCGTCGCTCATGAACACGTGTCCGGATCTCTACCCACCGAGCCCGCTTAGCCAATGACGACTGGACGGCGCCGGGACAGCGATCCCGTGTCCTGGCGCCGGCGCGCGATGGGTCGCGCCGAGTGGCGCGGGACCGGGGCCGGAACGAAGGAAGAGCCCTCCGATTGTCACGAAGGGGTCACGGCGGAGTGTCCGTCCCGGTGGGGTGCCTAAGCGGCGGGGGTCAAGACCAGCATCACCACGCTCTTCGAGGGCAAAGTGACCTGCACGGACGCTCCGGACGTCGAGCAACTCGAGCCGGCGAGCGTCTGGATGTTCACCTTCTCGGTTTGCGCGAAGTCGTTGTAGCTGTCCTTCGCCGGACCGGTGATGACCTGGGCTGTCGACACGACGTAGGCGCTCTTGCCGCCGCTGACCGCAATTTGAATGGTGTGGGTGTTCACCAGGTCGACGTTGGCAAGGCTGATGTTCACGTGTCCCTGGCTGTCGACGGTCGTGCCGGCCGACAGCACGGGAAATGTCTGACTGTTGCCGGTGATGTTTTCGCTCTTGAGCGTGTTCGGCGCCCACATCGCGTTCGAACTGTGATGGGGGAGGAGCATTTTGAAAACGTAGAAAGTCGGAGTCTTCACCAGCGCCCCGTCGCTGGTCCTCGTCAAAAACAGCGAGTGGATGACGTTGACGCCTTGAGCGAGCCCCGCCATCTGGTAGCGATCGGCGTTCTGCATGAAGAGATGAAGCGACTCGGCCGCGGAAATGGCGTCCATGACTGTCCCCTGCTGCATCCAGCTGTCGCTCGATGAAGCGAAGGGCTCGAGCCAGTCACCCCACTCGTCCTCGTAGATCTTGATGTGCTTGCTGGGGTCGTACTGATTCAGCGTCTGGAGGATCCGGGTGATGCGCGGACCGATCTGCCCCTGGTTGGCGGCGTTGACGACGTTGTAGTACTGGTCGTCGGTGAAGCCCACGTTCGGGATGTCGCTGGGGTGATAGACGTAGTCGTGTATCTCGACTCCGTCGATCTTGCCGGCCAGGTCCTTCACCTCGGTGTCGAACCAGGTCCAGTTCCCGATCAAGCCCGTGCTGGCGATGATGTTGAGCTTCTTCCCGTTGACCGGCGTCGAGAGCATGTTGTAGTTCGCGAGATAGTTCGTCTCGTAGGTGGCCTCGTCCTGGTTGCCGCCGCATCCCCAGACCTCGTTCCCGATCTTGAAGTAGTTCAGCGTCCAGCTCGTGTGGCTGGCGTTGTTGTTGATGTACGTGACCCAGGCCAGGTTGGTCGCGGCCGCCGCGGAGGTCCCCGGACCGGCGAGCAGCGGGGGAATTCCGGCCAGCGAGCAGAGCTCCATGTATCGATCGGTACCGACGTCGTTGCTCGGGCTCTTATTGGCGCTCCAGCTGTAGCTGTTCGCGGCGCAGCCGCCCGGCCACTCGATCATCCCGACGCCGGCGTCCTTGAACCCCTGGATGACGTCGTTGCGTATCCCGTCGGTGTTCGGGACCGAGGAACTGGTGCCGACGAAGGTGCCGCCGCTCCAGTTCCGGCCGAGTCGCTCCATCAGTAGGCCAAAGATCCCATTGCTGATCACGTTCTGAGCGGCGCTGACGTTCACCGTGAGCGTGTTCGCGGGCGTCCCGCTGGCCGTGCCGGAGCAGGCGTTCGTGACGCCAGAACCACCACTACCCGAGCTTCCGCCGCTGCCGGTGGCGCCGCCGGAACCGGTGGTTCCCCCAGAGCCCGTCGTGCCGCCGGTTCCGACGGCGCCACCAGACCCCGTCGTCCCTCCCTTGGCGCCGCCCGTGCCCGAGGCGCCACCAGAAGCCGTCGTGCCGCCGCTGCCGGTCGTGCCGCCAGCGCCCGTCGTGCCGCCGGAACTCGCCGTCCCGCCCGACCCGATCGCGCCGCCAGAGCCCGTCGCGCTCCCCCCCGAGCCACCTTTGGCGCCGCCCCCTCCGCCACTCTGACCGCTACCGCCCGAGCCGCTCGAAGGGCTGCCGCCGGTCCCACCGGCCACTCCGCCCGAAGAGCACCCCGAGACCAGGATGCAGAGTGCCGCGACGACGGCAGGAACGGAAATACGATGCGTCATGGCTTCTCCCTCGGCGTGTGTGGGCGGGCGATCGCGTGAGCACTTCTCGACTTCCACTGGATTGCCCGAGACGGGCCCGAGTTGTCAGGCTTGATGAGAGAAGAGCACCGGCACGGCTGCCTCACTACTTCGAGCACTTCGTCGTGGGCTACATGACCGAGGCACTCGAGGTGTTCTGCGCCAACCCGCCGCGCTGGCGATCACCATCGCGCAAACGTTGGCTCGGATCGGGCCCTATCGAGCCGGGCGACTTCGACGGCGCCTCACCGTGGCCGGAATGACCTGCAGCTCATCGGCAGCCTGCTTGACCGTCAGGGAGCTCGTCGCGGCCGGCTACCCGTCGGTCACAAGCTCGGTCGCCTCCGAGGCTTAGGCGATCTCGGGCAGCACGAAGGGGTAGACGCGACGGCGTTTGGTCAGCCGTTCTGGGAGCACATAAGCCCGATCCCGACCGTGAATCCTGAGCAATGTCCGCCGTACTGGGCGCAGAGCGGCTCTCCACAAGTGCAGTCGGAACACTGGCCCGCGCTCGGAACGGGGAGGCACGCGCACTGGGTGGTGCCCAGCGCGGGGCTCCGTACGTTTACGATCTGCTGATTCGATCCGCAGATCAGACCTGTGCAATCCTGCAGCTGCGATCCTGCGGTTCCGGAGTCCACGGCGCCGCCGCCGCCGATCCCTCCCGCGCCGGCGCTACCGCCTGCCCCACCATGACCGCCGCCGGCGGTCCCCCCTGCGCCCGTTCCTGTTCCGCCGCTTCCAGAGCCTCCCTTTCCCCCAGATCCTCCGTGACCGGCCGCTCCCGAGCCGCCCACTCCTGCTCCGCCCATGCCCGCGATGCCGGAGCCGCCGTGGCCGCCGAGCCCGGTGCCACCGATCCCTCCGGCACCACCACGCCCAGTTGAGCCACCGTCTCCGGTTCCACCGCTGCCTCCAACCCCCGCCGCGCCGCCGGACCCGCCTTCGCCTCCACTACCCGTCGCCCCGCCAGCCGCTCCGTCCACGCCGCCGCCGTTGCCGCCGCCGCACGCGCAGAACGCGACCAAGACGAGGCTCGCGAGCTGAAACCGAATAGTCGATGCTTTCATTAATCAGTCC
>DATNDC010000119.1:0-18575 GCA_035607055.1 Polyangia bacterium
CGCTCGGGCCGCTGCCCGACCCCTCACAGCGCGACGGCCCGCTCGCAGCCCGACCGTGGTTTCGGGTGTGTAACACGGTTGTCACAGTCGCGGCACGCGTTCGTCAACCGCCGGTGCTTTCATCCACAGCGTGACGACACCCGAGGGCGCGCTGGCGATGGCCCGTCAAAGGAGAAGCAGCAGCGCCAAGATCACCGTTCCACCGGCGCGGCCGCCCAAGCTGACCCTGGCGCCGGCGCCGCTTTGGCACCGGGCCGCCGAGTGGCTGCTGCGCGTGCTCGCCGTGTCGGCCATCGTCGCCATCGTCCTCATCCTGGTGTTCATCGGCAAGGAGGCGGCGCCGATCTTCTACAGCGCGGCCGTGCGCGCCGAGGTGACGCTGTCGAAGATGTTCGTGCCGCAGCTCTGGCCCGGGTACGACGAGTCGGCGTCGATCTGGCAACCAGTCTCGGAGATTCCAAAGTTCGGGATCTGGCCGCTCGTCGTGGGCACGCTCAAGGTCACGATCGTGGCCATGGCGGTCTCGATTCCCCTCGGGGTGGGGGCGGCGCTCTACGTCGCCGAGTACGCGCGCCCGCGCGCGCGCGAGTTTCTCAAGCCGACCGTGGAGCTGCTGGCCGGAATCCCTTCGGTGGTGCTCGGCTTCTTCGCCCTGATCGTGATGGCGACCTGGTTCCAGAATTGGCTTCACCTCGAGTCGCGCCTCAACGTGCTGGTCTCCGGGGTGGCGCTCTCGTTCGCGGTGATCCCGGTGCTCTTCACGCTGGCCGAGGAGGCGCTGCGCGCGGTGCCGCGCAGCTACGTCGAGGCGTCGACCGCCCTCGGCGCCGCGCGCTGGCAAACGACGTTGCGCGTGGTCCTGCCGGCCGCCAGCCCGGGCATCGCCGCCGGCGTCGCGCTGGGCCTCGGCCGCGCCGTGGGCGAGACGATGATCGTGCTCATGGCCTCGGGCAACGCGGCCATCGTCTCGGCCAGCTTCGCCGACTCGGGGCGCACGATCGCGGCCACCATCGCCGCCGAGCTGGCCGAGGTGGTGTTCGGCGGCGCGCACTACACGGTGCTGTTTTTCCTGGGCACGATCCTCTTCCTCACCACCTTCTGCATCAACTCGCTCGGCGACTGGGCCATCAGCCGGATGAAGCGCAAGCTGGGGGCGATCTCGTGAGCGCCGGCGCCGGCGCGGTCATCCGTCCCGATCGAGAGGCGCAGGCGCGGCTCGCTGCCGGCCGGACGCGACGCAACCTGATCGGCGACGGGGCGATGGCCGTCGCCTCCGGCGCGGCGCTGCTCATCGTGCTGGCGGTCCTGGTCGTCATCCTGATCGACATCCTCCACAACGGGTTGCCGCGCCTCTCCTGGTCGTTCCTCACGCAGGAGCCGCGCGAGGGGATGACCGCGGGCGGCATCTTCCCGGCCATCGTCGGCATGGTGGAGATGGTCATCCTGATGACGCTGGCGGGTGTCCCCGTCGGCGTGGCGACGGCGATCTACCTGCACGAGTATTCTTCCCCCCTCTCGCCCGTGACGCGCGCCATCCGGATCGCGGTGGCCAACCTGGCCGGCGTCCCGTCGATCGTCTTTGGCCTGTTCGGCCTCGGCTTCTTCATCCAGTTCCTGGGCGCGGGGATCGACAAGCTCTTCTTCCACGGCGAGAAGGTCTACGGACAACCGGCGCTCATCTGGGCGGCGCTGACCATGGCGGTGCTGACCCTCCCCGTCGTCATCGTGGCGACGGAGGAGGCGCTGCGCGCGGTCCCGCGCGAGCTGCGCGAGGCCTCGCTGGCGCTGGGCGCGACCAAGTGGCAGACGGTGATGCACGTGGTGGTGCCGCAGGCGGCGCCCGGCATCCTGACCGGCACCATCCTGGCCGTCAGCCGCGGCGCCGGCGAGGTGGCGCCCATCCTCTTCACGGGCGCGGCCTACTTTCTACCCCAGCTGCCCAGGCATCTTTCGTCTCAATTCATGTCGCCGAGTTACCATGTGTACGTCCTCTCCACGCAGTCTCCCGATGTCGACGCCACCAAGCCGATCCTCTACGCCACCGTGCTGGTGCTGCTCGTGCTGACCTTCACGCTCAACATCGCGGCGGTGGTGGTCCGGGCGCGGATGCGCCGCCGGCAAGGGGTGCCGGCGTGACCGCCAACGGCGTCCCCAAGCCGGAGGAGCAAGCGAAGCTGATCGTCCGCAACCTGGCCGTCTACTACGGCGAGAAGAAGGCGGTGGGCCCGGTGGCGATGGACATCGTCGGCCAGCACGTCACGGCGCTCATCGGCCCCTCGGGCTGCGGCAAGTCGACCTTTTTGCGCTCGCTCAACCGGATGAACGAGCTCATCGCCGGGTGCCGCGTCGAAGGCGACGTGCGCCTCGACGGCGATCCGATCTACGGCCGGGGGATCGATCCGGTGGCGGTGCGCCGCCGCATCGGCATGGTGTTCCAGCGCTCGAACCCCTTCCCCAAGTCGATCGCCGAGAACGTCGCCTACGGCCTGCGCATCGGCGGCCTCAGCGACGCGCGCGACATCGCGGCCCGGGTCGAGCGAGCGCTCACGCAGGCCGCGCTGTGGGAGGAGGTCAAGGACCGCCTCGACGACAGCGCGCTCAGCCTCTCGGGCGGACAGCAGCAGCGGCTCTGCATCGCGCGCGCGCTGGCCGTCGAGCCGGAGGTGCTGCTGATGGACGAGCCGGCCTCGGCCCTCGATCCGATCGCCACCGCCCACATCGAGGAGCTGATCAACGAGCTCTCCGAGCACTACACGGTCGTCATCGTCACCCACAACATGCAGCAGGCGGCGCGGGTGGCCGATTACACGGCGTTCTTCTATCTGGGCGAGCTGGTCGAGTTCGATCGCACGGACGTGTTGTTCACCAAACCGAGTGACTCCAGGACGGAAGACTACATCACGGGCCGATTCGGGTGAGAGGACAGGCAAGAGGATGATCAGCAAGAGCAGCTCGCGCGAGCACACCAACCGCGAATACGAGCTGGAGCTGCGCCGCCTGCGCGAGCAGCTCCTGCTCATGGGCGCCAAGGTGGAGGACATCATCAACGGCAGCATCCGCGCGCTCATCGACCGCGACAGCGAGCTGGCCGAGCAGGGGATCGCCGCCGACCGCAAGATCAACCAGCTGGAGATCGCCATCGACGAGCTCTGCATGCAGGTGCTGGCGCGCCGGCAGCCGGTGGCCTCCGACCTGCGGTTTCTGACCACGGCGCTCAAGCTGGTCACCGACCTCGAGCGGATCGGCGACCTGGGGGTCAACATCTGCGAGCGCGTGCTGGAGCTGAACGGCGAGCCGCCGCTCAAGCCCTACGTCGATCTGCCCAACATGACGCGCGAGGTGCAGGAGATGCTGCACGAGGCGCTGGACGCCTTCGTGGCCGCCGACGTCGACCGCGCCCAGCGGGTCATCGCCCGCGACAAGACCGTCGACGCCTACTACACCCAGATCTTCCGCGAGCTCCTCACCTACATGATGGAAGACCCGCGCAACATCTTCCGCGCCACGCGCCTGCAGTCGATCGCCAAGTACCTCGAGCGCATCGGCGACCACGCCACCAACCTCGGCGAGCTGACCGTCTTCATGGTCAAGGGCAAGGACATCCGCCACGCCGGCAAGCTCTCCTCCGACGGGACGGCGTAGCCCGCTTCGTCGTAGGTCTTTACCCTGAGTTTGTCAGGATTGGGCAGAGCAGCTCTTTCGCGTCTCGACGAAACGTACCGTAACCAGCAGAGCACTCGGTGTGAAGCGCCGCGCTCAACGTCGCCTCGCCCGCCGCGGCCACGATGAGACCTCGACCGCGACGCTGGTCGATCTGTGGCGCGAGTGGGACGGCGTGCGCGGCGCCCCCGCGACGTGATAGGTCTTCCAGCGAATGAAGAAGCGCCTCATCCGGCTCGCGGCCTGGGCCGTCACGGCGGGTCTGCTGGTTCTGCTGTTCCACAAGATCCCGTTCCACGACGTGGTCGCCGCCGCGCGCGGCGCCGCCGCCTGGACGGTCCCGGTGGCGTTCATCCTCAGTCTCGCGATCTACCTCGCTGACTCGTTCGCCATCTGGAAGACCTTCGGCTGGTTTCTCGCCAAGCTCTCCTTCGCCGACATCCTGCTGGTTCGCGGCGCGACCTACCTCCTGGCTGCCATCAACTACAACGTCGGCCAGGGGGCGATCGTCTACTTCGTCCACCGCGTGGCGCGCGTCCCGATCATGCGCGGCGTGGCGACGGTGCTGCTCATCATGGGGATCAACGTCCTGGCGCTGCTCTTTCTGGCCAGCTTCGGGCTGGCGGCGGCGCCCTCGGTTCCCCACGCCGTGAAGCTGCTCGTCGTCGCCGCCTACGCCGGATTCGCGGTCTACCTCGCCGCCGTGCTGGCCAAGCCTCGCTGGCTGGCGTCGCGGCCGCTGTTCGACGTCCTGCTCGGCGCCGGATTCGCCGGGCACGTGCGCGCCTTGCTGGTGCGCCTGCCGCACGTGGCGTGCCTGTTCGCGTTTCAGATCCTGATGCTGCGGGCCTTCGGCGTGGCGGTCCCGGTCGTCGATGCCGTGGCGGCGCTGCCGGTGGTCTACTTCATCGCCGTGTTGCCGATCTCCGTGCAAGGGCTCGGCACCACGCAGGCGACGATGGTCTACTTCTTCGCGCGTTACGCGCCCGGCGATGCCCAGGCCCAGCAGGCCGCCGTCCTGGCCGCCAGCCTGGTCGGGCAGATGTGCGCGCTGACGCTGCAGGCGCTGCTGGGCGTCGCCTGCCTGCGCAGCCGCGTCGGCCGGGCGCTGACCGCCTCCGTCGAAGCAGAGACCGCACGCGCCGCCTCCTGATCCAGCGGGCGTAGCCGCCCGCCAGAGTCAGTCCGTCCCCAGACGGCGGAGAAGGGCCGAGAGCTCCTCGCTGACGGCGAAGTTGACGAGGTCGACGACCGCCGCGCTCCCGCGCGCCACCGCCAGCAGCTCCTCGGGCGGCTGCAGCACCGCGGCGGCGAGGCGGCGATCCGAACGGGCCAGCTGCTCGAAGGCCCCCAGCACGTCGCCCGAAGCGGCCACGGCCGCGCGGGTGCCGGTGAAGGTGATCGCCGCCCGCCAGCGCTCGCCGTCGAAGATGCCGGCGTCGCGGAACCCCAGCGCCGATTGCTCGAAAGCGCGCCGCTGCCGCCGCGGAAGCTGGCGCGAAATTTTTTGCGCCACGTCGTTGAGCTGCTCCTCGGGAAGGATCCCGCGCCCGTAGTCGGGGAACACCGTCCGCACGCCGGCGGCGACCAGGAGGCCCCAGTCCTTCCCCGGAATGCGCCCCACCGCGTAGGTGCCCGCGCGCAGGTGGCCGAGCTGGCGCCCGAGCTGCAGGTAGGCCTCCTGACGCGGCAGCGCGGCGAAGCTCGCCGGCAACAGCAGCGCCGGCGGCGGGCCGGCCTCGATCTCGACCTGCGTGGCGATCCCCCGCGCCTGGAAGAGGTCGAAGGTGTCGTCGACCCCAAACAGCGTCGCCACGCGGGAGACCAGCGCGCGCTGCGGATCCTCCGAGCGCGCCGCCAACCGATCCTGCTTGGTCACGCCCCAGTCTTCGAGCGCCAGACCGTAGAGGCGCGGCAACACCTCGGACATCGCCGCCAGCAGCATGGTGGCCGGGTGGTGCGCGTCGGGGTGGCGGATGACCGCCTCGAACTCGGCGGCGGAGATGGTGCCGGTCGTCTCGGGCGTCCAACGCTGGCGCGCCTCGCGGACCGCGCGCGCCTCGGCGGCGTCGGTGAGGCCGAGCGCGGCCAGCGCCGCCGCCACCCGCGCCGCCCGCCGGCGCTGCCCCACGCGCTCGCAGAGGCGTCGCAACGCCTGCAGCGAGTCGACCCGCAGCGGCTCGAGGCGCAGTAACATGATGTGCTCGGCGATCGCCTCGGGGAAGCGGTCGGCCGACTCGAGCACGCGCGCGAGCTCGACGCGCGCCTCGGTGTCCGCTTCGTTCGCCCCCACCACCAGGCGCAATTCGTCGACGGCGCGGGCGTTCGATCCGAGCGGCCCGCTCCAGAGCGCCGCCAGCCGCAGCCGCCGCGTGCGGGCGCCGGGCGCCACCTCCAGGTAGCGCCCGAGCGCCGCCGCCAGCCGCGACGCCTCGTCGAGCCGGATGAGGAGCGCGTCGAGGCGATCGATGGCCAGGTCGTTGCGCGGATCGAGCGCCAACGCCTGCTCGAAGGCCTCGGCGGCCCCCTCCGGATCCTCGGCCGGCCCCGCCAGGAGCTCGCCGAGGGTGACCAGGTGACCGACGCGCCCCTCCGGCTCCGGCTCGACCGCCGCCAGCCGGCGGAGCACGATGGCCGCCTCGGCGAAGTCGCGTCGCCGCGTCAGCCCCCGCACCAGCCCCGCCAGCGCGGCGAGCTCGTCGGGCGCGGCCAAGAGCGCGTTGCGATGGGCCTCGATCGCCTGATCGCCGTCGGCCAGCGCGCGCTCGGCGATGTCGCCGATGCGGACCCAGGCCGCGCTCACCGTGCGCGGATCGGGCGAGGCGGCGATGGCCTGCCGGTAGGTGGCGATCGCCTCGGCCTGCCGCCCGAGGTCGGCCTCCACCTCGGCCAGCCGCAGCAGCACCGGCACCGAGGTCGGATCGAGCTTGACCGCCTCGGCGAGCACGGCGGCCGCCTCGACCGGATCGCGCGCGTGGATGAGCTCCGCCAGCGCCAGCAGCCGGTCGCGCCGCTTGGGGAGCGTGCCGGCCGCCGCGCGCCGCCGCATCACCTGTGCCAGGCGCTCGTCCTCGTTCCGCGTGCGCAAGATGACCTGCAGCACCTCGAAGTCGGTCTCGGCCTCGGGCTCGATCGCCAGCACCTCTTCGAGGCAGCGCGCGGCCATCGCGTCGTCGCGCACCTGGTTCGCGTAGAGGCGCGCCGCCTGCCGGAAGGCCGCCGCCGCGCGCGTGGGCGCCTTGGTCAGCCGCGCCTCGCGCGCGTAGAGCTCGGCCGCCGCCCGCGCGTCGCCGGTCGCCTCGCGCAGGCGGGCCAGCGCGCGCAGCGACGGCAGGAAGGTCCCCTCGGCTTCCAGCGAGCGGACGAAGTCGGCGTCGGCCCCACCGAGATCGCCCGCCGCCTGTCGGGCGCTGGCCAGATCCCAGAGCAGCACCGCCCGCGCGAGAGCGTCGGTGGCCGATTCGGCCATCCGGCGGCGGGCCAGCACGAGGCGCGCCGAGTCGCCGGCGCGCGCCGCCGCGCGCGCGAAGGCCGACAGCGCCTCGGCGGTCGCGTTCACCTCGACGACCCGGTTCCAGAGCAGCAGCGCCTCCGACTGCGCCTGTCCGCCGGCGGCGCGCTCGCGCGCCCGGGCCGCCGCTTGCCAGAGCGCCGCGCGCGTGTCGTCGTCGTCGCTGGCGTCGGCCAGGCGCTCGAGCGCCGAGGCCGCCTCCCTGTCGTGGCCCAACCGGAAGCCCAAGGCCACGCCGGCGTCGAGCGCCGCCGCGTCCCCCGGCGCGACCTCCAGAGCGCCGCGCAGCGCGCGCGCGGCCCCCTCGGGATCGACGAGCCGCCAGGCCAGATCGAGCCGCAGTCCCAGCTCGCCGCCGCCCGCCCCCGCTTTGCCTTCGACGAGACGCTTGAGCTGCGCCGCCGCGAGCTCCGCGCCACGGCCCACCAGCCGCGCCAGCCGCGCCTCGGCGATCGCCGCCCGTGAGTCGGCGCCGGCCGCGACGGCGCGCTCGATCGCGCTCAGCGCCTCGCGCCGCCGCCCGAGCTGCCACTCCAGCACCTCCGCCTGCGCGCGATAGGCGGCCGTCTTGTCGGCCGGGTCGGACAGCGTCTGCCCCAGGTTCCCCAGCGCGGTGGCCAGCTCCTCGCCGCGTCCGAGGCGCTCGAGCAGCCGGACGTGCTCCGCGATCGCCTCGACGTTGGCCGGATCGAAGCCGAGCGCGCGCCCCGTCGCGGCCAGGGCCTCCTCGGCGCGCCCGAGCCGGAGCGCATAGAGGCGCGCCGCCTCGACCTCGTAGCTGCTGGCGCTGGCCGGGTTCGGCTCGCCGGCCGCCTGCCGCGCCAGCACGGCGGCGAGCGCGTCGAACCGGCCGCGCCGGTGGTGCGCGCGCGCCAGGCCCGCCAGGACCGGGCGCGAATCCGGCTGCAGCGCCAGCGCCGCCTCGTAGGCGCGGACCGCCTCGTCGTCGGCGGCCGCGCGCTCTTCGAAGATCGTCCCCGCCCGGTAGCACCAGGCGAACCGGGTGGCCTTGTCGAACGCGGAGATCTCGGTCCCCAACCTGAGCGCCGCCTCCGCCGCCACCAGCGCGTCGCCCGCCTTCTCCGCCGCGCGCAGCAGCGCCGCCAGCGCCGCTCCCCGCCGGGTGCCGAGCGCGACCCACTCGCCGTAGAACGCCAGCGCCTTGCCGGGATCGCCCAGGCGGTCCTCGTGCAGCGCCCCCAGCCGCTCGAGCCGGATGGCGCGCGCGCCGGTGTCGGCCTCCGTCCCCGGCTCGCCGAGCGCGCCCGGCGCGGCGGTCACGTCGACGACCTTGGCCATCTCGTCCCAGCGGCCGAGCGCCGGCAGGAGCCGTTCGAGCAGGTGCGCCGCCGGGGCGTAGCCGGGGACCGCCTCCAGCGCGCGCCGCGCCAGCGTCGCCGCGCGCGCCAGATCGTGCGCCGCCGTCTCGGCCAGCTCGGCGGCCCGCAAGGCCAGCGCCGCCCGCTCGGGCGCGTCGGTGCTGCGGTCGACCGCCGCCTCGGCCAGCGTCACCTGAGCGGCCGCGTCGCCCGTGCGCGAGGCGATCCGCTCGAGCGCCGCCAGCGCCACCGGGTCGCCGGGGCGCGCCTCGAGCAAGCGGCGATAGCGTCCCGCCGCGGCGTCGTCGTTCCCCTCGTGCAGCTCGGCCAGGTGCGCGCCGAGGCCGAGCAGCGTCGCCGCCCAGTCGCGATCGCGCGACAGCTCGGCCTGCCGATCGAGCGCCTCGCGCGCCTTGCTCCATTGACCCGCGGCGAGCGCGCCCGACACGGCGGCGGCCAGCAGCGCCGGATCGTCGGGATCGGCGGCCCGCGCCGCTTCGACCAGCTCGACGGCCCGCGCCGGCGCGCCCAGCCGGTGGCGGGCCAGCGCCGCCCCCAGCGTCAGCCACCCGGCCCGCTCGATCCCCGCGGAGGCCTCGGCCTCCAGCGCCGCGACCCGCCCGAGCTCGGCGAACTTCCCCAGCGCCGCGGCGACCCGGCGGGCCCCCGCCCGCGCCAGCGCCGCCGCGCCCTGCCCGGCCTGCTCGTCGAGCGCGCGTAACCAATACCCGAGCGCGTCCGCCGCGCGCGCCGGATCGGCCTCGGCGATGAGCGCCAGCCGGCAAAGCAAGCGGCCCCGCGCCCCCGCCGAGCGCGCCGCCGCCAGCCGCCGCTCGAGCACCGACTGCAGGAGGGTCGCGTCCGCCGGGTCGCCCCGCCCCACCCCGCGCAGCGCGCTCTCCTCGAGCGCCAGCAGCGCCGCCGCGTGGCCGGGCTGCTCGGCGAGCGCCGCCTCGAGCAGCGCCCGCGCCGGCGCCGGGGCCTCCAGCCGGTGCTCGAGCAAGTTGGCCTTCTCGACCGCCAAGTCGACGCGCGCGGAGGCGTCGGTGGCGCGTCGCTGCTCCATCTCCATCAGGTCGAGGGCGGTCCAGGTGCTGCCCGCCTCGATGGCATGCAGGCGCAACGCCCGCAGCACCGGGGCAAAGGTCGACTCCCCTCCTTCGTCGATCGCCAGGCGCAGGTGGTCCATCGCCGTCGCGACGTCACCCACCCCCTCTTCGAACAGCCGGCCCGCCGCGTAGCGCAACGCGCCCGCGGCCGTCCCCTCCCGCGCGTCGGCCTCCTCGACGAGCGCCAGCGCCTCCGCCTCCCACTGGGCCGGCGAGCGGGCCAGCCCCCGGCGCGCGTCGTCGACCGCCATCCCGGGCGCGAGGTTCGGCTGCGTCACCTCGTCGGCGCGAGGCTTCGGCAGCGGCGTGGGCGTCAGGGCCGACATGGCGTGGTCTCTCGCCGCCACTTTACTACTCTTTGCCGTCGCCCCCGCCCGGAACCCGTAGGTCGACGGCCCTCCGAAAACCGGCGCTCTTTACTACCGATGCGGGGCCGGCGACGGGTTATGATGCCGGCAAGGCGTCTCCCCGGCATGGCCAAAATCATCGTCACCGGAAACGACCAGCGCCGCGAGTACGAGCTCGCCGCGGTCAACACCATCGGCCGCCACCCCGACAACACGCTGCAGATCCTGGACCGGATCGTCTCCAAGGAGCACGCCCAGGTGCTGCGGCAGCCCGACGGACGGTATCTCTTTCGCGATCTCGGGAGCCTGAATGGGTCGTTTCTCCACGGCGAGCGCGTGCACGAGCACCTCTTGCGCGAGGGGGACGAGATCATGCTGGGGTCGACCTCGCTGACTTTTCAGGAGAAGTCGGCGCAGGACTCCCTGCTGCAGAAGGTGACCATCGGGCCGGCGCAGAACGAGGCGCTGATCCGACAGAAGATCCACGCTCCCGCGTCGAGCTCCGACGAGTTTCTCCCCGAGCAACAGATCACGGACGTCGAGGTCTTGCGGCGCGACTACGAGAAGCTGCGGCTGGCCAACGAGCTCGGGCGGTCGATCGGCCTCGAAGTGAACCTCGACGTCCTCCTCGAGCAGATCATCATGAAGGCCTTCGAGCTGATCCCGGCCGACCGCGGCGTGATCTTGCTGCTGGAGGACGGCGTCCCGCAGCCGAAGATCGCCAAGACCCGCGACGGCAAGAACGAGCAGATCGTGCTCTCCAAGTCGATCCTGGCCGAGGTGGTGAACCACAAGGCCTCGGTCCTCTCCTCCGACGCCACCATGGACAGCCGGTTCTCCGCCGCCCACTCGGTCATCATGCAGGGGATCCGCTCGACGATGACCGTCCCGCTGCTGCACCGGGACGAGCTGCTCGGCATCATGCACCTCGACTCGATGATCGCCACCAACGCCTTCACCGAGAAGGACCTGCAGATCTTCGGCGGCATCGCCAGCCAGGCGGCGGTCGCCATCCACAACTCCGAGCTGGCCCGCAAGATCGAGCAGGAGGCCAAGACGCGCGCGCAGTTCCAGCGCCTGCTCTCGCCCAACCTGGTCGATCAGGTGGTGCAGGGGAAGCTGCAGCTCGAAAAAGGGGGCGCCCTCTCCGAGATCACGCTGCTCTTCTCGGACATCCGCGGCTTCACCTCGATGAGCGAGTCGCGCGAGCCGCAGGAGATCGTCCGCATGCTCAACGAGTACTTCGAGCTGATGGTGGACGTGATCTTCAAGTACGAGGGGACGCTGGACAAGTTCGTGGGCGACGAGGTGATCGCCCTCTTCGGCGCGCCCGTGGCGATGGAGAAGGCCGAGCTCAAGGCGGTGCAGTGCGCGCTGGACATGATGCGCGTCCTCTCCGAGTGGAACCGCACGCGCGCCGCCGAGGGGCAGAACGAGATCAACATCGGCATCGGCATCAACACCGGCACGGTGGTGACCGGGGCCATCGGCAGCTCGCGCGCGCTCCAGTACACGGCCATCGGCGACGCGGTGAACACCGCCTCGCGCCTCTGCAGCGTGGCGCAGGCGGGGCAGATCATCCTCTCCGAGGCGACCTACCGGAAGGTGCAGGACGTGGTGGCGGCGGTGCCGCTGCCGCCGGTGCGCGTGAAGGGCAAGGCCGAGGAGCTGCGCGTCTACAACGCCGTGGGCCTCCGCCACCGCGACTTCCAGGGCGGCGAGACGACCCGCCCGGGCTGAGAGGCGAGCGCGGCGACCGATGCGGACCCTGCTGCGCCTGCTCGGGCTCTTGCTGGCGATGGGCGCCGCCGGCGCGGGCGCGCTCATCGTGCTCCCCGCGCCGACCCGGTCGCTGGCGCTGGCGGCCATCGTGGCCTCCGAGCGGAGCGGCTTCATCGTGGCCGCCGCGGTGGTGGCGCTGGGGATCGCGCTCGTCCTGCGCGGCGTCGAGTCGCCGTTCGTCGCCTACGCGACCGGCCTGCTGTCCGTCACCGCCGTCGCCTTCGGCCTCCTGCCGCTCGTGCAGGCCCGGCAGCTGGCCGCGGCCCGCGGCGTGTCGCTCGATCTCAAACGCTACCTCCACGCCCAGGTCGACAGCGAGGGACCGGGGCACCCCGATCGAACCGTCCCCTACCTCACCGTCGACGGCCGGCCGCTCTCCCTCGACGTCTACCTACCCCTGCCGCGCCCGGCGACGCCGAGCCGCGCGCTGGTGGTGGTTCACGGCGGGTTCTGGCAAGCGGGCCAGCGCGGCGAGGCCTCGCTGCAGAGCCGTCACTGGGCCGACCTCGGCTACACGGTGTTCGACGTCGAGTACCGCCTGGCGCCCCAGCCCAACTGGCAGACCGCCGTCGGGGACGTCAAGTGCGCCGTCGGGTGGGTCAGGCAGCACGCCGCCTCGCCCGACTGGAACGTCGACCCCGCCAAGCTGACGCTGCTCGGCCGTTCGGCGGGCGCCCACCTGGCGCTGCTGGCCGCCACCACCGCCGGCGAGGCCGACCTGCCGCCCTCCTGCGCGGCGCCGGACGCCGCCGCCGACACCTCCGTCGAGTCGGTCGTCTCGCTCTACGGCCCGACCGATCTCACCTGGGCCTACGACCACCCCGCCAACCTGCACGCCGCCGACAGCCCGGCCATGCTGCGCGCCTTCCTGGGCGACGCGCCGGCGCGAGAGCCGGACCGGTACCGCGCGCTGTCTCCGACGGAGCGGGCGACGGCCAAGTCACCGCGCACGCTGCTCGTGCAGGGGGGGCGCGATCAGTTCGTGGCCCCCGACCAGATGGGGCGGATGGCCGGGGCCCTCGCCGCGGTCGGCGTCGCGCACGAGACGCTGTTCATCCCCTACGCGCAGCACGCCTTCGACTTCGTCCCCGGCAGCTTCTCCAGCCAGATCCTCGAGGCCACGCTGCGCCGCTTCCTCGACCGTCGCTCGGAACCCTGAGAGGGTTCCGAACCTCCCGCGAGGGGCTGCGGCGGCAAAGCCGCCTGCGCCCCACGCGATCGTCGCTAGCCGGCGCTCTCCTCGGTGAGCGCGCGCGCCACTTCATCGGCCAGGGCGCGCCGCCGCTCGGTCAGGCGCTGGGCGGTCTTGAAATGGAGCGCCCGCAGCGAGACGGCGCGCCAGCCGGCCACGCCGTCTCGCAGCAGCTCCTCGAAGCGGAGCGCCAGGTAGCCGCTGGCCACACCGACCAGAAACGTCGGCGCCCCCCAAGCCGCGCCACGCCGCGCACCGACCGCGAGCGACTCTGCCGTCCAGGCGAGAAATAGGAACAGCGCGCCGGCGATCAGCTTGACCGTGCTGAGGACGTCTTCGTCCTTCGTCACCTTCGCCGCCACCCGACCGGCCAGCCGGTAGGGAATCCAGCCCATGAGCGCGCCCAGCGCCGCCACCGGGGCCGCGACGACCAGCTTGGCGATGGCGGCCGCGATGGCGCCCGCGCGCGGCGCCGTCAGCTCGAGCGCCCAGGGATCGCGCACCCCCAGCCGGCGCAGCGTCTGCCAGTAGCCCCGCACCTCGGTGACGATCGCCTCCAGGCGCGCCGGATCGCGGGCCCGCATCTGCGCGTAGGCGGCGGCCATCTCCCGCGCCCGCCGGTGGCGCGCCGCCGGATCCTCCGGATCGTCGCCGGTCGCCGGACCCGCCGTCCAGCGGGCCACCCGGGCGATCCCCGCCAGGAGCTCGCGCGATTCGGCCTGCAAGACGATCTCGTCGAGCCGCGTCCCGATCTGCTCGGTCAGCGCCGTCACGGCCCCCCGCTCGTCGCGCCGGTAGTCGGGCAAGAGCGGCGCGACGGGCATCGGCTCGCCGACGACCAGCAGCACGGACGAGCGGAAGGTCGTCTTTCGCTCGTAGCTGAGCCCCACCGGCACGACGGTGACACCCAGCTTGCCGTCGTGCTCCGCCTCGGCCGAGAGGGTGATGCGCGCGGCCCCCGTCTTGAGCGGGCGCATCTCGGGATCCGAGTGCGACGTCCCCTCGGGGAACAGGGCCAGCACGCCGCCGGCGGCCAGCTCGGCGCGGCACCGCGCGAAGGTCTCGTCATTCGAACGCGCGTTGCGGGAGGCGTCGGCGTCGCGCGGCCGGTAGACCGGGATGCTGCCGAAGGCGTCCATCGCCAGCCGCCCGAGCGGGTTGCCGAACAGGGTGCTCTTGGCGAGGAAGCGCGACGGCCGCCCCAGCGCGACGCGCAGGACGAGTGGATCGAGCAGCCCGTTCGGGTGATTGAGCACGAACACCAGCGGCTTGCCCGCCGGAATCCGCTCCGCGCCGTCGACGGTGCGGAGCGGGTAGTAGAGGCGAACCAGCGCCTCGCCCAACCAGCGGACCAGGGCCTCGAAGAGACGCCGCACGCGCCAATGATACGCTGGGGGGGCGCGGGTAAGATGGATTCGCGGATTCGCCGCAGGGGCAGTCGTCCACGCTGCGCCTCACGGTCATGCTGACGAAGCAGGAGTCGCGCTACGCCTCTGGGTGCGTGAGCAGCCGCCGCACCCAGAGGTCGGTCAGCTTTTCCTGCACGGTGTTCTGGCGCAGGCGGTCGGCCAGGTTCTTCCAGTCGACGAAGTCCTGCGGCTGGTCCTGGTTCGAGCAGGAGAAGACGATCGTCTCCTTGCCGGTCGCCGGATCGATGTGCCGCTGGAGGCACTGCGCGCAGATCTCCTTCATCATGCACTGCATGGGCGAGTTGATCGACGCGATGGCCACGTGCCCGGGGCGGAAATACTGCGCCAGCGTGCTGTGGCGCGCCTCCTTGACCGCCTTCATCATCCGGTCGCTGCCGATCGCGATGATGCGCTGGCAGGCCGAGAGCGGCACCAGCGCCTCACCCAGCTCGCCCCGGGCGTAGGCGCCCATCGCCTGCACGACGTTCCCTTCAAAGGCGCGATCCTGCGGCCGGCGCGGATCGGGGAGCTCGCCGCCGTCGACGCTCCAGATGATCTGGTCGGCGGCCGCCTCGATCTCGTCGATCTTGTAGATGTCCTCGCGCTGCCGGTAGGCGGCGAAGTAGAGGACCCGGCTCCCCCGCGCCCGCAGCGCGCGCCCGATGGAGAACAGCACGGCGTTGCCCAGGCCGCCACCCGCCAGCACCACCGATTCGCCGGCCGGCGTCTCGGTCGGCGTGCCGGTCGGCCCCATCACCACCACCGGCTCGCCCGGCTGCAGGCTCATGCAGAGGCGCGAGCTGCCGCCCATCTCGAGGACGATCAGCGACAGCAGGCCGGCCGGCTTGTCGACCCAGGCCCCGGTGAGCGCCAGACCCTCCATCAGCAGGCGGGAGCCCTTGGTGCCCACCAGCTTGGCCAGCGCCTCGTAGTTCTGCAGGCGGAAGAACTGCCCGGGCTCGAAGTGGCGGGCGGCGGCGGGCGCGCGCACCACCACCTCGACGATGGTCGGCGTCAGGCGATCGACGCGCACCACGGTGGCGCGCCACTGATCGTCGAGCCGGACGGCGAACGCCTTCCAGGACCGGTCGCGCTCCGGCTGGCCGGCCGGTTCCAACTTGGCGATCTCGTCGGCGAACAGCGCCTCCACGTGAGGCGCGCCGTCCTTGGCCGACGCCATCGCGCGCACCACCGACCCGGCGTACACGGGGTGGTTGTCGCCGTAGTAGCTGACGGTGTGGCCGTCGCGCAGGTAGGAGGTGAAGAAGCCGACGCCGCTGCCGGCCTCCTCGAGCGCCAGGACCCCATCGGCGCCGCGCACCGCCTTGAAGCTCTTGAAGGCCTTGGCGCGGTGATCGATCTCGAACGAGTCGGGATGCTCGCGCTCGTAGCTGACGTTGGGCGAGGTACCGGCGGCGACGAAGAGGCTGCGCGCCGGCAGCGTCACCTTCTCGCCGGTCCCCTTGAGCTCGCCTTCGACGACAGCGAGTCGCTCGAACTCGACCGCCGCCAGCGCGCCGCGCTCATCGGGGACGCAGGCGAGCGGCGACAGCTTCTCGACGAAGCGGACCCCCTCCTCGAAGAACTTGGTGATCTCCTCGTGATTGAGGCGGTAGGCGGGGCTGTCGGACATGTCGCGCCGGTAGACCAGCGAGACGCCGCCCCACTTGGAAACGAGCGGCGCGAAGCTCGGCGGCTCGCCGGCGGACGCCGCCCGCGCCCGCTCGGCCCGCACCGCCCGCCCGTGCTCCAGGAACTCCCGCGCGATCTCGCGCTCTTCGTGGTCGTAGGTGAGCTCCAGCGTCGCAGCGGCCTCGTGCCCCAGCGCCTCCCAGCGCTCGAGGAACTTCTCGACCTGGACCGGGTAGTAGGCGGCCGCCTCGGTGGTGGTGTCGATGCCGGTCAGCCCGCCGCCGATCACCAGCGCCGGCAACCTGACTTGCAGGCTGGCCAGCGAGTCGCGCTTGAACGCGCCCGAGAGCTGCAACGCCATCAAGAAGTCGGACGCCTTCCGCACGCCGCGGATCAGGTTGTTCTTCACGTTGATGATGGTCGGCTTGCCGGCGCCCGCCGCGATGCCGACGTGGTCGAACCCCATGGCGAACGCCTCATCGGCGTCGAGCGTGCCGCCGAAGCGGACGCCGCCGTACACCCGGAACGTCGGCCGGCGGGACAGGTTGAGGTGCAGCGCGGTCAGGAAGCTCTTGTCCCAGCGGACGGTGATGCCGTATTCGGCGACGCCGCCGAAGCCCGACAGGCGGCGCTCGTCGAGCGGTGAGGCCAGCTCCTCCCAGCGCTCGACCGCGCGCGGCGGCCAGGCGTCGGCGCCCAGCAGATCCGCCGGCAAGGGCTCGAGCTTGAGGCCGTCGATCCCCACCACCCCGAACCCGGCGTTGAGGAGGTGCTGCGCCAGCGTCGAGCCCGCCGGCCCCATCCCGACGACCAGGACGTTCCTGCCGATGTAGGGCCGCGCCACCGGCTGCCGCCGGTTGAGCGGGTTCCAGCGCGTGAGCAGGCCGTAGATCTCGTACCCCCAGCGCATCCCCAGCACGTCGGTGAGGACGCCCGTCTCGGCCTGCGGGATGTTGACCGGCTCCTGCTTCTGGAAGATGCAGGCCTTCATGCAGTCGTTGCAAATTCGATGGCCGGTGCCGGGCAACATCGGGTTGTCGACGACGACCATCGCCAGCGCCGCGATCGAGTCGCCGTCGCGCCGCAGGACGTGCATCTCGCCGATCTTCTCGTTGAGCGGGCAGCCGCGCAGGGTGACGCCGATGGGGTTCTTCTTCACCCCGCCCGACTTGTCGTGCATCCCCTTCGAGCAGGAGTCCTTCTCGCGCTCGTGGCAGTACATGCAGTAGTCGGCCTCGCCGGCCACCTCGCGACGCGACATCCGCCCGTCGGTGAGCCCGAACCCGTCGCGCCGCCGCCGGTGCTCGGCCGGCCCCTCGGTGACATTGGAGAGCTTGGCGTCCGGGCGCCGCAGCGGGACCAGATCCTCGAAGTCGACCGCGTGCGCGTGACGAAACGAGACCCAGGCGGCGACCGCTTGCTGCGCCGCCGGCACGAAGCGGTGCACGGCCGCCCAGCGCTCGAGCAGATCGATCTCCGGCTGCGCCGCGCCGGCCTTCTCCTTGGCCAAGAGCGCCTCGATCACCCGCGCCACGCTCAGCTCGGGATCCCCGTCGACGACGAGGTCGGGGTAGGTCGCGCAGAGCTCGTCGATGGCCGCTCTCAGGTTGGCCGGATCGTCGGCCGGCACCTTGTCCTCGGGGTACCGCTTGCAGGCGCGCCGGGCGATGAAGTGCTTCATCGCGAACACGGCCGCCTCGCGCGACGCCGTGTCGAGCAGCTTCTGGCGCTGGTGCTCGACCTGGAACAGTCGGGCGATGAAGGCCGCCAGCGGCCGGGCCACCTCGATGAGCAGCGCCGACTCCTGCGGCGGCGTCACCACCGCGCCCGCGCGGTACGCCTCGAAGCGCCCCTCCAGCGCCGCGTCGGCCTCGGCCAGCTGGGCGCGGAAGAGCGCATCCAGCGCCGCGAGCCGCGAAGGCTCGTAGAGATCGCCGTATCGGAAGCCTTCGATCCCCAGCGCGAAGTCACGCGCCGGGTCGCGCGGCGCGCTTCCGGCGCCGCTGGCGAACGCGAATTTATGGTCCTTCAGAGCGGTCAGACTCTTACGTTACAGAACTGCTGATAGTCAATCAGCTCGATGTCTTCGGGCTTCTTGCCGTCGCCGCACACCCGGCAGGTCGGATCGTGCGGCCGCTTGAACTCGCGGAACTTCATGGCCAGCGCGTCGAACACCAGCTGCCGCCCGCCGAGCGGCTTGCCGATGCCCAGCAGCACCTTGACCGCCTCGACCGCCTGCAGCGACCCGATCACGCCGCACAGCATGCCGAGCACCCCCGCCTCCTGGCAGGAGGGCGCCATGTCGGGCGGCGGCGGCTCGGGGTAGAAGCAGCGATAGCAGGGGCCGCTCCAGGGCAGGAACGTCGTCACCGTGCCGTCGAACCGGTAGATGCTGCCGTCGACGACCGGCTTGCGCAGCTTCAGCGCCGCGTCGTTGATGAGGTAACGGGTGGGGAAGTTGTCGACGCCGTCGACGATGAGGTCGTAGTCCTTGATGATGTCGAGGACGTTGCTCGAGTCGAGCCGCGTCTTGTGCTGGATGACCTTCACGTCGGGGTTGAGCTTGGCGATCGCCGCCGCCGCCGACTCGACCTTGGCCATCCCGATCCGGTCG
>DATNDC010000133.1:0-36111 GCA_035607055.1 Polyangia bacterium
CATCTTGCTGACCATGACCGAGGGACTCAAGCGCATCGACTAATTCGAACGACCGCGGAAGCCGCGATACCTGTGTGCAATGTTTCCGACACCGTAGCGAGACGATACTGCATCATCGTCGCTCCGAAGTGCGGACAAGTCGAGCCCTCCCGACTAATTGGCTGAAGGCTGGCTTTCGCCGCCCCCGCGGCGACACACGGCCGGCGCCCGGTCGATATAAACGATAAACGCGCACCGGGCGAGGCCTCGCCTTCCTCGACCACCCACGTCCCAGTTCGGCCTCGCTGGGTGCTGCGTTTTCTAACCTCGACACTACGCGAGCCTCGGTCGGCCGGACGTTAACTCTTGGTTACGATCGGGTTGCCGCCCGGGTCCACCACCCGCGACACGCTGGCGATCAGGCGATCCCAACGCTGGTGCCGCCCCGACGGCGCCGGCCGCGGTCCGG
The DNA here is from genome assembly GCA_035607055.1 of Polyangia bacterium. Classification (GTDB taxonomy): domain Bacteria; phylum Myxococcota_A; class Polyangia; order Fen-1088; family Fen-1088; genus JADGRB01. Next base: position 449 of record DATNDC010000133.1, read on the forward strand.
CGAAACGCGTGTCGAGCACGCGCAGCCCAGACATCTTGCCGACCACCGCCCAGCGCCAACCGAGCGGCCGTCCCGAGCGGCTCGTGCCGCCGACCTGGTAATAGAAGAGCTTCTTCTCGCGACCGATGATTCCGAAGTCGTGCGGCTCGGCGGTTCGCGCGCAGCCGTCATACGTGAACGAGACCAGCCGTCGCTCGCAGATTGCCTGGCATAGCTGCTCGTCCACGGGCGAAGTCTACGACGCCCGACGCGGCCTCACCCCAGCCACGTCTGCCACACCTCGGGCACGTACCCCACCGTCGCGCGCCCCTCGCACCTCGCGATCGGCGTCCGCAGTAACAGCGGGTCTTCGACCAGCGCCTGCTCGACGCGCGGGCCTGTCGGCGCCGCGTACTTGAGGCCCTTCTCCAGGTAGCGCTTCCCCTCGCGGTCGATCAGCGCCTCCATGCCCCCGACGCGGGCGGCGACGTTGCGCAGCTCGCCCGGCGCCATCCCCTTCTGCGCGAGGTCGACGACGTGCAAGGTCACGCGGCGCTCCTTGAACCAGCGCTCGGCCTTGCGCGTCTCGGCGCACTTCTTGGTACCGAAGAGCTGCACGATCACGCAGGCAGCTTACCCGCAACCGGCCCCGCCGGTCGCTTCGTGCGATAATCGGCGGGTGCTGGCCGAGGCTCTCGATCTTTCCGAGCTGGCCCGGGTCGCCGGCGATTATCCGTCCGCCCAGCTCGTGGTCCTGTTCGGCTCGGTGGCGCGCGGGAGGCCGCTGCCCTGGAGCGACGTCGACATCGGTGTGCTCGGTGGGACCTGGTTGGAACAGCTCAAGCTTGGGGCCGCGCTCGGCCGCTCCATCGGGCGGGAACCGCACGTGGTCGACCTGGAGCGCGCGCCCGAGGCGCTGCGCCAAGAGATCGCGGGCCAAGGTTTGCTCGTCCGCGAAGAGACGCCGGGAACCTGGGCCGATTACCGCGCGCAAGCGTTCGTGCGCTGGTTCGACCTCGCCCCGCTCCGGCGCTGGTGCGCCGAAGGGGTGCGGCGCCGGCTGCGCGAGGAGGCGCGCCGTGGGTGAGATCCTCTTGCGGAAGCTGCTCGCGTGTCGGGATCGAATCGCCCGCGTCCGCGCCGCGCTTCCGGCGGAGCCCCGCGCGATCCTGGCCGACGAGCGGCTCGAGGCGTTCATTTCGTTCAACCTGTTCCTGCTCCTGCAGGATTCGATCGATCTCGCGGCACACCTCATCGCCGAGCAAGGGCTCGGCGTTCCCGATTCGCACCGCGGGGCCTTCGAGATCCTGGCTGCCAAGGGGTTTCTCTCGCGCGACATTGCCGAGGGGATGGGGGCCATGGCCTCGTTGCGGAATCGGATCGCCCACGCGTACGGCGATCTCGACCCGGTTCGCATGACCCGCGAAGCCCCCGCCGGCCTGGAGATCGTCGCCCGCTTCTTGGACGAGCTGGCGGCCCGCGCCTGAGGGGCGGCGCCGTGCGATAATCGAGGCGTGCTGGCCAAGAAAAAGCCCGCGACCTACGCCGATCTCGTGGCGCTGCCGCCGCACCTCGTCGGCGAGATCGTCGACGGCGAGCTCTACGCCAGCCCCCGCCCGGCCTCTCCGCACGCGCGGGCGGCCAGCCGGCTGGGCATCGAGATTGGGGGGCCCTTCGATCGGGGGAAGGGGGGGCCCGGCGGGTGGATCATCCTCTTCGAACCTGAGCTTCACATCGTCGGGCAGGTCATGGTCCCCGACATCGCGGGCTGGCGCCGCGAACGAATGCCTGAAATGCCCGACGTCGGGTTCTTCGAGCTGGCGCCGGATTGGGTCTGCGAGGTCTTGTCGCCTTCCACCGCCAGGCTCGATCGGGCGGGGAAAATGCGCCACTACGCCTCGGCGGAGGTTCGACACCTCTGGCTGGTCGATCCGGGCGCGACGACGCTCGAGGTCTACCGCTTGGATGGGGGAGGCTGGCGCTTGCTGCAGACCCACGCCGGCGACGCGAACATCCGTCCGGAGCCGTTCGAGGCCGTCGAGCTCGAGCTCGGCTCCCTCTGGAGCCGCTGACCGGTCCCCGCGACAGGACCGGATCCGGGCGCAACCGTTTCAGGGGCGGCGTCGATATCGCCTCGTGGACGCGGAGGACAAGCGGCGGCTCTTGTACGAACACACCGGTGAGCTCTTTCGAGAGATGGCGGTGCTGGTCGTCGTCTTTGGCATCCTGGACGCACTGATTCAGCGCGACCTACCGGGTTGGCCGATTTGGGTGCTAACATCTGTCGTGGTCTCGATCATGGCGTTCGCTCTCGGACACTGGTGCGCCGTCGAAGCGGGGGGCCCGGAAGAAAATGAATAGCGGTCAGATGACCCTCGTCATGATCGGGTCGCTGTGCGCGATCGGATTCGTGGTGGTCGCGGTGGAGACCCGTCTTCACCGGCGCAAGCTTCGCCGCAAGGCCGCCATCCGAGACGGGAGCCGCTGAGCCCGCCGCCGTCTCACGCCACGCGCTTGCGGCGGAGCTTCTCGACCAGCGTGGTCCGGTTCAGGCCCAAGAGCTCGGCGGCGCGGTTCTTGTTGCCGCCGGTGCGCTCCAGCGCCTCGCCGATCATGCGGTCCTCGACGGCCTCCAGCATGGCGCGCAGGTCGGTGCCGTCCTGGGGGAGGCCGGGCATGGGGTTCCCCTTGCTGGGGGTCAGCGCGCGCGGCGTGCGGACGGCCGGGGGCAGGTCGGTCACGGCGATGGTCCCCTTGCCCTTCACGATCACCAGGCGCTCGACGAGGTTCTCGAGCTCGCGGATGTTGCCGGGCCAGTTGTAGGTCTCGAGCGTGGCCATGGCGCGCGGCTCGAAGCCGCTCACGCTGCGCTTGTTGCGCTCGTTCGAACGGCGCAGGAAGTGCTCGGCCAGGTGCGGGATGTCGCCCGAACGCTCGCGCAGGCTGGGCAGCTCGAGGGGGATGACGTTCAGGCGCCAGTACAGATCGGCGCGGAACCTTCCGGCGGCGACCTCGCGTTCGAGGTCGCGGTTGGTGGCGGCCAGGATGCGGACGTCGATCTGGGTCGGGGTCTCCTCGCCGACGGGGTAGAGCTCGCCGTCCTGGATCAGGCGCAGCAGCTTGGCCTGCACGTTCATCTCCATCTCGCCGACCTCGTCGAGGAAGATGGTCCCGCCGTCGGCCTGCGCGAAGCGGCCGGTCCGGTTGCTCGAGGCGCCGGTGAAGGCGCCCTTGGCGTGGCCGAACAGCTCGGACTCGACGAGGTTGGCCGGGATGGCGGCGCAGTTCACGGGGACGAACGGCTTGTTCTTGCGCGCCGAGCCGGCGTGCAGCGAGCGGGCGACCAGCTCCTTGCCGGTCCCCGAGGCGCCGGTGACCAGGACGGTGCAGCTGGTGTCGGCCACCTGCGCGATGAGCCCCAGCGCCGGCAGCATCGAGGGGTCGCTCCCCAAGAGCCACGGCGCGTGCTTGTCGCGCCAGGCGATCGCGTCGGGCTCGGGCTCGGGCGGCGCCGGCTTGAGCAGGGCGGCGACCGCCTCCTCGAGCGTGCGCGTCTCGAACGGCTTGATCAGGAAGTCGCGCGCGCCGGCGTGCATCGCGCGCACGGCGTCCGGGATCTCGGCGCTGCCGCTCATGGCGATCACCGGCGTCGCCGGCGCGTGCAGCCGCGCGGCGGCCAGGATGTCGAATCCGCTGACGTCCGGCATCCGGATGTCGGTCAGGATCAGGTCGAAGCGCTCCTGCCGCAGGGAGGCGAGGCCGGCCTCGCCGCTCTGGGCGACAACTTCGTGACCGGCGGCCCGCAGGATGCGGCCCAGGCTCCGGCAGAGTGACTCTTCGTCGTCGCAGAGGAGTATTCGGCCCATGGTGATCGCGGCGGGAAGCGTCTCAAGTTTCGCACGAGCCGTCCGATTTGAGCGAGGTTTTTTTTAGGATGATGGGCTACAAACTGCTACCTCGAATCCAGGCGGGTCTGGTGGCGCTGTAGGGATTTGGGCGTGCTCGGGGTCGACGCGCTGAGCTGACGGTGCCGACGTTCGGCCGGCCTTGGGCCGACTCGGCCGGGCTTGATTGTGCGGAACTGGCGGTCTAAACCGTCGCTATGAAGGAGCCCGCGCGGACGCTGATCGGGGAAATCGAGCGGGTGGTCTTGGTGCTGCCGGACGCGGTCCTTTACCGGGGCGCGTCGGCGGACGCGCTGGGGCGATTTCGGGCGGTCATGGGGGTGTCGCCCCCGCCGGGGCTGGCGGCGCTGCTGGCGGCGCACGACGGCGGTCTGCTGGGGCCCGAGGCGCGGCTCTTGACGATGGACGAGGCGGCGGCGCGGGCCACCGGGACCAAGCGGACGCCGGGGATCTCGGCCTGGCCAGCGGGGCTGTGGCCGATCGTCGACCGGGGCGCGCGGCGCTACGCGCTCGACGCCGAGGAGGCGAGCGGCGACGGCGAGTGGCCGGTGGTCGAGGTCACCGAGCAGGGGGTCGACCGCGTCGGGACCTCCTGCCTGCGCTTCCTGCACGTGTTGACCGCCGAGCTGGCGGCGAGCGGCATGCCGGGCGAGTCGGCGATCGCGCTCTGCGAGGCGCGCTGCCAGCGCGACCCGGGGTTGGCCGACCACTGGCTCGACTTCGCCGAGCTGCTCGAGCCGGAAGGGCGGGCGGCGGAGATCGACGCCACGCTGGCGGCGGCGCTGCGGGCGGCGACGCCCCCGACGCCGGCGCTCATGCTGGCCATCGGGATGCGCGCCGTGCGCGCCGGCGACGAAGAGGGGGCGCTGCGCGCGTTCAGCGACGCCATCGCGCTCGAGCCGGTCGGCGCGCGCGACGACGACGCGCGGCTCGACGCGGCGGCGCTGGTGTCGGTGCTGGCGGCCGATCGCGGCGACCTGACCGCGGTGGCGGCGGCGCGCGGCCTGCTCGGCGAGGCGACGGTGGCGACCGCCGCGTTCTGGCGTGGCGAGGCGCTGGCCGCGCTGGCCGAGCCGTCGGGCGCGGACGACAAGGCTTCTTTCGACGGCCCCCTTACAAAGGTCGGGGCCCTGGCCGTCCGGATCGTCGGGGCGCTCGATCCGCAGGATCGCGATCTCGCCAAGCTGCGGGCGCCCACCCCGGCGCTGCGCGAGGGGCTGGCGCGGCTGCAGGCGGCGCGGGAGGAGCTGGAGGCGGGGCGGGCGGACGCGGCCGCGCGCGAGGCGCGGGCGATCGCGGCGACGCCGGCGCTGGCGGACCTCGGCGCGGCGCAGGCTTTCTTGGCCGAGTCGCTCAACGCCGTGCACGCGCCCGACGCGGCGGCGGTCGCCCGGCGGGCCATCGAGCTGAACCCGGCGCTGGTCGACGGCTGGCGCGAGCTCGGCGACGCGGAGCTCGAAGGGGGACGCCTCAAGGAGAGCGAGGCGGCGTTCCGGCAGGTGGTGGCGATGGACGCGACCTACGGTCTCGGCTACGCCAAGCTGGCGCAGGTGCTCTTGGAGCAGGGGCGGACGCTGGAAGCGCTGGAGGCGATCGGCGAGGCCGGCAGCCGCGGCGGCGACCCCTTCTTCATCGCCGCCATCCGGGGCGACATCTATGCCGAGATGGAGCGTCACACCGACGCGGCGGAGGCCTACGATCTGGCGCTGGCGTTCGAGCCCGACGATCACTGGGCGCTGCACCAGGCGGCGCTCGAGCACGGCTACGCGGGGAACAGCACGCGCGCCTCGGAGCTGTTCGCGGCGGCGCTGGCGCACGACCATGACGGGTGCCACCAGACGCTGGTCGACTACGGCGACCACCTGCGGCGCCTCGGGCGGATCGGCGACGCGGTCAAGCTCTACCGCAAGGCGGTGGCGGCCGTTCCCGGAGATCCCGACTGGAAGCAGACGCTGCGCGAGGCCGAGCGGGAGCTGCTGGCGGCCCCCAATTGACGCTCGACGCAGGTCGCGACGCCGATCGAAGCCCCGCGGCCCCGAGCACCATTATGGTCGTGAGCCGCTCGGGGGGCGCCGGGCGGGACACCCCCCCGATTTTCGGCCGTCTTGCATCGTATACGCCTGTCTCGTAGAGTGGAATGAATGGATCACCTGGAGCAGCTGGAACAGCAAAGCGTCTACATCTTTCGTGAGGCGTTCCGGCACTTCGAGCGGCTCTGCATGTTGTGGTCGATCGGGAAGGACTCGACGGTCCTGCTCTGGCTGGCGCGCAAGGCCTTCTTCGGGCACATCCCGTTCCCGCTGGTGCACATCGACACCAGCTACAAGCTCCCCGAGATGATCGCCTACCGCGATCGCCTGGCGCTCGAATACAAGCTGCAGATGGTGGTGGGCCAGAACAAGGCGGCGCTCCTGGCCAAGGACACCTTCCCCGAGAAGCTGAAGGCGAATCCGAAGCTGACGCTCGAGGAGCAGGCGGCGGCGCGCACCGAGTGCTGCGGCAAGCTCAAGAGCGGCGCGCTGGCCGCCACGCTGCACGGCACCGGCGAGCGGATGCGGATGAACCTCCAGACCGGCAAGTACGAGGTCGACCCGGACCGCGCCGCGTACACCGGCGTCATCGTCGGCGCGCGCGCGGACGAGGAGGGGAGCCGCTCGAAGGAGCGCTACTTCTCGCCGCGCGACAAGAACGACGACTGGGACGTGGGCGATCAACCGCCCGAGTTCTGGAACCAGTTCAAGACCGACTTCGCGCCGGGGACGCACGTGCGCATCCACCCGCTGCTCGACTGGACCGAGCTCAACATCTGGGAGTACATCAAGCGCGAGAAGATCCCCACCGTGTCGCTCTACTACGACCAGGGGGACGGGACGCGCTACCGCAGCCTCGGCTGCGGGCCCTGCCAAAAGCCGATCAAAAGTACGTCAAAAAATGTGGACGACATCATCGTCGAGCTCAAGAGCGGCGCGCTCCGGAACATCGCCGAGCGGTCGGGCCGCTTGCAGGACGGCAAGCACGGGCTCGAGGAGCTGCGGCGCAAGGGGTACATGTGATGCCCGAAGCCGCGCGCGAGACCTTCAACGTCGTCATCGTCGGTCACGTCGACCACGGCAAGAGCACCGTGGTCGGACGCCTGCTGGCGGACACCGGCGCCCTGCCGCAAGGGAAGCTGGAGTCGGTGCGCCGCGAGTGCGAGCGGACCGGCAAGCCGTTCGAGTACGCCTTCCTGCTCGACGCCCTCTCCGACGAGCAGGACCAGGGGATCACCATCGACACCGCGCGCTGCTTCTTCAAGAGCGGCAAGCGCGATTACATCATCATCGACGCCCCCGGCCACATCGAGTTCCTCAAGAACATGATCTCGGGCGCCGCGCGCGCCGAGGCCGCCGTGCTGGTGATCGACGCCAAGGAGGGCGTGCGCGAGAACAGCCGGCGCCACGGTTACATCCTGTCGATGCTGGGCATCAAGCAGGTGGTCGTGTGCGTGAACAAGATGGACCTGGTGAAGTACGACCAGGGGCATTTCAAGAAGATAGAGTCCGAGTACCGGGCGTTTCTGGAGGGGATCGGCGCCGTCAGCCCGCGCCAGTTCGTGCCGGTCTCGGCGGTCGCCGGCGTCAACCTGGCGACGCGCGGCAAGGAGACGCCCTGGTACGACGGCCCGACGCTCCTCGAGCTCTGCGACGCGCTCCCCAAGGCGCCGTCCAAGATCGACCAGCCGCTGCGCATGCCGCTGCAGGCGGTCTACAAGTTCACCGAGCACGGCGACGACCGGCGCATCTTCGCCGGGCGGATCGAGGCGGGGAAGGTCGCCGTCGGCGACAAGGTGGTCTTCTCGCCCTCGAACAAGATCTCGACCATCAAGAGCATCGAGGGGTTCAACACCGCGCCGCGCGAATCGATCGAGGCCGGGTGGTCGACGGGCTTCTCGCTGACCGAGGAGATCTACGTGACCCGCGGCGAGGTGATGAGCCACGTCGGGCGGCCGCCGCAGGTCTCGACGCGCATCCGCACGAATCTCATCTGGCTCGGCAAGAAGCCGTTGGTCGGCGGGCGCGACTACAAGATCAAGCTCGGCACCGCCGCCCTGCCGGTGCGGCTGGAGAAGATCAACAAGGTCATCGACGCCAGCGAGCTCGACCGGCGATTAGAAAAGGGCGAGGTCGGTCGCCACGACGTGGCCGACGTGATCCTCGAGCTGCGCCAGCCGGTGGCGTTCGATCTCACGGCCGACTGCGAGGCGACCGGCCGCTTCGTCATCGTCGACGGCTACGACGTGGCGGGGGGCGGCATCATCACCGCCGCCGTCTCCGACGACCTGCGTGATCTGCGGGCCGAGGCGCGCACGCGTGACTTCAACTGGGTGCCGGGCGGCGTCTCCGCCGCCGACCGCGCCGCCCGCCAGGGCCACCGCGCCGCGCTGGTGATGTTCGTCGGCAAGGCGGGGACCGGCAAGCACCACTACGCGCGCGCGCTCGAGAAGTCGCTGTTCGACGCCGGCCGCAACGCCTACATGCTCGACGGGCAGAACGTGCTGCTCGGGGTGGACAACGACCTGTGGGTCGACGCCGCGCAGTCCGAGCTGGTGCGCCGCTTCGGCGAGGTCGTGCACCTCTTGCTCAACGCCGGCCACATCGTCGTCTCGACCACCAACTCGATCGGCCTCGGGGACGCCACCGCCGTCCAGGCGCTGGTCCCCGACGCGCCCATGCTGCTGGTCGACGTCGACCCCTCGGGTGCCAGCACGCAGGCCTGCGACCTTCGCGTCGCCGGCACCGAGCCCGAGGCCTTCGTGATCGCCAAGATCGTCGCGCTGCTCGCCGAGCGCCAGATCACCGGGCCTGCCGCTCCTTAGGGCGCGGCGAAGGGATGGCCAACGAAAAGCTCGGGCATGAACTTTGCCAGTCGAGGTCGTGCCCGCGTGTGACAGAGTAACGCCCGAATGGAAGCGGAAGTCGCGATCGAGAGCGAGCGCGCGCCGCGCCCCGAGCCGTTTGCGGCCGAGGTGCTGGCGCGCGAGCTGAACGCCGGGCAGCTGGAGGCGGTGCTGGCGCCGCCGGGGCCGACGGTGGTCGTCGCCGGCGCGGGGTCGGGCAAGACGCGGGTCATCACCTATCGGCTGGCGCGCCTGGTGGCGACCGGGGCCGACCCCCGGCGCATCGTGGCCGTCACCTTCACCAACAAGGCGGCCGGCGAGCTGCGCGAGCGGGTCGACAAGCTGTTGTGGGAGCGGATGAAGGTCGGCAGCCGGGGGCTGTGGGTGGGGACGTTCCACGCCGTCTCGGCGCGCATCCTGCGGCAGTGGGGCGAGGCGGTCGGGCTGCGCAAGGACTTCGTCATCTACGACGACGACGATCAGAAGCGGCTGCTCGGGCGGGTGCTGACGGATCTCAAGGTCCCCGAGCGGATGTTCCCCGTGCGCCAGGTCCTGTCGGCGATCGACCGCGCCAAGAACTCGGGGGTCTCGGCGGCGTCGTTCAACTCCGACGACTACTTCGACGACGTGATCGGCAAGGCCTACAAGCTCTACGAGGAGCGGCTGGCGTCGGCCAACGCCACCGACTTCGGCGGCCTGCTGATGCGGACGCTCGATCTGGTGGCCGGCGGGACGCCCGCCGCGCAGGAGATCGCGGAGCGGTTCGACCACGTGCTGGTCGACGAGTTCCAGGACACCAACAGCGTGCAGTACCGGCTGGTTCGGCTGCTCGCGCGCCGGACCGGCAGCATCACCGTCGTCGGCGACGAGGACCAGTCGATCTATCGCTGGCGCGGGGCCGACATCCGCAACATCCTCGACTTCGAGCGCGACCATCCGGGCGCGCGCGTGGTCAAGCTGGAGCAGAACTACCGCTCGACCGGCAACATCCTGCGCGCCGCCAACGCCATCATCGAGAAGAACAGCGAAAGACGCCCCAAGCGCCTGTTCACGACAGCGGGCGACGGCGATCCGCTCGTCGTGTTCGAGGGGGAGACCGAGCGCGACGAGGCGGAGTTCGTCGCCTCGCGCATCGAAGACGCGCTCTCGACCAATCTGGCGCCGCGCGACTTCGCCGTCTTCTACCGGACCAACGCGCAGTCGCGGGTGCTGGAAGACGCGCTGCGGGCGCGCGATCTGCCGTACGCGGTCGTCGGGGGCACGCGGTTCTTCGATCGCGCGGAGATCAAGAACCTGATCGCCTACCTGCGCGCCATCGCCAACCCGGACGACGGCCTGGCGCTGCAGCGGATCGTCAACGTCCCGGCGCGCGGCATCGGGGCCTCCACCGTGGACAAGATCGGCGACCTCATCTACGAGCGAAAGATCTCGGCCTGGGCGGCGCTCGAGCTGGTGTCGACCGACGAGCAGCTGCTGGGCGCCGGCCCGCGCAAGAAGGTCGCCGCGTTCGTCGAGATGATGCGCAAGCTGCGCGCCGAGGGCGCCGGTCTCGGGCCCGCGTCGCTGGCCGAGAAGGTGCTCGAGGAGAGCGGCTACCGGGACGCGCTGGCGGGCGAGGCGACGCTGGAGGCGGAGGGGCGGAGCGAGAACCTGCTCGAGCTCGTGGCGCAGATGCGCGAGTACGAGCGCGAGGCCCTCGACCCGCCACCGACGCTGCACGGGTTCCTCGAGCGCGTCGCGCTGGCCTCCGACGTCGACGGCTACGACCCCGAGAAGGGCGCCGTCTCGCTGATGACCGTGCACACCGCCAAGGGGCTCGAGTTCCCGGTGGTGTTCATCACCGGGCTCGAGGAGCGGATCTTCCCCCACGCGCGCAGCGTCGACGACGACTCGGCGGTCGAGGAGGAGCGGCGCCTCTGCTACGTCGCGGTCACGCGCGCCCGCACGCTGCTCCATCTTTCACGCGTCCGCCGCCGCCGCCTCTCCGGCCAGGAGCTCCCCGGCATCCCCAGCCGCTTCCTGCGCGATCTGCCGGCCGAAGGCGTCGAGCAGATCGTCACCGCGCGCCCGCCCGAGTACGCCGCCTACGGATCGAGCGAGGGGCGCGGTCCCTGGGGCGGCCGCTGGAGCCGCGACGAGGAGACCGCCGCGACGTTTCCCCGCCGCGACGAGTTCGCGCATCTGCCGCCCGGGCGGCCGCGCGGGCCGGCGGCGCGTCCGTCCGCGCCGCGCGCCAAGCCCGGCGAGATCGTCGTCGAGTACGACGCGGAGAGCGCGCCTGGTCCCGGCCTGCAGGTCGGCGCCAAGCTGCGCCATCCATCCTTCGGCGTCGGCGAGGTACGCGCCTGGCAGGGCGCGGGCGCCGATCTCAAAGTGACGATGAAGTTTGCGAGCGCGGGCGTGAAGACGATCCTGGCGCGCTTCCTGTCAAAACCCTAAGACCTCACGAAATTTTTCGTGACTAATGTTACGCCGGCGGGCGTCCGATTGGAGATACACTCCAACCATGACTGCCATCAGCCTTTCACTCGCCCTGTCTGCCAGTCTTCTCTCTCCCACAGCGGCGCCTGCGCGCGCAGCGGTCACGCCGGCGCCGGTCGTCGTCGCACAGGCCGGCTATCCCCCGCCGCCCCCACCCGAAGCCGAGGAGGTCCCTTCCCCTCGCCCGGGTTGGGTCTGGGTTCCCGGCAACCACGAATGGAACGGGCGCCGATACAAGTGGCGCCGTGGCCACTGGGAGCACGAGCACCGTGGCCACATGTGGCGCGCCGCCCACTGGGAGAACGGAGTATGGGTCCAGGGCGGGTGGGTCGAGGCCGGCCCGCCGCCGCCTCCCGCGCCGCCGCCGCAGCCGCAGTACGCCGAGCCGCCCCCGCCCCCGCCGCCGCAGGTCGAGGTGCAGCCGGCCCCGCGTCCGGGCTGGATCTGGATCCGCGGCGCGCACGTCTGGCGCGATGGCCGCTACGTCTGGACGCCCGGTCGCTGGGAGCACGAGCGCCGCGGCCGCGCCTGGCGCGAGGGCCACTGGGAGCGCCGCGAAGGCCGCCAGGTCTGGGTCGAAGGCGAGTGGAGATAGGGGCGGGGGGGACTTTGTCCTCCCCACCAGCCCCCCTCTTTGAGTTGACGCCGGCGCAGCGAAGCTGCGCCTCCCGTCGGTGAACTCGCTCCCTGCGGTCGCTCTGGCGCCGTGGGGAGCGTGGCATGGCGGAGGTGGCCGCGGGGCCACGCGGGTTCGCGTGGTAGCATCGAGGGGTGTCCGCTGGCCGGCTTCTGGAGCGCCGCTTCGAGGACGCCGCTGAAAATGCGGAGCAGTTCTTCATGAAAGCGGGCAGGGTTCACCGGGCGGCTGAAGCGCTCGCCGGGCGCCTGGCGGCCGCCCGGATCCCGTACGCTATCGTCGGAGCGATGGCGCTCGGGGCCCACGGCTACGAGCGCGTCACGGCGGACGTCGACCTGCTCGTCACGCGCGAGGGGTTGGCCGAGTTCAAGGCCACCTACCTCGGCCGCGGCTACCTGGAGAAATTCCCCGGGAGCAAAGGGCTGCGGGACACCGAGAACGGCGTGAACGTCGACGTTCTCCTGACCGGCGATTTTCCGGGCGACGGATTGCCGAAGCCCGTCAGCTTTCCCGATCCGGCGGGGACCGCGGTCGAAGGAGATCGCTTTCGGATCCTCGCCCTCCCCAAGCTCGTGGAGCTCAAGCTCGCTTCGGGGATGACCGCCCCGCACCGCCTCAAGGATCTCGCTGACGTCCTCGAGCTGATCAAGGCAGCGAGCCTGCCGGCTGACCTCGCCGGCCAGCTCGACCCCTATGTCCGAGAGAAGTACGCCGAGCTCTGGCGCGCCGCACAGACGCGAGACCCCGAGTAGCACGACGACTCAAGGGCGGCGATTTCGCCCTCATCACGTCGTCGGACTGGTTCGCTCCGTCGTGGTGGCGTGCTGGCGGAGTCCGCGCGGCACCAGCAGCCGCTCGACGAGCTCGAAGAGGCCCTGCACGGCGAGGGCGAGCAGCGAAGCGGGGATCGCCCCCTGGAGGACGAGGCCCATGTCGTCGAGGCGGATGCCGGTGAAGATCGGCTGGCCGAGGCCGCCGGCGCCGATGAGCGCCCCCAGCGTCGCGGTCCCCACGTTGATGACGGCGGCGCTCTGGATCCCGGCCAGGATCAGGGGGCTGGCGAGCGGCAGCTCGATGAGCCGCAGCCGGGCCCAGGGGGAGAGGCCGAGGGCCTCGGCCGACTCGCGCAGGCTGTCGGGGATCCCGCTCAGGCCGGCGTGGGTGTTGCGCACGATGGGCAAGAGGCCGTAGACGAACAGGGCCACGATCGCGGGGAGCGCGCCGATCCCGAAGAGGGGGATCATGAAGACCAGGAGCGCCAAGGTCGGCAACGTCTGGACCACGCCGACCGCCGCCAGCACGGCTTGACCGAGGCGCGGTTGTTTGGCCGCCAGGATTCCCAGCGGGAGCGCCACCAGGATCGCGGCCAGGAGCGAGATGCCGACCAGGACCAGGTGCTCGCCGACGCGACGGAGCAGGGCGCGCCCGGGTGTCGCCGAGGCAGGCGCGGCGGCAATGCCGAAGCGTTCGCGCACGAAGGCGGCGGCGACCGCGGCCTGGGGGACGCGATCGAGCTGGGCGCGTGCGTTCAGGGCGGTCATGGTCGCTTCGTCGATGCGCCCCGAGAGGCGCTGCAGCGCCGCGACCGCGGCGGGCCCGAGGCGGTCGGCGATCTCCAGGCGATAGAGGAAAACGGCGTCGTAGCGCTGGAAGAACTGCAGGTCGTCGCGCAGCGGCAGGAGGCCGTAGCGGCGGATCTGGGGATCGGTGGTGTAGAGGTCGGTGGCGTCCACGGCGCCGCGGGCGAGCGCCCGGTAGGCGAGGTCGTGGTCCAGGCCCTGGACGCCGGACTGCGGGAGATCGTAGCGGCGGCGGAGGGCGGGCCAGCCGTCGTGGCGGCTCATGAACTCGTTGCTGAACCCGAAGCGCAGCTCGGGGTGCGCCCGCAGGTCGGAGATCTGCGCCACGCCGAGCGCGCCCGCGCGCGACGCCACCATGCCGATGGCGTACGTGTTGTTGAAGCCGAGCGGTTCGGTCATGCCGATGCCGCGCGCGGCCAGCTGGCGAATCAGCCAGGCGCGGTCGCGCGCGGGCGCGCCGGGCGCGGTGCCGTCGCGGGCGAAGATCTCGTCGAGCAGCGTGCCGGTGTACTCGGGATAGACGTCGACGGCGCCGTTCGCCAGGGCGTCCCAGAGCACGCGCGAGCCGCCGAGGCCCACCTGGTGCTCGACCGGCACGCCCGCCGCGCGCTCGAGCGCGGCCGCGATCTCGGCCAGCACCACCGACTCGGTGAACGCCTTGGAGGCGATCCGCAGCGTCCGTGGCTGGGCGGCGCGCGCCGGACGCGGCGGCGCCGCGAGCGCGAGCGCCAGGCTGCAGGCGAAGAGGCGCCAGAAGGCGCGGGGAGCGGTGGCGAGACTCACGCGCCCGCGTGCCCTCCGGGGCCGAGGTCGGCGAACCGTTGCGCGCGCACGAACGCCGTCACGAACGGGGAGGCCGGGCGAGAGACGAAGTCGTCGAGCGAACCCTGCTGCACGACGCGCCCCTCGCGCAGCAGGACCAGCACGTCGCCGAGGCGGGCGGCCTCGGCCAGATCGTGCGTGACGAGCACGACCGACTTGGCGAGCCGGTGGAAGATGGCCACCAGGTCGTCCTGCAGCTCGGCCCGCACGAGCGGATCGAGCGACCCCAGCGGCTCGTCGAGGAAGAGCAGCTCGGCGTCGAGCATGAGCGCGCGCATGAGCGCCACGCGCTGCTTCTGGCCGCCCGAGATCTCGCTCGGGTAGCGCGCGAGCGTCTTCTCCGAGAGCCGCACCAATTCGGCGAGCTCGGCCACGCGCGCCTGGATGCGGGTGGCCGGCCAGTCCAGCGTGCGCGCCACCAGGGCCACGTTCTGCCGCGCCGTCAGGTGGGGGAAGAGGCCGCCGTCCTGCACGACGTAACCCATCTGCGTGCGCCCGCGCCGCAGCGCCGCCCGGTCCAGCTCCGCCCCGCGCAGGAGGACGCGCCCCGCCTCCGGACGGACCAGCCCCAGCATGAGGCGCAGGGCGGTCGTCTTGCCGGACCCGCTCGGCCCCAGCAGAACCGTGGTCCGCCCGGCCGGCACCTCCAGGCTGACGTCGTCGAGCGCCGTGGCGCCGTCGAACCGCTTGCTGACGGAGACGAGGCGCAAGATGGGCGCGACGGGCGACACGGCGTTCACGAAAGCGCGTACCGCGGCAGGCGCATCAAGGTCGTCTGCAGCCCCTCGGCGAAGGTGGGATGCGCGTACTCGCCGTCGACGATGGCGCGGGCCGAGCCCCCGGCCTGCATGAGCGTGCTGAAGACGTGAATCAGCTCCCCGGCGTCGGCGCCGACGATCGCGGCGCCCAGCACCCGCTCGGACTTGGCGTCGAGGACGATCCGCACCACGCCGGCCGTCTCGTCGGTCTCGATGGCGCGCGCGATGTTGCCGAACGGCATCGTGGCGACCTCGATCTGCAGTCCCTGCGCGCGCGCCGCCCGTTCGGTCAGGCCGACGCCCGCCACCTGCGGGTCGGTGAAGATGGTGGTGGGGACCAGGCGGTCGGTCCGCTTCCGCGCCGGGTGGCCCAGGAGCACGTCGTAAAGAACGCGGTGGTCGTCCCAGGAGACGTGCGTGAACTGGGGGCCCGGCACGCAGTCGCCCAGGGCGAACACGCCGGGCTCGGAGGTCTGGTAGCGCTCGTCCACCATCACCTTTCCCTGCGGGTCGCGGGCGACGTTGCCCGCCTCGCAGCCGAGGTCGGCGGTGTTCGGCGTGCGGCCGGTGGCCACCAGCAGGTGCGACCCGGCGAGCACGCGGCCGTCGCCGAGGCGCACTTCGATCCCGGCGCCTGCCCGCGCCACGGAGGCGACCTGCGCGCCGAGCTCGAGCCCGATCCCCTCGCCGCGAAAGACGCCGGCCAGGGACTGGGAGATCTCGGGATCTTCGCGCGACAGGAGTCGGTCCGACCGCTCGACGAGCGTCACCTCGGCGCCGAGGCGACGGAAGATCTGCCCGAGCTCGCAGGCCACGTAGCCGCCGCCCACGATGAGCAGGCGCGCCGGCAGGCTGGTCAGCGCGAGCGCGCTCGTGCTGGTGAGCGGCCCGACCTCGGCCAGCCCCGGCAGGTCGGGCAGCGCCGGGCGCGCGCCGACGTTGATGACCACCTGCGGGGCCTGGTAGCGGTCGCCGTTGGCCTCGACCATCCGCGGTCCGACGAAGCGGCCGTGGCCGCGCACGAATTGCAGGCGCTCGCCCGCCCCGGCGAGCCGGCGCTCGACCCCGGCGCGCCACCGCTCGACGATCGCCTCCTTGCGCGCCATGACCGCCGCGAAGTCGATCGTCAGGCCGCTCGTCCGGACGCCCAGCCGCTCGCCCGTGCGCGCCACGTGCGCCGCGCGGGCGCTCGCCACCAGCGTCTTCGTCGGCGTGCACCCGGCGTTGGTGCAGGTGCCGCCCGGCTTGCCCCGCTCCAGGATGACCACCTGTTTGCCGGCGGCGGCCAGGCGCGTGGCGAGCGGGACGCCGGCCTGACCGGTCCCGATGATGATGACGTCCGCGGTCCGCGCCGACGGTGACACGCCAGGCTCCTAGCGGCCCATGAGCGCGATGATGTTGCCGTCCGGATCCTTGAACCAGGCCGACTTGATCGGCCCCATCACGTGCACGTCCCCCTCCCGGGTCACCCCGGGAAAGTCGTAGTGCTCGAAGGCGATCCCTCTTTGTTTGAGCCCCGCGACCGTGGCGCCGATCTCCTCACCCAACCGGAAGTTGAGCGCGGTCGCCTTGTTGGTCCCGGCATACTGGGAGCGGTAGACGATCAGGTTCGTCTGGCCGCTCTCGAAGGTGATCGCCTCCGTTCCCTCGACGCTCAGCACCTTGAGCCCCAGCGTCCCCTCGTAAAACTTGCGCGCCACGGGCAGGTCCCTCACAGCCACCGTCGCGATCACGTCCTTGTTATCGAGCATCGTCGCCTCCTCCCAAGTTTCCCTTAGGGATAGTACCGACTTCCGGGCTGACCAGGTGCCCCGCCCCCGCCGCCAGCAGCGCCAGCGCCGCGCTGGCCAGCATGAGGGCGCGGAACCCCGAGAGGTAGGCGCCCTGGAACGCCGCCCGGGCCGGGGCCCGGACCGCGGCCGGAAGGCCCGCCAGGTCGGCGCCCCCGAGCCGGTCGCGTTGCGCGTCGACGATGCGCCTCGCCGCCGGCGAGAGCGGCAGCGCGGCGAGCGCCTCGTCGAGCGAGCGGCCGAACCGGTGCAAGAGCAGCACGCCCAGCGCGGCGACCGCCAGCAACCCCGCCGTCCGCGCCGCGGCGTTGTTGATTCCCGAGGCGAGCCCGGCGTGCCGCGCGTCGACGGCCGCCATGACCGCCGTCGTCAGCGGCGCCACCGTCAGCCCCATCCCGAGCCCCAGCGTCAGGATCCCCGGGAAGAAGGTGCGCCAGTAGCTCCCGCCGATGCCGGCGCGCGCGAGCAGCAGGAACGCGGCCGTGGTGACCAGCGGGCCGCCGACCAGCAGGGGGCGGGCGCCGAGCCGCGTGGCGAGGGCGCCCGCGCGCCCGCTCAGCGCCGACACCAGCAGCACGAAGGGCAACAGCGCCGCCCCCGCCTGCGCGGCGGAGTAACCCTGAACCTGAATCAGGTTGAACGGCACGAAGAACAGCGCGCCCCCCAGCGCCGCATAGAGAAACAGCGTGAGCAGGTTGGTCCCGGCAAAGGCGCGCGAGCGGAAGAGCCGCAAGGGGACCATCGGGGAGGCGACCCGGGCTTCGACCACCACGAAGGCCGCCAGGCAGGCGCCGCCCAGGGCGAGCAGGACGATCGTGCGCGCGGCGCCGAGGCCGGTGGGCCCCGCCTCGATGAGCGCGTAGACGAGCAGGCCCAGGCCCAACGTCGCCAGCGCGGCGCCGGCGACGTCGAGGCGCGGCGGCGCGTCGGGGTCCCGGCTCTCCGCCACCCGGCGCGCGGCGAGGCCGACCACCGCCGCGGCGATCGGCAGGTTGAAGAGGAAGAGCCAGCGCCAGGAGGCGTGCGCCGCGACCCACCCGCCCGCGACGGGCCCGATCGAGGCGGTGATCGCGCTCCACGCCGACCAGGTGCCGATGGCGCGCCCGCGCTTCTCCGGCGGATGGCTGGCGTTGATGAGGGCCAGGCTCCCCGGCACCAGCAGCGCCGCGCCCGTCCCTTGAAAGGCTCGCGCGCCGATGAGGAACCAGACGCCGGGCGCGGCGCCGCAGGCGCCCGAACCGAGGCCGAACATGATCACGCCGACGGTGAACACCGCCCGGCGCCCGTACCTGTCCCCGAGCGCGCCTCCCACCAGCACCAGCGCGGCCAGCATGAGCGCGTAGGCCTCGACGATCCACTGCAGCTGGCCGACGGTGGCGCCCAGGCTTTCCTGCATGACGGGCAGCGCGACGTTGACCACCGTCCCGTCGAGGAACGCCATGCTGGAGCCGAGGATCGCCGCCAGCAGCGCCCAGCGGGGATCGTAGGCTCGCCTTTCGGTCATGTGCGCCCCGCGCTGGCCGCGCCGGCGCTAGCGGCGGCGCCGGCGGCGGAGGACGAGCGTCGTGGCCGTGAGCGCCAGGAGGACGAGACCACGCGGGCTCCCGTGCTCCGGGCCGACCGCACAGCCACATCCGCTCGAGCCGCCGGCTTTGGTCGGTCCGCTCGTGCCGGCCGTCCCGGCGTTGGTCGAGCCCCCGGCGCCTCCGGTCCCAGCCGTCGCATGGCCGCCGGCCGCGCCCGCCATGCCGCCGCCGGCCGCGCCGCCGCTGCTGCCGGCCGCGCCGCCGCTGCTGCCGGCGTTGCCGCCTGCGCCGGCCGTCGCTCCCGCGGCGCCGCCCGCGCCGGTCGGGTGACCGCCGTCGGCCGGAGTCCCGGCGTCGGGCGGCGACGCGCTGGCGAGCGCGTGACCGTTCAGCGCGCCGTTCCCCGTCGGTCCGTCCCAGCCGGTCGCGGCTATGCAAAGGACGTTGCCGCACGTCCCGTCGGTGCCCGACGTGATGTCGTAGAGGAGCTGCGCATTCTGGTAAAAGAACCCCGGACCGACGCCGGCGCGGCCTTCCAGCGCCACGATGCCGGCGGCGACACCGGTCGCCCCGCCCGCGATGGGCGTCAAGCCGCCGCTGCCTTGGTTGTAGACGAGGACGGGCGAGTCTCCAGCGCCGACCGCGGCCACGTCGGCGCCCGCTCGCTTCGCGCAATTGGTCACGATCTGTTGCTGGTACGCCGGCATCGCGATGTAGGTGCTGCAGAGGCTTCCGCTGTCGTTATTCGCGGTCTCCGTCCAGCCACGGGTGGTCCCGACATCCTTCACGAGGTGGCTGTTGGAGACGCCGATGACGTACTCCGAGCTGGCGGGAAAGATGGGCCCCGGCCCGCTGTCGTACCCGAATCCCGCCTCGGCGAGCACACTCACGCCCGGCAGATTGAAGGAGGCATCGCTGGCGGGCGTGTTCGCGTCTTCGGCGGAGCCCCACTCGTTGTCGATCACGGTCGCGCCCAGGCCGGCGGCGATCGCCTGGTTGGTGAGCAGGCCGTCGCCCTGATCGTCGTTGGCCTCGACGAGGAGCAGCTTGCAGGACGGGCAGGCGGCGCTCACCATGTCGAGCTCGAGCGCCGCCGACACGGTCCAGTCGTTGTTGGCGGGCGGCGGCGCCGGCAG
This sequence comes from Polyangia bacterium, assembly GCA_035607055.1. Classification (GTDB taxonomy): domain Bacteria; phylum Myxococcota_A; class Polyangia; order Fen-1088; family Fen-1088; genus JADGRB01. The sequence goes on from DATNDC010000133.1 coordinate 19,939, forward strand.
CGGCGAGGTCTTCCCCTCCTGGTTGACGACGGTCAGGCAGCCGCTGGCGATCGTGCAGGCCGGCAGACCGTACTGCGTGCGGTATGCCGCGAGGTCGGTCTCGACCGCCGGGTAGCCGTAGGCCGAGATCACGGCAACCGTCACCTTGGAGGCGCGCGTGATGTCGAGGTTGTAGGCGGCGGCGATGTCCGCGGCGCCGAACCCGGCGGGCGGGGCGGCCTGCGTCCCGGCCGGCGGCGGCGCAGCGACGATCTTGACCGCGCCGCAGTGGAAGCGGCCTCCCTGACAAACCGGTACGGTAGCGGCGCGCGGGGCCGAGGGCGCCGAGGCCAAGGCTGCGGCCAAGAGTACCGACGATCCGCGCAGGGCAACCCGCATGCTCACCATGTGCGCTCCTTTCGCTCCTCACCGCGACGTTCCTCCGTCGAGGCCGAAGCGTCAAGAGCGCGCCGCGCGGCCTCTGGGCCGGTCGCTAGCTTGTCAGCGAATGAGGGTCAGCTTCGAGCTGCGCTTGCCGGTCTCGAGCGACGGCGAGTTCTTCACCGAGAGCTGGCAGGCGACGTCGGAGGCGATGCGGGCGAAGATCTCGGCGACCTTGGACTTCGGGTCGCGCAGCACGATCGGCGTGCCGTCGTCGCCGGCGCGGCTCACCGCCGGTTCGAGCGGGATGTCGCCCAGGAACTTGAGGCCGGCGCGTTCGGCCAGCCTGCGGCCCCCGCCGCGCAGGAAGATCTCCTCGTGGTGGCCGCAGCTCGGGCAGACGAAGCCGCTCATGTTCTCGACCAGCCCCAGCACCGGCACCTCGACGCGCGTCCACATCGAGAGCGCCTTCTCGACGTCGATCACCGACACCTCCTGCGGCGTGGTCACCATCACCGCGCCCGTGATCGGCAGGAGCTGCGACAGCGACAGCTGCGCGTCGCCGGTGCCGGGCGGCAGGTCGACGATCATATAGTCGAGCTCGCCCCAGTGCACGTCCTCGAGGAACTGTTGCAGCAGCTTGTGCACCATCGGCCCGCGCCAGATGACGGCGCCGCCGCGCTCGACGAAGAAGCCGATCGAGACCACCTTCATGCCGTGGTGGATCGCGGGGATGATCTTGTTGCCGGCGTCGATCTGCCCGGGGCGCTCGGGGTCGCCCATCATCTGCGGGATCGACGGGCCGTAGACGTCGGCGTCCATGATGCCGACCGCGGCTCCCTGTCGCGCCAGCGCCGCCGCCAGGTTGGTGCTGACGGTCGACTTGCCGACGCCGCCCTTGCCGGCCGCCACCGCGATGATGTTCTTCACGCCGGGCAGGCGGGGGTTGTCGGGGCGGTTCGGGCGCCCGCGCACCTTGGAGGTGAGCTTCACGTCCACCCCGGCGATCCCGGGGAGCCGGCGCACCGCTTCTTCCACCCCACGAACGATGACCTCCTTCGACGGGCAGGCCGGCGTGGTCAGCTCGACGGCGATCTGCGCGCGCTCGCCTGCCAGCTCGACGCCGGCGATCATGCCGGCGCTGACCAGGTCGGTCTTGAGCGCCGGGTCCTGAACTTCGGCCAGCGCGGCCTTGATTTCGTCGACGGTGGGAATGCGCGAAGCCTGCCCGCGTTCGGCGCCGGGCGCTAGCCTTTTCGGGCCCGCAGCGACGACAGCGCGCGGAGCTGACTGGGCTGATCGGGATGATGGCCCATCTTGCGCCGCTTGACCGCCAGGTAGGCGGCGTTGTGCTGGTTCTCGCCCACCCAGTGCGCGAGCCGCGAGGCGACGTTGACGCCGGCGGCGCGCAGCCCCGCCACCTTGAGGGGGTTGTTGGTCAAGAGACGCACCGAGCGCACGTCGAGGTCGTCCAGGATCGCCGCCGCCAGGTCGTAGCGGCGGGCATCGGCCTCGAACCCCAGCGCCAGGTTCGCCTCGACGGTGTCGGCGCCGCCGTTCTGCAGGGCGTAGGCGCGCACCTTGTTGCCGAGGCCGATCCCGCGCCCCTCCTGCCTCAGGTAGACCACCAGGCCGGTCCCCTCGGCGGCGATCCGCTCGAGCGCGGCGTCGAGCTGCTCGCGGCAGTCGCACTTGAGCGACCCGATCACCTCCGAGGTCCAGCACTCGGAGTGGACGCGACAGAGCACGTTGCTCATCCCCGCGACGTCGCCGCGGACGATGGCCATGTGCTCTTCCACGGTGGGCGAGTCGCTGTGGGCGTCGGCGGCGTCGCGGTAGACCACCAGGCGAAATGGCCCGTGGGCGGTGGGAAGCTCGGCGTCTGCGTATCTAATGAGACTCATCTGCCTACTTAGATGGACGGAGGCCCGCGACGTTACTGCAGAGTTCCGCCCAGTTGCGGCTTTTTTTCCCGGATGTCATCTTAGTACTCGGCACCAACATGGCGACTCGTACCATCCTGCGCTTCCCGGACCCCAAGCTCCGCCAGCGATCGGCTGAGGTGGCTGGCGTCGACGACGACCTGCGTCAGCTGGTGGCCGACATGGCCGAGACGATGGCCGCGGCGGAGGGGGCCGGGTTGGCGGCCATTCAGGTCGGCGCGCCGGTGCGGCTGTTCATCGTCGACGGACACGTCGCCGGGGGCGCCGAAGGGTCGCCCGCCAAGGTCTTCATCAACCCGGAGATCCAGGAGATCTCCGACGAGGCGCAGACGGGCGACGAGGGGTGCCTCTCGTTCCCCAACATCTTCGTGCCCGTCAAGCGCGGCATGCGCGCCCGCGTGAAGGCCATGGACCTCGACGGCAACACGTTCGAGGCGGAGGGGGAAGCTCTCTTCGCTCGCGCCCTGCAGCACGAGACCGATCATCTGAACGGCCGGCTGCTCATCGATCAGGTCGGTCCGGTCAAGCGCGAGATCATCAAGCGGAAGCTGCGCAAGGACCTGGAGGCCGAGCGAGAAGCGGCGGCCGAGCGCGAGCCGGCGCGCGCGGCCCGCTAGCAGGTTGGGTCTCCTTTCATGCTCACCATCGCGCTGGCGCGGATCGAGTTCGACGGACGTCACGGCGCCACCGCCGTCGAGCGGCGGACGACGCGCAAGTTCGAGGTCGACGTCGAGCTGGAGGTCGACGTCGCGGCCGCCGAGACGAGCGACCGGCTGGACGACACCGTCGACTACAGCCGGGTGGCGGAGGTGATCGTGGGGATCGGGGTGGGCGAGCCACACCACCTGCTCGAGTCGCTGGCCCGCCGGATCATCGACAACCTGCGCGCCCGGTTCCCCTCGGTGCGTACGGTGCGGGTCGCGCTGCGGAAATTGAACCCGCCGACCTGTCCCGGACATCCGGCCTACGCCGAAGTTAGAATCAGCGCCTGAGCGCCGCCTAGGCGACTTCGGCGCGGATGCGCGCCTCGATTTCCCCGGCTCTGACAGTGGCGCCGACGGGGAGGGAGACGTGGGCCATCGCCAGGGCGACGCCGCGGCCGTCCGGGAAGCGGGCGGCGCTGGTGATCCTCCCGGCCTTCGGTTTGACCTCGCTGGTCAGCGGGTCGCCTGGGCGCGGATCCTGCGGGCCGACCACGTCGAGGCCGACCAGCCGCCAGTTGATGTGGCCGCGATCGCGCACGCGCACGATCGGCTCCTGCCCGAGGTAGCAGCCCTTGGTGTAGTCGATGGCGCCGCCGAGGCCGACCTCCATCGGGAAATAGTCGGCGGTGATCTCGGCGCCGAAGCGCGGCTCGAGCGCCTCGATGCGCGCGGCCTCGGCGACGGCGGGCTCGAGCTCGGGCACGCTGGCCGCCAGCGTCGCCCGCAGCGCCGCGATCTCGGGCGCTGCACCCCCGAGCCAGAATCCGTCCGCGCCGAGCTCACGGACGCGCACGATCCACAACGGACCGACGTCCGCGTGCGCCAGCAGCGGCGCGGTCGCCAGCGCGGTCACGTCGACGCCGACGGCGGCGAGGCGGGCGGCCGCGGTGGGGCCCAGGATCGCGAACAGCGAGAGCTCGGGCGCGGGCGCCGCCGCGAAGTCGTCCATGATCGCGTAGCGGGCGAGCGCCGCGGCCACCGGCGCCGCCTGGCCGGCGTCGACCACGAGGCGCACGTCGTCCGCCCGCACGAAGATGCGCATCTCGCTGACCACCTGCCCCTTGGGGGTGAGCAGGGCCGCATGGCAGCCGCGCCCGGGCGCCTGTCCGGCGACGTCGCCCGTCACCAGGCCGTGCAGAAACCGGATCCGATCGGCGCCCGTCGCCACGATGAGCTCGCGCGCGGGCGCGCCGGCCGGTTCCAGCACGGCCTCCTGGGCCAGGAGGGTCACCTCGCGTGTGATCGCCATCAGGCGTTCTTCATAGCGCGCCGTTCGCGCAGCCGCACGGTCCGGCGGCGCTTGGCGTCGGTGTACCGGCGCCGCTCCTCGGCCGTCTCCGGGTGCAGCACCGGGACCGGGCGCGGGCGGCCCTGCTCGTCGACGGCCACGAAGGTCAGGTAGGCGCGCGTGGCCTGGCTGCGCGTGAAGGTGGTCTGGTTCTCGCGCATGACACGCACGCCGACCTCCATCGAGGTGCTGGCGGCGTAGTTGACCTGCGCCAGCAGCACCACCACCTCGCCCAGTTGCACCGGTTCGAGGAAGTGCAGCCGGTCCATCGAGGCGGTCACCACCGGCCCCCCCGCGTGGCGCGCCGCCGCGATCCCCGCGGCGATGTCGATCCACTGCATCATGATCCCACCGAAGATCGTCCCGTGGGTGTTGGTCAGCCCGGGGAGCACCAGCTGCGCCGTCTCGACCCGCGAATCGCGGGGCGTCCGTCGAGCAGGGAGGCGTTGGGGATGGCCCGGGCGGGGCGTGTTCGGCATCTCATGCCGGTATCATCGGGCGTGCACGACGTCAATTGACCGCGGGACCCTGAAAGGGTCCCGCTCCCCCCGCGAGGACTTCGCCGGGCCGAGCCCGGCTCCGTCCACGCGATCTCCGACGCCGAAGCTCTTGTATAGTCACGGGCCGATGACCGTCCGGTCTTGCCTCGCGTGGCCCGCGCTCCTCGTCGCCCTCGCCGCCGCGCCCGCCTCGGCCAGGAAGTTCACGCTCGAGGAGCTGATCCAGATGTCGCGCGCCAATCCGCAGCTGGCGGCGGACGCGGCGGCCACCGCCGCCATGCAGGCGCAGGTGCTGGAGGCGCGGCTGAACTGGCTGCCGCAGGGGAGCGTGCTGTCGCTGCTGGCGCCGTCGCCGAAGGAGGAGTGCTTCAACCAGTTCGGCGTCCGCGACGAGAACAACTGCATCAGGACCTCGTCGCCCGAGGTGAATCTGAGCAGCCTGTCGTGGAACCGCGTCTTCACCCACACCGAGGTGCAGCTGATTCAGCCGGTGTGGGATTTCGGGAAGATCTCCGCCGGCATCGCGGCGGCCAAGGCGGGCGTCGAGCTGTCGCGCGAGAAAGAGGCGGGGTCGCGCGCCGACCTCGACCTCAACGTCCGCAAGGCCTATTACGGCCTCAAGCTGGCACGTGAGGTGCTGGACGCGCTCGACGAGGGGGGCGGCTACATCGAGAGCGCGCAGAAGACGATCGACAAGGATCTGGAGAAGGGGACCGGCAGCTCGACGGTCACCGATCGCCTGCGCATGCGGACGGTGCACGCCGATCTCGACGCGCGCGTGCTCGAGACCAAGCGGCTGCAGGGGCTGGCGCGCGACGGCCTGCGCACGCTGCTCGGGCCCGACGGGCCGGCCGACATCGACGTCGACGACGATCCGTTCGAGCCGCCCGACGTTCCCGAGCGGCCGGTGACCTATTACGAGGACCTGGCGCGCGCGCAGCGGCCCGAGGTGAAGATGCTGGTGTACGCCGGCAAGGCCAAGCAGTCACTCGCCGATCTCGAGCGCCGCAAGGAGTACCCCGACCTGATCCTCATCGGCGGCGCGGTGCTGGCGGCCGCGCAAGGGGTGGACAACCCGACCAACGCTTTCTACAGCCACTACTACAACAGCAGCGCGGTCGGCGTCGCGGCCGGGCTGCGCATCCCGCTCGACCTCGGCCCGAAGATCGCACGCAGCCGGCGGCTCGCGGCCGAGGCCGCGCAGATGGGCTACCAGCAGAGCGCGGCCATGGGCGGGATCATGTTGGAGGTGCGCAAGGCGTACGGCGAGGTGACCGAGGCGCGCTCGCGCGCGGCCGCCATGGAGAAAGGCGAGAAGGCGGGCAAGGCGTGGATCTCGGCGGTGGCGCAGAACTTCGCCGTCGGGCTGGCCGAGGCGCGCGATTTTTCGGACGCGCTGGTGGCCTTCTTCGGGATGCGGACGCGTTACCTGCAAGCGGTGTACGACTACGACGTGGCGCTGTCGGCATTGGCGCGCGCCACCGGCGCCCCGGACTTTCACAGCCTCTGAACGGCTGGGGTGGCTTGACCGGCGCATCACCGGCCTTACGTTGTCTGGTGTGACGACGAGATGATCTGACGGTGCGGCCCGTCTTTCTCGCTGCGGTGGCCGGGGCAGGGTGATGGGAACGGCGAGAAATTCCGACCCGATCAAAAGGTGCTCGGAACGAAGGACGGAGTCGAAATCGCCAGTCGCGTCGCACGCACGGGGGGCCGAGAGCCCCCCGTTTCTATTTAGCCGGGGGGCGTCGGGCGCTGCGCGCCCTTTGGCCCCCCGCGCCCCCGGCTCGCTCCGCGTGGCGAAGCCACGCTGCGCTCGCAGGCGTTGACGGGCCGGGCGCATTGGGTGTCCGTGCTCCGAGGGCGCCCTTTGGTCCCCGGCGCCGCCGGGCTCGCGCCGTGAGCCGGTATTCAACTTCCGTGCTCGGGATGCTGCGCCTTGTACCCAGGCTGCGCCTTGACGGCTGAGCTTCGGTTGCTAACGTTCGGGCCACTTGGGAAAAAAAGGAGGCCGGAACATGAGGAGCAGCTGGAAGATCGGAATGTTGGCGCTGGTGACTGCGGGGAGCGTGGCGGCGTCGCTGACGGCGCCGAAGAAGGTCGAGGCGGCGGGGGCGTTCACGATGACGAGCTCGGCGTTCAAGAACAACGCCGCCATCCCGGAGAAGTACTCCTTCAACGCGATGGGGTGCACGGGGCAGAATGTCTCGCCGCCGCTCGAGTGGAAGAACCCGCCGGCCGGGACCAAGAGCTTCGCGCTCATGGTGCACGACCCCGACGCGCCGACGGGATCGGGGTGGTGGCACTGGGTCGTCTACAACATCCCGGCCGACGCGACGTCGCTGCCGGAGGGGGCGACGGCGGCGACGCTTCCGAAGGGTGCCGTGGAAGGGAACACCGACTTCGGGAAGCCGGGGTGGGGCGGCCCCTGTCCGCCGCCGGGCAGCGGCAAGCACCACTACCAGTTCATGTTGTACGCGCTCAAGGTCGACAAGATCGAAGTGCCGCCGGGCGCGACTGCCGCGATGGTCGGCTTCAACGCCAAGGCCAACGCGATCGCCACGGCGAAGCTGACGGGGCTCTTCTCGCGCGCGAAGTAGAGCGTCGGTCCCGCGCGGCGTCGATGGGACGGCGCCGCGCGCGGACGCTGGCCCTCGCAGACGGCCCGCGGCCCTCGTTCAGTTTTTGACGGCCTGGGCCGGGCGGAAGCTCTTGACGAACGCGGCGTAGGCTTCCTTCAGCTTCGGGTAGGTCGCGACCGTCGCGTTGAGCACGATGAAGGTGACGACGCCGTTGCGTTCGATCGTCGTCACCTCGCCGAGGTGGGTGGTGCGATCTCCTGGCGCCTTTTCGCGGAACTGCTCGCGCGTGCTCCCGGGGAGAAGTGGCGGCAGCGACTTCAGCTTGGCGGTGGGGAAGATGTTGCGCGCCGCCTTCCGGCCGAGCGCCTTGGCCTCGCCGGCGGGGGGGCGCTGGACCAGCAGGTTGGCGCTGGCGCGCTCGGCCTCGCCGTCCTCGCGCAGGACGCGGCCGGTGGCGAACCCCACCAGCAGCCCCGAGTCGGGCGAGGCCACGAGGTTGTCGATCCGCCAGTCGAGCGGCCAGCTGATGGCGACGTCGTAGGCCTCGCTCGCCAGCGTGGCCCGATCTTCGGTCGCCGAGAAGCGCAGGGGCGGCGCCCCGCCCGGGGGCGCCGGCGCGGGGACGAGCGGGACCGCCTTTGCAGCGCGTGCCTCGGCCGCGAGGCGCGCGGCCAACGCGTCGTCCGGGGCAAGCTCGCGGTAGCGCTCGAGCTCGGCCAGCCCGTCGGTCTGCTTGCCTTGGGCCAGGAGCGCGCGGGCCAGGAGATAGTGGATGCGCGGCGGGACGTCGGGGATCGCCTTGGCCGCCTCGGTCAGCGTGACCGCCTTGCCGGCGTCCCCCGCCAGCAGGAAGACGGCGGCGCGCGCGAGGATGGCGTCCGCGCGCAGCGGCGTCTTGCGCAGCACACCGTCGAGGACGGCGGCGGCCTCCTCGGCGGCGGCCGGCCAGTCGAGCGCGGCGGCCAGCGCCAGGGCGCGCCCGGTCAAGACGCGGCGGTCCTCGCCGAAGGCCGGGTCGGCCCCCAGCGACCACGACTCGTCGACCAGCTCGTGGACCTTGTCGTCGACGACGCCGGCCCCCTTCTTGGCGACGAGCGGCGGGCGTTCGGAGATGGTCCGTTCCAGGTGCGCGAGGTCGCGCTCGATCTCCCGCACGTGCCCGAGCGAGCTGTCCTTCTTGACCCTGATTCGATACGCGGCCACCTCGGGACGCAGCGCCTTGCCGTCGAAGAAGACCGGATCGTTGGCGCGCGTGGCAGGCTTGTCGTCGGCGCCCGCCTCCACGGTCACGAAGCCGTCGTCGACGGTGCCGACGATGACGGTCATCTTGCCGCAGGCGCCGGCGCCGCGGGTCCGGACCAGCAGGTCCCCCTTCTTGAGGTCGGCGGCCGGGACCGTGTCGTAGAGCCCGCGCGGGTTCTTGGCCTCCGCCGCCAGGATGTCGGCAGAGCGGCGCGTCCCGGGGTAGCGCCACCAGGCGGGCGGCGCGTGGCTCGGGTCCTCGTCGATGTCGGGGACGATGCCGCCGCGCGACTCGACCTCGGTCCAGGTCACCGCGGGCGAGGTTTCGGGCCCACTGCGGCCGGTGGCGGGGTCGACGTCCAGGCAGGGCGCCGCCGGCGCGGCCAAGCCCAGGCGGGCGCCCAGCACCAGCGGCGCCGAGAGGAGGGCGAAGCGGAGCGCGCGCCGCACGTCAGACGCCCAGCTCAGACCCCAATGAACAATCGGTGACCGAAGTTCGGTTCCAGGTCCGACCCGAAGATCTTCTCCGCCGAGGCCTTCACGTCGTACTCGACGCGCCGGAACTCGAACAGCTTCTGATCGGTGTCGTAGAGGACGTAGCTGGCGCGGGGGTCGTAGTCGCGCGGCTGCCCGACCGAGCCGACGCTGACGATGTACTTCCACCCGGGTCTGAGCTCGAACTTGTCGGCCACCACCTCGTGGACGCCGTCGGGTGAGAGCGCGAACGACTTGCAGAGGTGCGAGTGGCCGATGAGCGTCAGCGGCGCCAAGTCGTCCCAGATCTCCAGGCACTGCGCCGCCTGGTCGCGCGCGAAGATGTAGTCGAACTCTTCGATGTTGAGCGGCGAGCCATGGCAGTAGTGGACGTCCCCCTTGCGCACCTCGTAGGGGAGGTTCTTCAGCCACTGCATGTTCTCGGGCGTGAGCAGGCGCGCGTGCATGTCCAGCGCGTGCCGGGCGGCGTGGTAGTAGTACGAATAGTCCATCCGGCCCGCCACGGCGGCGTCATGGTTGCCCAGGATCGTGTGGGCGGTGCGCGCGCGGATGAGGGCGCAGCACTCGTTGGGGCTGGCGCCGTACCCCACGGTGTCGCCCAGGCAGACGCGCTCATCGACCGCCTCGTCGTCGAGCGCCTTGAGGACGACCTCCAGCGCTTCGATGTTGGCGTGTGTGTCGGAGAAGATTCCGATGCGCATCCCGGAGGGCCCGAAACGGATACCTTAACACCTCGGGGGCGTCACTGCAGGGCTACTGCACGGGCTATTGAAGTACCTATCGAAGCGCCTATTGAACCTCTTGGGCGGCGGTGCGGGGCTGGAGCTGGATGACCACCCCGGCCAGCGTCGAGGAGAGCTCGACGAGCGCGGCGCGCGGTCGGGCCGCGGTCCGGCGCCCGAGGTACTCGGCGCGCAGCCACTCGCCGTCGTGACGCGTTCCGTGAAGCGGGACCGTGCTCGCGAGTGGGGTGGCCGAGCGGGCGCGCAGCTCGAAGGGCGGCGGCTCGCCGGTCGGCAGGAACCGCACCTCGCCCGCGTAGCTGCGCAGGTCGTAGTGGGCCGCCGGGCGGATCACGCCGATGAGGACCACGTGCCCGGTGGTGGTCACCAGCCGAACGAAGTCGTCGCGCACGTCCTCGGCGCGGATGTTGCCGTCGACGAGCCGGGCGTCGACCCGGCCGCCCCCCAGATCCTTGAGGTCCATGTCCCCCTCGACGCCGTCGAGGTCGACGTCCCCTTCGACGGCGGCGACCTTCTGTCCGCCCCGCAGCTGATGGGTGACGACGCCGCCCCGCACGTCTGAGACGCCGATCCGCCCGCCGGTCGTCTCCAGCTTGGCGCCGGCGCGCAGCCCCGAGGCCGAGACGTCGCCGCCGAAGGTCTTGGCCTCGACCGCCACGTCGGGCGGCACCTCCAGCCAGAGGTCGATGCCGCTGTCGGCGAGCGGCAGCGAGCGCTCGCGCCCGCCCAGCTCGACCCGGGTGTCGATCTGGATCTCGCCGCTCTCGAAGGCCGTGTAGTGCACGCGCAGCCGGCCCAGCACCTCGGCGCTGGAGGCCCGCTTCTCGGCCACCACGTGGATCTCGCCGGGGCGCGCCGTGCCGCGGATGCCCACCCGGCCGAGCAGGTTGTCGACCCGGACCAGCTCGGCGCCGCGCGCCGGGACGATGATCTCGCGGCGGTCGACCAGCGTCGGCGCGGCCGGGGGCCCGCCGCTCGGTTCGGCCGCGCGCGCCGGCGCCGCGGCGGCCAGCCCGAACGCGACGGCGAGCACCAGGCGCCTCACGGCGCCGGCTCGCCTTCCCGGAACGTCCCGCCGCGGTGGACCGCCTCCGCCAGGAAGGCGATCTTCTGCTGGTAGGCGGCGAACAGCTGTTCGTTCCCCACGGTGTCGCCGGGGGTCTTGCGGGCCAGGTCCCGCGAGCTGGCGATCGCTTCGTCGAGCTGCGCCAGCCGCTCGGCGCAGCGGGCGCGCTCGGCCGGGCTCCAGCGCGGCTCCTCGCGCGCGAGCAGGCCGCGCAGCTTCTCGATCGACTTCTCGTAGGCGGCCGCCGCGCTGGCGAACTCGGCCTCGGCCTCGTTGAGCAGCGGATCGCTGGACGCCGACGCCAGCGCGACCGCCGAGGTCGGCGCGACCGGCGCGGTCGCCTGATGCGTCCGCCAGGAGGCGAGGCCCAGCGCGATGACGGAGACCGCGGCGGCCCCCGCCAGCGCGCCCGTCCCGAACAGGCGCAGCGACAGCCACCAGGGACGATCGTGCTTTTGGCGATCGTCTAGGGCCCCCTCGACGGCGGCCCACAGCGTCGGCGGCGGTTCCGGGCGCTCGAAGGCGCGGGCGGCGGTCAACATGGCCCGCAGCTCGGCGAGCGAGACGGTACAGCGCGGGCAGTCGGCCAGGTGCACGCGCATCGCCTGCGACTCCGCCGGCGACAGATCGCCGTCGACGAACGCCGACAGCGTCTCGGTCGTCTGCGGGCAGGGGGGCTTTCCGGTGGCCATCGTGTCGCCTACCCGTTCTCCAGCTCGGCGGCGGTGATGCCGTCGGCGGCCAGGATCTCGCGCAGCTTGGCGCGCGCCTTGTGCAGCTGCGACTTCGAGGTCCCGACGTGGCAGCTCAGGATCGAGGCGATCTCCTCGTGCTCCAGCCCCTCGACGTCGTGCAGAACGATGACCGTGCGGTAGCCCGCCGGCAGCCGCACCAGGGCCCGTTCGAGCCGCGCGCGCAAGACCGCGTCGCCCGGCGCCGGCTCCTCGGCGGGCTGGGCCTCGATCGTCTTGTCGCCGGCGCCCTCCTCGGTCGGCAGCCGCGCGGCGGCGCGCCGCGTGCGGTGCGACAGCGCGGCGTTCACCGCCAGCCGGTAGATCCAGGTCGAGAGCGCCGCGTCGCCGCGGAACTTGGGGAGCCCGCGGAAGATGCGGATGAACGCCTCCTGGGCGACCTCCTCGGCGTCGACGGGACCGACGATGCGCACCGCCAGGCTGTAGACGCGCCGCTTGTAGCGGTGATAGAGCGCCTCGCGGCTCCCCGGATCGCTGCGCTTGATGGCGGCGCAGAGCGCCGCGTCGTCCAGCTCGCCGCGCGCCCCCCCCGCCGGAACCAACAGCCCCTCGATCGCGTTCACTGCCGAGACGCCGAACATCGTCGTTTGAGGGGGTTTGACTGGCATGGCCGGGGTTCCGGTTGCCCAAAATAAAGCCGGTCGAGCCCACTGCGTCAACGAGGGACGTCACGAAAGTGGTAAATTGCGCGACCCATGCGGGTCGTGGTTTTGGCCTGTTTCTTCCTCTCCGGGGCCTCGGGGCTCATCCTCGAGATGCTCTGGACCCGGATGCTGACGCTGGTCTTCGGGTCGACGACGCTCGCCGTCTCGACGGTGCTGACGGCGTTCATGGGGGGGCTCGGCCTGGGGTCCTACCTGGCTGGCAAGTACGCCGACCGGCTCAAGGACCCGGTCCGGGCCTACGCGCTGGCTGAGGCGGGGATCGGCGTCTACGCGCTGCTCGTGCCGCTGGTGATGACGCTCTACCCCGGGCTCAACCGAGGGCTCTGGAGCGCGTTCGGCGATCGCTACGCCCTCCTGTCGGTGCTGCGCTTCATCGCCTCGGCGGGGATCCTGCTGGCGCCGACGACGCTGATGGGGGCGACGCTGCCGTTTCTGGCCCGCCACTTCGTGACGCGGCCGTGGGAGCTGCGGCGCATCGGCCTGCGCATCGGCACGCTCTATTCGGTCAACCTGTTCGGCGCCGTGGCGGGCGCGTTCTTCGCCGGCTTCGTCTTCCTGCCCACCATCGGCCTCTCCTTGACGAACGTCACTGCCGCGTCGTTCGACCTGACGCTGGCGGGGGCGATCCTGCTGGCGCGCCGCTATCTGCCGGAGAACGCCCAGGAGGGGATCTCGATCGACGAGCGGCTCGACGCGGCCGCCGCGGCCGCCAACCTGGAGGGGTCGGTCTTGCCGCCGCCGCCCGAGATCGACGACCGCGCCCGCCGCGCGGTGCTGGTGGCGTTCGCGGTCTCCGGCGCGACGGCCATGACGCTGCAGGTGCTCTGGACCCGCGCGCTGGCGGTGCTGCTGGGGTCATCGATCTTTTCATTCACGCTCATCCTGCTGGCGTTTCTCGTCGGCCTCGGCGTGGGGGCGGCGCTGTTCGGGCGCACGAGCCAGCGAACGCCTCACCCTGTGCGCTGGCTGGCGATGTTGCACCTCGGGACCGCGACCGCCGTCGGCGTGACCTACCTCTTCACCGATCAGATGCCGTTCGTCTTCACCTGGCTCTTGCAGTCGTCGGGGTTCGGCGTCGACACCATCCTCGTTTGTCAGTTTTTCATGGCCTGCATGATCCTGCTGCCGGCGACGATCCTCATGGGGGGCGTCTTCCCCTTGACGATGCGGATCGCGGCGGGCGGGCTCGACTCGGTCGGACGCGACGTGGGTCACGCCTACGCGCTCAACACGGTCGGCGCCATCGTGGGGTCCTTTCTCTCGGGGTTCGTCGTGCTGCCCAAGCTGGGGCTCCAGCGCGGCATCTACGTGGCGGTGCTGGGTGATCTGATCCTGGCCGCCGTGCTGTTCGGCGTCGCGCCGGCGCTGTCGCGCAAGCACCGGCGCGCGGGGGTGGCGGCGGCGGTGGCGCTGGCGCTCATCGGTCTCGTGCTGCCGCGCTGGAACCTGGTGACGTTCTCTTCGGGGTTCTTCCGGATGAGCGTGGCGCGCGAGTACATCAGTCGCAAGCTGCGCAAGCACGTCTGGAAGGACCCCAAGCTGGTCTTCTACGAGGACGGGACGGCGACCACGGTGAGCGTCGACCAGTGGGACGCCAAGACCTACTCGCTCAAGAACAACGGCAAGGTCGACGCCTCCAACGACGCCGACATGCCGACGCAGATCATGGTCGGCCTCTTGCCGCTGCTCTTCTACCGCGGCGAGACGCCGCCCAAGGTGGCGCTGGTCGGCTTCGGCTCCGGGGTCACCGCGGGCGCTATCACCCAATACCCGATCGCGTCGCTGGAGGTGGTCGAGCTCGAGCCGGCCATCTACCGCGCCTCGCGCTTCTTCGACAACGACAACCACCGGCCACTGCAGAACCCGAAGGTCACGGCGCGCGTCGGCGACGGGCGGAACTTCCTCACGCAGCGAAGGGACAAGTTCGACGTCATCGTCAGCGAGCCGTCGAACCCCTGGCTGACCGGCGTGTCGAACCTGTTCACCCGCGAGTACTTCCGCAGCGTCAAGACGCGCCTCGCCGCGGACGGGATCTTCTGCCAGTGGGCGCAGCTCTACGAGATGGCCCCCTGGAACATCAAGACCATCTACGGCACCGTCCGCCAGGAGTTCCCGTACGTCTACGTGTTCGCCGCCGAGGACCTCTCGTCGGACACCATCCTGGTCGGCAGCATGAAGCCGCTGCCGCTGGACATCGACCTGCTCGAGCGCGCGTTCAGTATCCCCTCCGTGCGCGCCGAGGCCCGCCGGGGCGGCCTCAACTCCGCCCACGACGTCCTGGCCTACCTGCTGCTTGGCCCGGAGGAGCTGGAGTCTTTCACCGCCGGTTCCGTGATCAACACCGACGACAACGCGCGCATCGAGTTCGCGGCGCCGCGCGATCTCCTCGGCTACGCCAAGTTCGATCCCTACCTGGCCAAGGTCTACGGTCCGCTCTGGCCCTACGGCCGCCTGACCGGCCTGGTGAAGGGGTACGAGGGCCCGGAGGGCGGCGCGCGCGCGGGGTTGCTGTCGCGCAGCCTGCTGGCGCACGGCAAGGCGCGCGAGTCCGAGCTCTGGTGCCGCCGCGCCGAGGCCGCCGGCAACCCGCCCGAGGCGCAGCACGCGCGGCTCTTGTTGAACCTGGTCTCCACCCGCCTCGACCGCGACCCGGAGATCCCGCTCGCCCCCGGCGAGGAGCTGGCGCCGCCGGTCGTTCCCGCCAAGCTCGCCGCCGCGCACCGCGACTACGTGACGCTGGTGAACGACCAGTACCGGGACGTCATCGCCGAATACCGGGCCAGGCGCTACGCCACCGGCTACAAGATCCTCGAGAAGTGGCCCGAGGAGATCTGGACCGGCCTCGGCCAGGACTTCTCGCTCTTGACCGGTTTCCTCGACTACAAGGCCGAGTTCTACGGCGACGCCATCGAGGAGCTGAAGGCGCTGGCCGACGACGCGACGTTCGCCGCCCGCCGCCCCGAGTGCCTCTACTACCTCGGCCGCGCCTACTACGCGAACGCCATGTACAGCAAGGCCATCGACGCGCTCGAGCGCTACGTCCGCTCGCAGACCATCCTCGGGCGCCCGCTGCTGCCGGCGCCGATGACCAGGGCGCGCTGACCTCCGCATTCCGCCCCGCCGGCGAGCCGGTCGCGCTCTCCTCGACTCATCACATGAGTATGTCATACTCATGTGATGAGTAAGCGGCTTCAGGTGATCCTCGACGACGAGGAGCTCGCCGAGATTCGGCGGGCGGCCCGGCGGAGCCACATGACGAGCTCGGAGTGGGTCCGGCAGGCTCTGCGCAAGGCCCGGCGGGCAGAGCCGAGCGGTGACCTGAAGAAGAAGCTCGAGGTCTTACGGCGCGGGGCGGAGCAGGCTTTCCCGACGGCGGACATCGATCGGATGCTCGCGGAGATCGACAAGGGCCGGACCGACGATGTGATGCCCTGATCTTCGTCGATTCCAACATTCCGATGTACCTCGTGGGCGCCGCGCATCCGCACAAGGCCGACGCGCGCCGGTTGCTGGAGGCCGCGCTCTCCGATGGCGAGAAGCTGGTGACCGACGCGGAGGTGCTGCAGGAGATCCTGCATCGCTACGTCGCTATCGATCGGCGCGACGCGATTCAGCCTGCATTCGACGCCTTGCTTGGAATCGTCGACGAGGTGCTTCCGGTCACCGGCGCCGACGCGGAGCGCGCCAAGGCCATCGTTCTCGGACAGCGCCGGATTTCGGCCAGGGACGCCATCCACGCCGCGGTGATGGAGGCAGCGGAGATCGCGCACATCCTGTCGTTCGATCGGGGCTTCGATTCGATCCCGGGCGTCGTGCGACTGCACCGCTAGCAG